>JAAUTS010000034.1 GCA_012031345.1 Blastochloris sp. | reverse complement strand
GGCCGGCCCGACATCCCCTCGCTTCCCGCAGACAAAATCTGATCGACAGAACCTTGATCTAAATCATCTCAACGCAGGGCCTCTCAGAACCAGTGGCCAGTTCTCAGCTCACGCCTTTACCTCCATCTCCCAGGCCTGCACGGCACTCTCCGCATAACCGATTCGTATCGCCTTGGCTTCGATTCTCACCACTCCGGGACACAACTCCACCAAACCCTGAGCCAAACGCCAGGCCCCCGTCGCATCCTCCTCATAACGCCAGCCGATGGAAGCTCCCGCTGTAGCCGAGTAAAACTGGAACAAAGCCGGCGCCTGTAATTTCAATCCTGCCTTGAACACACGGCCCACGGGAGAGGAGGCATCATAAACCAACACCAACGGAGACGCCGTAACAGGTTGCTTGCCCTCCGGCCAAAACCGGCGAACCATCTGCTCCTCCGGTTCCGCCCACAAATCCCCCACCCGCCGCATCCACTCCTCCAGTGCCTGACGATGCCGCTCCAATTCCCCCGCCAACTCCAACGATCCCGCCACATTATTCAACTCCAGCGGGTCCCGTTCCAGATCATAAAACTCCTCCGTGGGTCGGGAAGCCTCAAAGAACCAGGCCTGCTCCCCGCTCAAGCTCCCTTCCCGTCGCCCCTTCCACAAAGACTGCATCGCTGGATGTTTGTCCTGGTATGCCAACCACTGACAACGAGGCAGATGCGGATACAGGTTGCGTATGTATTTATAACCTCGGCTTCTCACCGCCCGCACCCCGTCGTAGTGCTCATCAAAACGATCCCGCGTGGCAAAAACAAACTCCGGCTCCGGCTCCCGCTCCGTGCCAACAAACACACGCCCCTGCAAATGAGCGGGCCGGGGCAACCCCAGCGCCGCCAAAACAGTCGGGCCCAAATCCAATGTGCTCACCAACTCCTCATTCATGATCCCGGCCGCACCCGCCCCGGCCAACGCAACACAAGCGGCACCTGCAATCCACCATCATACAACCAACGCTTGTGACGCGGTAACCCCTCCCCGTGATCACTCCAAAGCACCACCAAGGTCTCCGCTGTCAACCCGTCTTCTTCCAACTCCGCCAGGAGTTGTCCCACCCGCTCATCCGCCTGCTGTAGATGATCGTAATGACGCGCCAGCGCTTCCCGCGTGGCCATATCATCGACCAGATACGGCGGCAGCTTCACCGTCATCGGATCCGTCTGAATGATCGGAGCTTTTTCCGGCCACATCCCGCTTT
The DNA here is from genome assembly GCA_012031345.1 of Blastochloris sp. Classification (GTDB taxonomy): domain Bacteria; phylum Verrucomicrobiota; class Verrucomicrobiia; order Methylacidiphilales; family JAAUTS01; genus JAAUTS01. Next base: position 20,388 of record JAAUTS010000034.1, on the reverse strand, counting down.
CATGCGTCACATCCAGATTGAACACCGCAAAAAAAGGCTGCTTCGAGTCAGGACGCAACCGCCAATGAGCCTCCCGATCGCATCGATCCCAGGCTGTGAACGGTGGCTTGAACTGATAATCTGTTTTGGCGTTGTTACTGCAAAATAACCCTCCGCTCTCAGATATTCCGGAATCAACCTGACTTGCGGAGGCGGAACCGCTTCATAAGGCGGAAAATCCTGCGCCGCGTCCTCATGGACATGTGTCGTCCGCATGTGTTGAGCCCCAATCCCCGCCGCAAACATCCCCGTAATCACAGCGCATCGGGCCGGAGCACAAACCGGCGCGGTGCTGAAGGCGCGGGTGTAACGACAACCCTCCGCCGCCAGTCGATCCATGTTCGGTGTGCGTGCCACCACTTCCCCATAACATCCCAAGCGGGGAGAACAATCCTCCAGGCTGATCCAGAGCACGTTGCAGGGTTTCATCCGAGTTGTTCGATCAGTTGTCGGCGTGAATATTTCCGGGCCAACGGCATGATGGCCTGCGGGGACTGCCGCGCTTTCAACATCCGGCTCATGTGTTTCATGTAGGGATCCACGTGATTGAAAAACGTTTATAAGCCGCGCAAAGATAATTCAATCCGGGCTCCCCCTCCGGTGTGCTGATGAACCGATGCTTGGGACACTCTCCGTGACAGGCAAAACGAACCTCACACTCCCGGCAGTAACGCGGCAAGCTGTCCTTCTTGTTCCTTCCAAACTGCCGTTGCTCCGGCTTTTCCACCATGTCCCCCAGACTCTGGTTGAGCACATTTCCGATTTTAAACTGCGGATAAACATAATGGTCACAGGAATAAACATCACCGTTATGCTCCATGGCCAGGGCCGAACCACAGGTCTCGCTGAAAAAGCAAAGGCCCCCACCCATGCCCATCCAGTTGCCCAAAGCCACTTCAAAAAGTTGCACATAAACCGATCCCACATCATTCCGCACCCATTCATCAAAAATCTGCACCAAAAACTCGCCATACTGTTTCGGCTCCAAACTCATCTCCGTCACGGGCAACCGACCACGGTCCAACTGTGGCGGCGCGGCAAAATCAAAACCCAGACTTTTGGCTTCCTCGTCCGGCAGCCGCTCCACGAGGGGAATGAATTGCATGAACCCCGATCCAATCTCCTTCAAAAAACGGTAAAGCTCCACCGGATGACGGGTGTTCACCCGGTTGGCCACGGTCAAGGTGTTGAATTCCACCCCGTGCCGCTTCAACAACTTCAACCCCGCCACCACCTTTTCATAAGTATCGCGCCCTCCCTTATCCACACGGTAGGTGTTGTGCAGCTTGGGCGGACCGTCAATGCTCAGCCCTATGAGAAAACCATTTTCCTTGAAAAAGGCACACCATTCATCATCCAATAAAGTCCCGTTGGTTTGCAGCGCGTTGCTGATCTTCTTGCCTTGACCATATTTTTTTTGCAACGCCACCGCTTCCCGGAAAAATTCCACCCCCAGCAGGGTGGGCTCCCCTCCCTGCCAGGCAAAGGTCACCTCGGGCGCATTCTGCTGCCCGATATACTGCCTCACATACGCCTCCAAAACCTCGGGACTCATGCGGAATTTTTCTCCGCGCGGAAAAAGTTTTTCCTTTTCCAGATAATAACAATACGTGCAATCCAGATTGCAGATCGGTCCAATGGGTTTGACCATCACATGAAAGGGCCGGGCTGCAGGCGTGGCACTCAAATCAGACATCCCCTTGATTCAACAGGAAGAACCCACGACATGCAATCATCCGCTTGTCTCTCATCCTGCTTCGGCTTCCCATCAAGGCTGGGTTTTCAGCGTAGAATTTCCCGACCAAGTGCCGGGGACGACCAGAATTTTTTGCAGGTCAGGCACCCCGATCTCATTCCGGATCAATCTGGCCACCAACAAATCACAGGCCGCCGAGCCCACATCGTAAGCCCGTTCATTGATGCCGGAGACCGGTCGGGAAAATTCATTTTCCCCACAGCTCGGGGCGACAAACCCCATGTCTCTGGGAATGCTCAATCCCATTTTTTCAATCCAGTCAAAAACAAACTCATTGGGACTGATCACCGCGTCCACCTTCGAAGTCTGAATCCACCGGGCAAAGGACTTGAACCCGTCCTCAGCAAGTTCATGAATCAGAATAGGACCGCTCGGCTCCCTCTCCAACAAGGCCGCCGCGTAGGCACCCATCCAGCGAAATTCGTTCCTGACCAACGCCACCCTTTTGACCGCCAATCCTATGCGCTGATATCCCAGACGCAGCATGTTGCGGACGGACTGAAACATGTTGGCGTAATGATTCGGCACCACACAGTCGATGGCTGGTTTCGTAAATCGTTTACTGGCCGCCACACAGGCAAAATTCCTGTAATCCCAGCTCAGATGTCTCACCTCATCCCGAAACGGTGCAATGACGATGCCCCGGATGCCCCGTGCCTTGAGAATTTCCTGTAAACGCTTGGCCGGCCCCTGCTCCGGACCCACATTGAAGGTCTCCACCTGATACCCCAGTTCCCGACCCCGTTCCTGCAAACCTTTTTCCAATTTTACTAAATAAGGATCCTGCAAAGATTGTTGACTCCGATAAGCCGTCACATAGGCCAGAGTCTCATGATACTGACGCCCCGAGTGACGGGGCAGTTCCGACAACAAACGGGAGACCAGAGGATTGATATGATATCCCATTTTCTTCACCAGTGCCTGAATGACCTTGCGCCGCTCCTGGGATACGCGAGGGCTGTTTTTTAAAGCCAGTGATACTGTCATGACCGAGACTCCGGCACGGGCCGCCACATCCCGCATGGTGATCACCCGGCTTTTGCTTGAACCGCTCTTCTTCATTGTAAAGCCTTCCAGGCAGGGCTGCCCTGAGCAAAGGCAGGCCAGGGTCTGCGATTCTGTCCTCTGGGTATGGGCACGTGGATCTCCTGCTCCGCCACGCGAAACACCGGTAGAACAGGATGCCCCTCCTTCATTTCGTAAACCACACCTTTCTCCTGAATAAACAAAAAGGCACAAAAATTTCCACCTGGATTTTCCCCCAGAATCAAATCCACATCCATCGGCTCATCCTTCAAAACCTGAAACCAGTCCCCGTAACCCAAATCCCCATTGTAAGCCGGCATTCCCGGCTTTTCCTTGCTTCGCCAAGTCAAAGCCTTTCTCTCCAATACGCTGGGATGCCCGGTGGCCAGCACCGTGACTCCGTTGACCGCCGCCGCGATGACATCATCCGCGTAGCCAACAAAGCGGAAGCTGCCTGACTTGGGGGGGATGACCTGTCCCTTGTAATGAACCAGCCACATCTTGGGTTCGACCACCTTCTCCACCCCGAAAGCCTTGGGCGCCTTGTCCGCGTTGAGTGGAGGAATGTAAACCTGGGTGGTGTAGAGAGGCGCAGTAGCACGAAAAAAACGGTTCAACACCGCCTCATCCCAACCTTTGTTCAAAAAATCATCCAAGGTCTTGAAGTATCCCACCCGTGACAAAGGTTTGCGTTGCTGATCCTGCTTCAAATCGTAAAGGATGCCGATCAACGAAGTGTCCGTGCGGATTCGGCTGCCAAAACTTTCCGCCTCCTCGTCCGCCCCCATAACGGACACCCCGCTTAGGATCACCAGCAGAAGACTCACGTGGAACCGCGAAAAAATCATGTGTTTACGGTAAACACTTTCTTCGACCCCACCAGTCTTCTCTTGGTTTATAGTAAACTCTTACCCATCTTCGTCATCGGGATAAGTTAGTTCCTCAAGATAATGTTACTGAAAGTCACGCTGGTGGACCCGTTCGCGTCATCATCTCCGATCAACCCCAATTGACTGACCGTTCCGGTAAAAAAAGTGCCCACCGGAATGACATAAGTAACCGCTCCCGAGCCCCCTGCATAAATCGGCGTCCGCTTCCAACTCCAGGCATTATGAGTGGTGTTCGCGTAGTCACTGCCACCCAACAGAAAAGCCCGACGATTGTTGGTCGGTGAGGTGTCATTGTCCAGGGCGATGCCAATCATTTCCCCCGCATCCGATCCGTTGACGGTCACTTCCAACACCGTGGCGGAGGTGACGTTGTAACTCAAGGCCGTCTTTTTCCAGACGTTGCCGCTGATGCTGACACTTTTTCCATCCGTGCTGACACTGAGATTGGTCGGCAGCCCACCGCTCCCATCCTGAGTGCTGTCATAGGCACTGAAAGCGGATGCACTGAAGCTGCGCGGTGCCGCCTCATACAGCCTGATGTTGCTGTAAGTCACCTGCGTGGTGGCGTTGAAGTCATCGTCCGCAATCAAACCCAGATAGGTCACACTGCCCGTAAAGAAACTGCCCACCGGAATCACGTAGGTGGTCGCCGCCGCACCCGCCAGATAACGCGGAGTCCGTTTCCAACTCCAGGGATCCAAGCCTGTCTCGGGATATTGACTGCCTCCCACCACAAAGGCCCGGCGATTGTTGGTTGGCGAGGTGTCATTATCCAGGGCCACACCGATGATTTCCCCCACATCCGCACCACTCACCGTGACCTCCAGTCGCGTGTTGGCTGTCACGGTGTAATTCAAGGGGAACTTTTTCCAGGCGTTACCCGTCAAGGTGGCGCTCGTGCCCCCCGCACCCAGGCTGAGCCCGCCGACCAAATCCTGGGCGGAATCGTAACTGCTGAAATTTGTGCCTAGGGTCACGCTCCCCGTGGAGTCTATCGTGGTGCCGGAGGAGAAAACGGAAGTCGCCCCACTGTAAAGATCCGTATTATTGGTGTTAAACGCTTCCGTGGATGTGAAGTTACTCGTGGTGCTGCCACGAATGTCCCGAATATGAGTGGAATAATTATTCGGCCCGTTCACACGATAGTTGGCTGTGAGTTGCGAATTATTGTTGATAATCATGGGCACCGTCGGCACCCCGTCATTCGCATAGAAAAAGCCACCCCATAGTTCCACCCATCCTCCCCCATTGTTTTCCAGCGGCGTCCCATTCTTCCCTTCCGTTTTATATCCAAAAATCCAGACCCGCCCCCCGTTGTTGATGAAAAAGGATTCACTCGCAAATTCCAAGTTCATCTGCCGAATCCAGACATTTTGGGGATGATTAACGCGGATGCGACGCGCAATCACGTCTTCAATGAAAAAATCACCCGTGCCCGCGCTGGTGTTGTAATAAACATTATCATTATAAATGTCGGAATTGACCAGCGCCAGACCCTTGGAACTGTTGTGTACAAGGTCGCCGAACAAAGCCATGTTTTCAATGATCGTATTGGCAGCACTGCCTCCGTCAAAGCGAACCAGAGGTGCGCCGGCGGGGAAGCTTGATGATTTGCTAATGCTGGCACACAGCCCGATGAATTTTCTGACCGAACCCCGCAACACCACCGTGTTGGAAACCGTGTAGGATCCCACCGGGAAATACACCGTAGCCTTGCCCGAATCGATCGCCGCTTGGATGGCGGGTAGATCATCCGCGGCTGAACCATCCACCTTGGCCCAGTTGGCGAAATTCGGGTCATAAAATTCGGGTGTTTGCTGGATCGGCAGGCGGATGGCCCCGTCAATCGAATCACTGTATTCACGATAAACCCCCTTGCTCCGGTATTCATTGATCGTGCCGTTGGGCACCACATCACGGTTGTTGCTGCCCCGATCTTCAATCGCCTTGGCATAACCGGAGGTGGTGATGTTGCGCCCGTAAAATGGTGCCGCACAATCAATGGCGGGAACCGAACTGGACCCACCACTGAGGTTCGCATCAATCAAGGTCAAATGCGCTTGGTTGGAGGAAACAAAAATGGCAGGCACCGTGTTGCTGCTTTGCAGTCCACGGATCGTGGCGACGTTGTTCTGCATCCGAAATCCATATATGGTCTGATTTCTCAAGATGATGTTTTCCATCGTCATGGAATATTGAAAATGATTCCACATCGAGATCCCGTATTTGAAACCATCCACCGTCACCTTGTTCAAAATGCCAGGACCGGGCCAGGACCGATCCATGGCAATGCCGATATGCCCCGCCTTGTTCGCATCACTCGATTTGACCGTTACGTTATAAATCCCGCCACGGTTGCTGGTTAAAAAATCAATCCCGACCGCCCCAGCATTCCCCGAACCAACATCCACCGTCAGATTGCGGATGTAGTGGCGAAAGGCCTGATTGCCGCTGCCTGCGCTGGAATTGTTTGGATTTTCCGAGCCTGTCACGATCATGGGCTTCGGAACCGCCGGATCAGTAAAGCCCGTTGTGTTATTGGCCAGCTTGAGGATGGCACCCGCCTGACTCTCTCCTTGCAGAAAAAATCCCGCTCTCCACCCATTGGAAAAAGACAGGTTGCTCAGGTTCTTGGCCTCAAGGGTCCCGGTGATTTTGTAGGTGCCATTCGGAACATAGACAATCCTTCGGGCCGTGTAACGCGCCTCATGATTTAACGAAGCTGAGATCGCATTACGAAAGGCCACCGTGTCATCCGCCACGCCGTCGCCCACCGCACCATAAGTCTTCACATTCCAAACCGGGGCATCTGCCGGATACTTCACCTCGGTCGCCCCCCGGCTCTCCACGGACAGCAAGAACACTCCGCTCAGTGATAACAGTAATGCAGGCAATAACGTTTTCATGCGTCAAGCCAAGCAGTGTCCCGCAGGTTGAGCAAGGCCTGTTTTGCTGAACTGTTAATAACTTTTCAGTCTCAACTAAGCCCCAAACGCAGCTCCATCTTCAAAACGACCTCCGGCGGCAGAGGCGCGAACACACGCTGCACGATCCAACCCTGGTCCAAATTTCCCTCCACATTCACCACGTCAAAGGGCTGTCGCAACTCATCCAGCGGGAAAATATTCCATCTTGAGTCCAACCTATCCCTGGCGATCAAACGCAAAATCTTTCCCTCTTGGTGCAGCCACAGTTCCTCCCCTACTATTTCCGGACGAGCCGGGGTCAACATGTTCCAAATCAGCTCCGTCCCTGCCCTCAAGCCCTGCAACTCATCCACCACCTTCACCACTTCATCCAAGCCCAGAGTCAGACGACGGCGATGTCCACAGTGTTTGCCCGGAAACAACGCACTGAGGTCCACCGTCACGGAGGGTTCCGTCGAATCCAGATCCTTCTCCACGATTTCCGCGCGAGCCTCCACCCTCGGAGTCGCTTGGTCAAAGAGCAGCACGTTGTGAGTCTGCACCCGGCAATGCAGCACCTTCCAACGATCCGAGTCCTGTCCACGATTCCATAAATCCACCTTGTTGACCAACAACTGTGAATACTCCGGCATCCCCAACTCCGAAGCCCAGGTCAGTCCACCCCACTCCAGAAAAAAAGCACCCACATCGGCATGACCATGATTGATCGAACAGGAACCTCCCTTGATCGCGGCAAAAACTCCACCAGGATCCGTCCAGGAGCGACGCATGACCGCAATCGGGTTCGGCCCATCCGCCGACCAAGCCAGGGGAGCGGTCTGAGTTGGATTCGTGCCCGGCAGTTCCTCCGGCATCCAAATCAAACCCAAAGCATAAAAGCGCGCCTCCAAATCCCGCGGGCGCTGCTCCATCATGATCTGTAACTCCTGCTCCGCCCAGGCGGGCTGATTCCGTTGACGCGCAAACCATAATAGCGCAGGCATCAAGGGTCGTGGACTGCGACAATCCGAGTAATTGTAAAATCTCCCGGAAGGCGTCGTGACCTGTTGCATGTAGGCCGCGCTTTCCCAAAATCCTGGAAACGCCGTGACCCCGGCATCATGACCCAGCGCGGATTCCAGACCCGCCGCCAACAGAACATGATAAGTGGTGCCGTAGGCCCAATAAGTCGGCCCCTCCGGGTAGGCTCCATCCGGGGCATAAACCGAGGCCGCACTCCCGATGTTCTCCACCGCGCGTTGAATGATACGACGGGCCAGGTCCGGCTCTTGATCTCCCGCCACCAGTGCCCCCAGCACCATGCCCGCATGACAAACCTGATTCCAATTGTTGTCCGAGCTCACCCACCAATGCACATACCCATCCTCCGGCAGGCTGTGTCGTAGTGCCTTTTGCCAGATGGCTTCACGAACCTTCCTCTTTTGCTCCACGCCCAACAAATCATGCAACCAGTTCAACCCCAGCGCTGCCGCCGTGCAGGCTTCCGCCACATCCAGAAAATGACCCACATGCCAGTCCTCAAACTCCGCCAACGCCATCAACTCCTCCACCCCTCGTCGCCCCCAGCAAGATTCCCCTGTCTGATGATGCAGCACGGACAAAGTCAAAATACGCTGAAGAGATCTGCGGGAAGTGGCTAATAAATGTCCGAACTTGATCTCACGGGTCAACACGGGCTGGCCAAGAATTAAATTTCCCTCCTCCCGCAACATCACCAACATCCGCCCCCGCGCCGTGCCTGCCTTGGCCGGACTCAACAGTTGCCGACGCGAATCCTCATCCAAACAAAGCCAGGGACTTTCCTTCCGATTCCAAACTTCGCGCAACTTGCTTTCAGAGATGACAGGGGTGGACATGACTAAATATGACTAGGGAACCACTGATTAAAGGCAATCAAACCGCAAAGATACAAAGATCGCGAAGAAAGCCAGTTTTTTACAGGGGAATTTATTTTTTTTGTTCTTAGCGGTCATCGCGTCTTGGCGGTTAAATCAGTATCTTCCTAGACGCTAACCAAAAATATTGTCAAATAAGGAAGTTTGTTCATTTTCCGCCAATAATCAAGGTGGTCAGTTGCTTGGTCTGCACCTCGATCCCCGCTCCTGTGTCCTGGTAGCTGAACTTGGCTGGTTTCCCTTGCCAGTTGAAATTGTGCAGATTGTAAAAACGCAGATTGGCCACATTCCGGGCGGAGATGCCGTCCCGTGGGATCCGCTTGGTCCCACTGGTGCGGTAAAGCCAGGTATTGACAAAGATCAGGTCCGAAGAATCCCGAATTTCAATCGGGATACTCTCCTCCACCTCCGACAATCCCTGCGAATGTTCCGTCTGCAAATTATAGAAGGTCCAGTTGCTCACCCTATCAATCAGAATCTCGCTCCCGTGTTTATGCTCCAGGGAAGCCTGATACATTTTGCCGGGAATTTTCGTGTTCGATATATGCAGGGCCGTGGGCGGATTTTTATGACCGGACCAAATATTTTTAAAAACCCCGCCACCGCCCTCGATCCAAATCACCCCGGCCTGGGATGTGGCCAGCGGGGCCGAACCATGCGCCCAACTCACCCAGAAATCCCCCAGATAACTCTCCTGCCCCGCCTGCCAGTGAATCGCGTAAGCCCCCGGATTGATCCCCGGATCAAAGCCGATGCCCGAAACCTGATTCTTCCCGCCCAAAGGCGCATGCAGCATTGCTTTGGGCTTTTTCGCATCCTCATAGCCAGGGAGTTGATGTGGCAACTGAATCAAAGTGCTGCGCGGATGCAGCCCGATCAGAATCGCCTCCGGGTGCAGACGCAAGGTGTTAGAGACCAGATAACGTCCCGAGGGAAAGAACCAAACCCCGGCCTGACCCAGCAGCGCCTGCAACGCCGCCGTGTCGTCCGTTTTGCCATCGCCCATTACGCCCAAGGTTTTGACATTTTTCCAACGCTCCAAAGCCGGAGCCTCAGGAATGTCCCGGGCGGGTAGTTCAGGCAGGCTTTTAATCACCCGCACCCCGCTTATACTTTGCGTCACTTTTTCCGGGCCGGGCTTACCAGCGGAAAAATCCAACTGCACCCCATGGGCCACGTGCTCAATAAAAACCATGGGCTCCGTCGGTGCCTTTAAGGTGTCTCCACCCCGGCCCACAATCAGAGTCGGCACTTGGGCAAAGGAAGAATTCAGAATCGTCACTTGTTGGCTGCGGTCCTTGACCTGATCCAGTTCCACCAAAGCCTGGGAAATGTTTTCCAGGCGACACGACTCCAAATAAATCCGCTCCCGTTTTTCCCCTCCTGGAATGTCGAACCCCTTCGCTGTGTTGCGAATCGTGCAACGCACCAACGTGGGCCCAATCCCATAGACGTTGAACGCGGCCTTGGCTTGGTTTTCAAAAACGGAATCAAGAATCAAGGTCTGCCAACTCACCGTGCCTCCCCGCAGCGCATAATCCCCTCCCGTGATTCGGATCTTGTCGATCTCACAACCCAGCCGATCAATCCCCACATTTCCCGGACCCAAGGTGATGTCAGTGTGCGAGACCACACAGCCCTGCGCGGCATCAAAGCTGATGGCCACTCCGGCGGGGTTACCGGGCTCAATCCGCAAATCAATATTGCTGAACATCGTGTAAAAGGTATCGTTCCCCTTCTTCCCATCCTGTGGCGAAAACGAAATCAGCACCTTCTTCTCCGGCCCACTCCAACCCGCCGTATTCGCTTTAACCACAAAAACCGGACGCTCCCGGCCCAAACCCATCAAGCGGACACCCTTCGGAATCGGAATCGTGTCCGTGACACGATAGGTGCCCGGCGGAACAAAAACCACGCCCCCCTTGGGCTGGGCCACGGCTTTTAAAATTGCCGCCGTATCATCCTGCACCCCGTCCCCATGCGCGCCATAAGCCGCCTTCCAATCGATCGTATAATCTGATAAGGCAGAGCCTTCAAGTTTCGCCGCGGAAACCACCAAGCTGGCCTGCATCATTTGAAAAGTGCCAACCAACAGCACAGGTAGAAGAAAAGAACGGGTTAGGTTGTGAATCATGAGTGTTTCAGGGTGAAATTGGTTTTAAAGACACTTTTCGCTAGGAAACATAAATTAAAATCAACTCTTAGCCTTGGCAAGTAGAAGCTGACTGAGCTCAAAACAAAAAGGTAACCACCACGCGCTTACTTCGGAACGACTTCCACTCCGCTTCCAAACGCCCGGCCTTAGCTTATAACAGATATTCATTAATTTTAATAAATAGCCTCAATCCGGCGCCGGATGCTGACCAAAGTAAGAGATGTTCCGCCACCGTCACTCTTACTCAGTTTTTGTGTGCAACTACCAATTTTATTGTAATCAGGCTTTTCCGCTTTAAAACTCGATCCCTCTTCATGAACACACCTCATCCCATTCCTTTCCTATTCACCCTGACCAGCCTCCTCATCATGTCCTCTTGTCAGGCCCAAAACAAACTTCCCCCCGACCATGCCTATGTGCAGGTCAGTCCCTCCGGCACCCTCACCCTCGATGGCAAACGGGTGCGATTCTGGGGCGCCGTCCTCAACTACATCCATGTCCGACCCGAGGGAGAGGGAGCCGAAGGTCTGAGCATCCTACCCGGCGACAGCCCTGAGGAGCGTCAACGCAAAGTGAACGCCCGTCGCCAAGCCATCGACGCCGCCGCCGACCGCCTGGCCGCGTTGGGATTTAATCTCGTCCGCAGTTGGGACGGCTTCGACCCCACCCAACCTTATCAAGTGGGGGACGGCTCCGTGCAGGACATCTTCGCCTACTCCTGCGCTGCTTTTGAAAAACGCGGGATCAAACTTTGGGTGCCCCAGTTCAACCAGACAGGAAAAATTACCGAAACGGATGTCGGGGTTCTGGATTCCCCCGCAGATGCGGAAGCCTGGAAGGAAGCCATCCGCGAATGGAACACCAAGGAGCCCAAATCCATCCGCGACTCCAAATTCTACGTTCACGATCCCCGCACCGCCGCCCTGCGCCTGCAACGGATGAAAGCTTACGCTGATTTTCCCAACCATTATAAAAAAGGACTGCGTCTGGGCGATGACCCCCAGGTGGTGGTCTGGGAACTCACCAATGAGGAGTGGTGGCTGACCTCCATGCTCAACGGATCCTGGCAAAATTATCCTAAATATTTCCGAGATCAGTTGATGGACCGTTGGCACGCTCACCTGCTCAAAAAATACAAAAACGACGACGCGCTCCGAGCCGCCTGGGGATTCCTTCTCGAAAACGAGTCGCTCGAAAAAAAGAACGTGCTCCTCGCTCCCCTGGCTAACCCGGTCAAGGACCTCGTGCTGAACGACGTCAACCCCCTGGCCATCGCCGCCCAAACCGCCACCCAGCAAAAGCTCACCCGCGCCAACTTCACCCGCCAACGCGGCTCAGACGTCATCGAGTTTTTTCTTCAAACCATCATCGCCCGCAAAATGGCAGAGCGTGATGCGGTGAAAAGCTGGGGCAAAAGCGCCAAACTTTCCCCCTTGGTCTTTGACACTGGCGATGGCTTCCGCATCCAATCGGTTTATCTCCACCAACTGGCGGACGCCGTAACCATGTGCACCTATCTGGAAGGTTTTGCCAAAGACGATCAGGAACCCCGCTTCCCTTGGTTCAGTTACCTGGACGAGCCCCCCGCATGGCGCATGACGTGCCCTGGGCCGAGATCGGTCGCGTGCCGGGCAAACCCTTCTTCCTCTACGAAACCCAGACCCTCAACCCCTTCAAATTCCGCGCCGAATATCCCTATCGTCTCCTGGCCCAGGCCGCCATCCAGGACTGGGACATCATCATCTGGCACTGCTTTCCCCGCTCCATTTTCCCGGTGGGGGACAAACCCTACGACCGCGCCCTTGAAGTCGGCCATGCAGGATTCCCTGCGGAAGGCTTTCACTTCCGCTTCGATGAAGTGCAAAGCGCCGCCATGAAAACCGCCGCCACCATGTTTAAAAACGGTGCCTTGAAGACCGTGGAAAATCCCACCACCTTCGTCTTCGGACGCGACCTGCTCTTCGACCCCGCCAGCATGGACTACGGAAAATCCTTCGGTCCCCATGCTGAGAAACTTGCCCCCACTGCCTTCCGTTACGGACTGCACATGAGCGTCGATCCCACCCTCGAAAAAAGCACCGTGCAAGGCAGGCTCGTCCTGCCCCGCGTCCACGAAGGCAACCCCATCCGCTCCACCCCGGAAATCGAGTGGGACTGGCGTCGCAGCCATCTGCACTTGGACGCTCCCTCCGCCTCCGCTTACACCGGCTTCCAGGCCCAATACGGAGGCCCCGTCACCTTCCAAGCCAGCCAGCTCAGCCTGAGTGATGTGGTCATCAACAACCCACCCAACGCTCCCTACCCCGTGACCGAACAGGAAAAATTCATCTCCTTCGGTGCCGTGGCCCGCGATGGCAAAGCCCTGCCCCAATCCCGATCCATCGAAATCAGCCTGGTCAGCACCAGCTTCAATACCGGAGCGAATTATAAGCCCGAGAGCGTCCTCAAGGGCAAACCGCTCGAAGGTGCCAGCAGCGGTCAAGCGCCTGTTCTCGTCTCACGTGTCGGTGCCACACTCCAAGCTCCCTACTTGCCAGGCATGAACTACCGTTTCCTCGACTGGCACTTTCGGGAAATCGCCCAAGGTAAAGTCGGCCCGGATGGACTCAAAATCCCCGCCGACCAACCCGTCTTCCTCATCGAACTCAAACGTTGATCCACCAACCTAAGCGCAGCACCTGAGCGGCGCTCTGTCCACCTGAACGGAGCGGCGTCCAAGTCCCAATCTTGACAAAATCAGTGTTATAACTTAGGTTATACCCATGATTGAAACTAAAGTGCGGCGCATCGGCAATTCCCTCGGCATTGTTCTTCCCAAAGAAGCCATCAACACCCTCAAAGTTCAGGAAGGCGCCACCCTTTACCTCACCGAAGCTCCGGAAAACTCTCTTTGCGTTACTCCAGGGAAACCTGGATTCAAAGAAAAAATGGAGTTGGCAGAAAATTTGATGCAACGCTACCGGAACGCCCTGCGCGAACTCGCCAAATGAAGGAGCCTTGTTGGGTGGATGAACGCGATTGCCACGCTTTTCATGCCATGATGTTGGATCGCTTTGGCGGGATGGCAGGTGTTCGCGATGAAGGATTACTCAGCTCGGCATTGAGTCGTCCCAAACAGCTTTTTAATTACGGTCAGCCGACGCTTTTTGAACTGGCCGCCGCCTATGCCACCGGGATTGTAAAAAATCACCCTTTCTTGGATGGCAACAAAAGAGCAGGCTTTATGGCTGCCGCCTTGTTTCTAGAGCTTAATGGTGAGCATTTTCAGGCCGACGAAATCGAAGTTGTCGAACGCACCCTGGCTCTGGCCGCTGGTGCCATTGAGGAGGCAGACTACGCGGCCTGGCTGCAACGCTCCTGCGCCGAGGTCTAAAGCTGGACTTAACTCCGGGCTCTCCCCCCGCATTTTGACTTCTCCTCATCCGTTATTTCAGGATATTGTCCGTCCTTTTATGAATCTCTCCCTCAACCCCATCTCCCCCCTGTCCCCCTTCCGCAAACCCTCGGAAAATGCCATCGCCGTCGGTCGCGCTTACGAACTGCTCCGGCAGGACGTTATCGAGCATCTCCGCTTCGTTCAAAAAACCATCGGCTACCGTTACTGCCGCTTCCATGGCCTTTTTCATGATGAGATGGCCGTCGTCTCACGCCGCCCGGACGGAGCCTGGCCTGGCGCTGGCATCAGATTGATAAAATCTATGACAGCTCCTGGACCTGGGCCTGAAACCTTTCGTTGAACTCAACCCCATGCCCAGCGCCCTGGCCTCCGGCACGGATACCATCTTCGACTGGAATATGAACGTCACCCCACCCAAAGACTACGCCGAATGGGGTCAACTGGTGGAAGCCTTTGCCCGGCACATCCTCGATCGCTACGGACTCGAAGAAATCCGCTCCTGGTATTTTGAAGTGTGGAACGAACCCAACCTCTCCGGGTTCTGGACCGGAAGCAAGGAAGACTACTGGAAACTTTACGAGGCCTCCGCCTGCGCCCTGAAAAAAGTGGACTCCGGCCTGCGCGTCGGCGGCCCCGCCAGTTCCAAGGCCAACTGGATCACCGACATCATCACCCACTGTCACCAAAACCAAATCTCCCTCGACTTTGTCAGCACCCACCTCTACCCGCAGGATGAATATGTTGATTATAAAGATCGCCAAGGCAGCCCGCACGAGATCGGTCGCTTTTTCAGCGATACCGTGCGCCGGGTGCAAAGCGAGGTCAGACAATCTTCCATGCCCGATTTGGAAATTCACTGGACCGAGTGGAACACCCTCTCCACTGGCAGCAGTGCCCGGATTTCCTGGACCGACAACAGCGCCGTCGATTCCCTGCTGGCCGCCGCTCTGATCTGCGACATCTGCACGGATTTGGACGATGCCGCCGATACCCTCTGTTGGTGGGTTGCTTCGGATGTTTTTGAGGAAAGTGGCCTCCCCCAAAGTGAATTCTCTTGCACCTACGGACTCACCACCCTCCACGGCCTGCCCAAGGCCAGCTACCACGCCTTTGAATTCCTCAATCGCCTGCGCGGACCCCGACTCTCCCTGGAATCGGACCTCCCCATGCCCTTGGGCTGTGGCGCCGTGGCCACCCAGGAAGGAGACTCTCTCCAAATCTTGCTTTGGCATCGCCAGGTTTTGGAACTCCAGAATCCGTCCGACTGGAACCTCAACCTCCACCTGCCTCCGCTCCCCTCACCCTCCATCATGCTGGAGTCCCGCATCCAGGCAGGCGCAGGCAGTGCTTGGGAAACCTGGCGGGAACTCGGCTCCCCCCAAACCCTCTCTCCCCTTGAAATGCGCCTCATCCGCAGCCACGCTCAACCCGCCATGCGCCTCACTTCACCCGGAACCACGAACACCTTTAGCCTCAAACCCGGCGAAGTGCTGCACCTGGAAATCCGTCCCCAGGGTTCCCCGGCCCTCCCCAAAAGCAACCTGCGCCACGCCTTGGCCGACTGGGAACAACGCATGAGCGGCAAATCCAAATAAACTCACCCCGCCACCTTAAACACAGTCTTCTTTTTTCAAAAATTGTCAGATAATCAGACACCCTCCTCTCAAGCGTATCCTTGACAAGCAATACGCTCGTTGACAACCTCTGCTCATGGCCAGTCCCGATCCATCGCCAACGCAAGGGAAAAAATTCACCAAACTGGGCCCGGTTTCCATTTCCCTCCTCCTCCACGCCGCCCTGCTCGCAGGCATCGGGGGGATCGTCATCATCGAACGCGTCGTCCCTAAGGCCAGCTTCCAACCCAGCGTCCTCGGGGAAAGCCTGGATCAACCTGTCAGCCCCATGGAAGACGAACCCTCTCTGGAAGATCCCGGCGGAGGCACCAGCTTGGACGTTCCTCCCGACTTTATCCAACCCATCGAAGCCCCGAGCAGCAGCACCGCTTTGGACGCCATCACCGTGGACTCTTCCCTTTCCACCACCACCTGGACCGCCTCCAGCAGCCCTTCCATCGGCGTTCCCTCACTCGGCGGCACCTACGGTTCCGGCGGCGGATCCGGCGGAGGCAGTGGAGGCGGCATAGGTAAAGGCGTCGGACGCAGAACCATCCTGGGTAACACTCAAAAAAGTGCCGGTGCCATGGAAGGTTACTTTTACGACATCAAACTGGACCGTAATCGCCAGCCTCTGCCTGAAACCACCAGCAACACCTATCAAGCCGTGCTGGAAAATTTTGTAAAAAAAGGTTTTGACCTCACCGTTCTGGAAGGATTCTATCGCTCCCCCAACCCCCTCTACGCCCACTCCCTCCTCATCCCCTTCCGCGCCTCCACTGAAGCCACCAAAGCTTTCGGCGTCGAAAAAGAAGCTTCCCCCTCCCTCTGGTGCGCCTTCTACCAAGGCTCCTTCTACGCACCCAAATCCGGCAGCTACCGCTTCGTCGGCTACGGGGACGATGTCCTGGTCGTCCGTGTGGATGGGAAAATTGTTATGGATGCCTCCCACGCTATTGTAAAAGAACAAGGCAAACCCTTCACTAACGGCAGTGCCAACAGTCAGGTCAAAAAGGATCTCTATGCCTGGGGCGACTGGCTCCGTCTGGAAGAAGGTAAGGAATACAAAATCGATGTCCTCATCGGGGACTACGCTTCTCGATTCGGAGTGATGCTGATGATCGAGCAGCGCGGCGTGGATTACCCCAAACGTGGCGATGTCACCCTCTACGATCTCTTCCGCACCAATGGGGAAACCCCGGAAGGTGCAGGTCAATACACCCGCCCAGATGGCCCCATCTTCAATCTGAGCAGCGCCCCCTGATTCCCCTGCCCTCGGGAAGGACTCGCCTCTCTCCGCCCTCCACGGACCTCCCTCATGCCCAACCCGCGTCCCACCATCCGCCATCTGGCCGATTCTCTCGGGCTCAGCCCAGCCGCCGTCTCCATGGCCCTGCGTAACCACCCCCGCATCGGCACCGCCACCCGTCAGCGTGTTCAGCAAGCCGCCGAAGCCGCCGGCTACCGCTCCGACCCCCTCATGACCCGGCTCATGACCCAACTCCAACTCCGTCGCTCCAAAACCGAAACGGAAGTCCTCGCCCTGGTCATGAATTATCAACATCCCCACACCCTCCAGGAAGTCTTCCTCCAACGGGTGTTCACCGGCATCCAACAGCGTAGCACCCAGCTCGGCTACAAATTGGAACACTTCAATCTCGCCACCCTAAAAAAATCTCCACGCCAACTTTCCACCATCCTCTACAACCGCGGAATCCAGGGCGTCATCCTCGCCCCCTTCCGCGAAGGACATCTCAGCCTGAAACTCGATTTTAAACGCTTCGCCACCGTCATCCCCAGCGGTCGCATCCTCGCCCCTCTGCTCCATTCCTCCACCGCCGATCAATTCGCCAACATGCTCTTCATCATGCGACGCCTCTCCAAATTCCGCTACCGCCGCATCGGCTTCTACACCAATCAAACCCTGGACCGCCGCAGTAACTACCGCTTCTCCGGGGCCTACCTCACCGCCATCCACCATGCCAGTCCTGCCCTGAAACCGCTCATATGCATCGACGATCAACTCAGCCCCCACAGCTTCCTGCGTTGGCTCGAGAAAACTAAACCCGAAGCCCTCGTCACCACCGAAGCCCTCACCCTCGACTGGCTCCAACAATCCGGTCGCTCCATCCCTGCCGACCTCAGCATCGCCTTCACCAGCGTCTCCCCACAAATCTTTCCCCAACCTGTCTCCGGCATCGATGAACAGCCCGAACAAATCGGTTCCGCTGCCGTCGATCTCCTCTCCGGCCAACTTAACCGCCACGAACTCGGCATCCCCGTCTTCCCCAAAGTGCTCAACGTGGAAGGCACCTGGACCGGCGACCACACCCTCCGCCGCCAAGATTAGGGAGACACTGATTTAACGCAAAGACGCTAAGAACGTTAAGAAGAAAAGAAAATAAATTCTTCTGTTTAAAAAGCGGCTTCCTTCGCGATCATGGTGTCCCTCCCCGTCGGACTTGCAGCTTGGCGGTTTTAATGACTTTAATCAGTGATTCCTAAACTTGATATAAAAACAAGGCCATTTCTGTGAAACGGCACCCTGAAGGTAGAGTCCGCCTAAAGCGACGCACTGCAAAACGTTTAAATCAACTTGGAAGCGCACTGAAAACCCCTGCTTCCTCCTGAACAAGCCGTGCTGAGCCTCGGACTACAGAACGGGGGGCACAGAATTTCAGCTTAACTGTTAAGCATTTGGCCTGTTGATCATCTGTTCATTTTGAAACAAGATCGATTCATGAAGAAAACTGCGATTATAAAATTAAAAGTGCTATCCCTAATCATCGCTGCAGGATCTCTGCTGCTTGGCTCACTGACTTCGCCTTTGTCGGCGGCTGTGATTGTGACGTCGAACGAATTAAGTTATCAAAATGTTAGCGTATTTTCTACCGCCACGTTTCCGACATCTGCTGCGTTGTCGGACCTGACCGACCTGGGAGAGACAGACTGGGCAGTGTGGGGCTGGAATACGCAATGTTGTCACTCAGATTCGGGAAAAGGACGGCGGCAGCGGTATTGGTGCCGTCACTACCAACAAAATCACAGGACAGAGCAATCCCGCTGGTGTCGCAGGTTCGTCGGTGAATTCAGCGTTCGATTTCATCGATGGCGCGGCTCCCAACACGACTGGAACCAACTTCAGCGGCGGTGCGGGGCTGCAGCGTGAGGCTTCTACGGCCAGCTTCTCTTTCACCGCTCCGATGAATGCCGATGGCAGTAACAACACCCTCATCGTCTGGTTCTCCGCTCAGAAGCTCAATACGAATGGAATGAACCTGCAGTTCTTTGACGGCGTGACCCAGATCGGTTCCACCCTGTTCCCGACCATCACCACCGGAGATAGAAAGAACTTGTGGATTTACGAGTTTGAGTATGGTGGCGCAGACTCAGCCCGCGATATGACCTTCACGTTTAACATGACGAGCGGCTCCCAAAGTGATTCTAGGCTAGCGCTGCACGGTGCGGCTCTGACCGTCGTTCCTGAACCCTCCACCTACGCCCTCCTCGGCCTGGGTCTCGGCACCCTCTGGCTGCTCCGCCGCAAGCGCCAAGCCTAAAACTCCTCCCTCGTCATCGCGAGGATCACCAGCGACGCGGCACTGTTTCATCCGGAAACGGCGATACTACCCATGCGGAGCACTTACCACAGAGAAGAGGGCACAGGGCTTCAATCCAGCAGGCCAAGACCTCAAAAACGACAACAACACCAAAGAAAAATCTCAAGCCTCCCTCCCCTAACCCCAATGCTCCATGCTCCCATGCCCTACTGCTGAACTGTATACGCAAGCACTTCATTTGATCCTGCATCGCATCAATGGCAATATGAATTCCATGAATCAACGTCGCTACGCCGCCTCCAAGCCACCACTCTCCCCTGCGCCCTGCTCCTCGCCCTCTTCGGCACTGTCAACGCTCCTGCTCAAGTCATTTGGGATGGGGATGCCGCCAACAACCAGTGGGGCTCCGCTACCAACTGGTCCACGGATACTGTTCCCTCGACCTCCACCAATATCGAATTTCAGAATAACATTGCAGGCACCACCATCAACTTTGATTCTCCTGGTGTCTTCGAACGGTTCATGGCCAGCTTGACCATGGATTCCACGCAAACTAATGCTCTTACTCTTAACAGCACTGGCACCAACAGACTAACTCTTGCTTCGGGCGGGTCGATAACCCTGGAATCCGGTGCGGGTAACCTCAGCATAAGTCGCTTGGGGACAGCCGGAACTTCCACTTTTACAACTAACGGAGCCAGCCAAGTGTTTGCAGCAGCAGTGGAATCCAATGGCACGATAAATATTTCGGGCACAGGGATTTCGCGCCTAAGCTTTCTCAACTCAGGCCAAGCTAATCGCACTATCAACATCAATTCTGGTGCGACCCTAGAATTAAATTCCGACCTCGTGCTTACAGGTGGGAATAACAACAACGTCAACAACGTCCTCAACGGTTCAGGAACACTAAGAGCGGCTGGAACTACCACGAAAGTCGCTGGGTTCGGACGAAAAGGAAACGGAAACGGCAGTTTTAGCGGGATCATAGCAGACGGCACTTCCGCTGCCATCGCTGTGCAGATCGGGGCCAATACTACGGCGACCAATGGCGCAGGGAGTTCCGCTTGGACTGGAACACAGACCTTCTCCGGCAACAATACTTACACTGGAACCACTACGTCAACCAAGGC
>JAAUTS010000033.1 GCA_012031345.1 Blastochloris sp. | reverse complement strand
AAAGATGAGCTGGGTAACAGCCTCAACGCCAGCTTCTACAGCAACCGATTCCTTTACACCGGAAGAGAATGGATTCAAGAAATCGGCCTCTACGACTACCGCAACCGCGTTTACAGCCCAGAGTTGGGCCGTTTCCTGCAGACCGATCCCATCCGCTTCGATGCGGGGGATGTGAATCTTTATCGGTATGTGGGGAATAATTCAATAATGTATACAGATCCTTCAGGGTTAACGCCAGCGCACGCTTGGGGTGCTGTTGCGATCGGCTTTGCTGCAATTATATCTGAAATTCTTGAAGAATTTGGAGAGTGGATTGTTAATCAAGCGCATACAAAAAACTGTAAGGAAAATTGCTTAAGGCTGTGCACTACAGGCGGAGGAATTGCCTCAGCCGGACTACTTGCAGGTTACACAATAGCAAGCGTAGGATGTACTCCATACTTTACTCCTTATCCTCCTATTGGATTTGCTTGCATAGGCGCTGTAAATACTAAGATGAACTTGGCAACTTCTAATACAAAATCAATGATGGATTCATGCAGAAACTACTGCAATACATTGCCTAGCACTGAACCACCTGAGTGTTGTGAGGAATGATGAATGATTTAGTTCAAAGTATTGCTTTAGGGGTTGTGCTTGCAACACCCTTGTTGTGTCTAAGTTTTGGAAAAATTAATAACCGTATTTATTGTCTTAGCGTTATATTGATGACTCTTTTATACGGAACTTATCAGTTAAAATCTTATCTTGATTTTAAAACAGTTTTAGCTTTGTACGGCTGGCTGCTGTTTATCCTTTTATTGTTAGCAAAAGAAGTCTACATGTATAACAGGCTAAATAGGAGCCAAGTAACCGCAAGGCAGAAAAATCCAAGGTAAAAGCGAATTGAGTTTTTAATCTCAACAGGATTAGCAGATACTGTTCGGACTAAATGCGGCAAGAATCTGGACAGCAACACCAGCACGGCCTACGCTTATGACATCGTGAGTCGCCTGACCAGCATCACCGACAGTAACTTGAACGGAGTGTTCAACACGCTGGCTTATACCTTGAATGCGGTGGGAAATCGCACAAGTAAGTTGTCAGTATTCAGTTCTCAGCCGTCAGTTTTAGAAAACTACAGTTACGATGCCATCGATCAAGTGACCGGAGTTAACTCCAGCGCCAACACTCAGACCTTCGCCTACGATGCTACGGGAAACAGAACAACGGTCAGCGCAAGCAGCCCCGCGCCCGGAACAGGCAGCTACACAACGAATGCTTTGAACCAATATACGACAGCAGGGGGCGAAGTGTTGCTCTACGACAGCAAGGGAAACCTAACAACCAAGGGATTGAGTTCAAACTTTAGTTACGACAGCAAGAACCGTTTGCTCGGGGCAACAGTTTCGGGCAACACGGCCTCCTTTGCCTATGACTATCGGAACAGGCAAGTGAGTCGGACCATTGGAGGCGTCACAACGTATTTTGTTTACGACGGCTGGAACCTGATCGCCGAATACAACGCTGGAGGCCCGCCGCCTGCGGTGGAGTATCTGCACGGCGCAGGTATTGATGTGCTGATTCTGAAAAAAGGTCCCGGCGGCAATCTGGTATATTACCATCAAGACGGCCTCAACAGCACCACCCACCTGACGGACTTCCAAGGAGCAGTGATCGAGAGTTATCAGTATGATGTCTTTGGAACGGTCAGCATCAAAGATGAGCTGGGTAACAGCCTCAACGCCAGCTTCTACAGCAACCGATTCCTTTACACCGGAAGAGAATGGATTCAAGAAATCGGCCTCTACGACTACCGCAACCGCGTTTACAGCCCAGAGTTGGCAAGATTCCTCCAGACCGATCCCATCAGGTTTGGACTCAAAATAGAGAGTATAACTCTTTCGATCAACGGTCATGTTCTCAATCAACAAAGATTTGAGATCGAAGATGTAAATATTTATCGTTACGTAAAAAATCAGGTAGTAGATTATATAGATCCAAGTGGCTTATCTTCATGGGCGCAGGTTATATGTTACGACCTGTGTGATTTTTTGCCGTGCGGAACTAATTCTTGCAAAAAAATCTGCGATGATTGTTCGGAGTACCTAGTCCGTCGCCAGACCCTAATCCGGGCCCAGACATAAATTTTGATCCTCACAATCCAGACAAAGAAAACGACATTTACTTTCCGCCTCCAGGCTCTCCTTAACCCAGAATTTTTATGAAAAACATAATAAAAGCCTTAGTCGTAAGTTTGATGCTTATGATGCTATTTGCTTATGCAACATTAGGTTTTATGGCCTCCTTATCCGATCAATATGAAAACAAGCTTGGAGGATGGTCTATCCTTCCTCTTGTTGTGGGATGGGTTGGGATTTATATTGCTAGTCCTTTGATTGGAGGTTGGATAGTGGCCCTCAAGAAAAATATTTACTTAAAAGATGTTGTTTTGTTGGGGTCGTTATTGGCATTTATATCACTAATTATTCGCATGACGAAAATGGAATCAGTTATGGATTCAAAGCAAATCATAGTTATAGTCTTAAGTTTAGTTTTAGTGCTTGCATCAAGTTTGATAGGCGGACTTATGAGCGGAGGAATAAAAGGGTTTCATTGGCAATGAAAGGGGCACATGGCATGAAAAGGGCTCATTGCCGGGGTCAGATAACATGAAAAACGTTGGATATGCTAGGCTGAGCTAAGCCGCACAGCTATGAAGCGGTGTCTAACGGTCTACTACTTTGAGCATTTTTAGTAAGGACTATGCTGTCAATAGAAAGTTCTGCTACGGAAAAAGCGGGCAATTCGTTGCATACACTTATGACAAAAACGGCAACTCCGATATCCATCGCGAGCGCGCCGCACGGGTAAGAATCTGGACAACAACACCAGCACCGTTTACGCTTATAACATCGTGAGTCGCCTGACCAGCATCACCGACAGTAACTTGAACGGAGTGTTCAACACGGTGGCTTATACCTTGAACGCGGTGGGGAATCGCACAAGTAAGTTGTCAGTATTCAGTTCTCAGCCGTCAGTTTCAGAAAACTACAGTTACGATGCCATTGATCAAGTGACCGGAGTTAACTCCAGCACCAACACTCAGACCTTCGCCTACGATGCGGTGGGTAATCGTCAGAGCGTTTCCACCCTTTGGTTGCTGGCCCAATGGATCACCACGTCGTGTTGCTCGTGATGCGTTAGGAAGACACTGATTTAACCGCCAAGACGCGATGACCGCTAAGAAAGAAAAATAAATTCCTCTGTAAAAAAACTGAATATCTTCGCGATCTTTGTGTCTTGGCGGTTTGATTGCCTTTTAATCAGCGGTTCCTTAAGGGGCGAGAGCACCGTGCTGCAGCTGAAATTTAATGCGGTTGCCCTGGGGGTGTCCAGGGTCAGAGGAGCTTTGCGGTTGTGGGAGGAAAAGTTTGGCTGGGAATTGGTCTTGGCATACTGTGTGCTACGTCTTAGAACAATCGTAACACATGAAATCCAGCTCCGCTCTTCTCCGTTTTAGTGTCTCCATGCCAGGCCGGGTGGTGCGGGATCTGGACCGGGTGTCACGGGATCGGGGTTTTGCCAATCGTTCGCAGTGTCTCACCGCGATGATCCGGGAGGCGGTGGTGGATCATGATGCGGAGGAGGGGGACAGTGTGATGATGGGTTTGGTCACTTTCATTTATGATCATCGGAAACGGAACCTGCAGAATAAGCTGGCGGATATTCAGCATCGTTACCTGAAAGAGATTGTGACGATTCAACTGGTGCATTTGGAGAAGAACCAAAGCTTTCAAATTTTACTGGTGCAGGGACCAGCGCGGACTTTGAGAGCCATGGCGGATGCTTTTGGCACCCAAAAGGGGGTGCATTACGGCAAGCTACAACTCAGCACGAATGTTCTGCCGCCGCTGCATGAGGGGGAAACCCGGGGGGGCAAGCGATGAGCACACCCTTCGCGGCCACGCCGGATGTGGAGGAGAGTCGGGTGCGTTTCCGGGAGATCGTGCCGGGGGGATCGAATTGGTCACATGTTTTAAAGCGCGGCACGACGCTGCGTCTGGTGGATGTGAAGGGAGGGGCCAATGTGTCGGCCCTGTTTTTTAATTTCGAGTTGTTGACGGAGCGTTACAACATGTCGGACACGCTCAAGGCCCAGCATGTGGCCAAGTTGAGTGCAGGCTGCGCTCTTTATTCGGACATGGGCCGGATTTTGGTGTCGCTGACGCAGGACACTTATGGCTGGCATGACACCTTGGGCGGACACTCCACGGCGTCGATGGTGGAGAAAAATTTTGGCAACAAAACCTTTCAGGAAGCGCGCAATCAGATGCATCGCAATGGGCGGGATCAGTTTTTGATGGAGTTGGGCAAGTATGGATTGGGCTTGAGGGATTTGGTGCCGAACGTGAATTTTTTCAGCAAGGTGGGAATTGGGGCAGGGGGTGAAATGATTTTTGATACATCCCTGAGAAAAGCGGGGGCTTGGGTGGATCTGCGTTCGGAAATGAACACCCTGGTGGTTTTGAACACCTGTATGCATCCGCTGGACCCGGCTCCATCTTATGATCCTAAGCCGGTGCATCTGATGGTCTGGGAAAGCCCGGTCCCCGGCCCGGAGGATCGGGTGCGCTGTGCGTGTCCGGAAAATGGGCGCGGATTCACGCTGACGGAACGTTATTTTATGTAAGTAGGAGTCCAAGCATGATGATGAAACCACAAACAGATCAGGTGCGGGAGGCGACGACGGCCAGCTATGATAAAATCATTCCGGCCGGGGATGGCTGGATGCATGAGATTAAAAAAGGCCAGTATTTTCGTATCGTGGATTTGAAGGGGAATCAGGCGGTGGATACGCTGTTTTATGGCGCGGAGGATCCCGAGGAGCGCTACAGTGCGGTGGATACGATCCGTGAGCAGGGGAGTCTTTACCTGGGCCTGGGCTCGGTTCTGTTGTCGAACCGGCTTCAGCCGATGTTGACGATCACGGCGGACACCTGTGGTCGGCATGACACTCTGGGAGGAGCCTGTGCGGCGGAGAGTAACATGGTGCGTTATGCCATCGAGAAACGTTCGATGCACAGTTGTCGCGACACATTTTTACTGCAACTGGCGGAGCAAAAAACGGGCAAGAGTTATGACAAGAGGGATTTGGGGGCCAACATCAACTTTTTCATGAATGTCCCGGTGACGCCGGAGGGGAAGTTGACTTTTGAGGATGGGATTTCCGAGGCAGGAAAATATGTGGAGATGCGGGCGGAGATGGATGTGGTTTGTCTGATTTCCAACTGTCCGCAGTTGAATAATCCCTGCAACGGGTATGACCCGACACCCATTCAGGTGTTGATTTGGGATTGAGAAATTGCTGATGGATGAATGATGAATGTATGAGGACCGAGGATCTTAAAGTTAGAACTAAGAAGTTTGCGCTTCGAGTCATCAAGCTCGTGGGATTGCTTCCGAAATCGACGATCGGGTCAGTTTTTGGTCGCCAGATCATGAGGAGTGGAACCTCGGTCGGTGCCAATTATCGCTCCGCCTGTCGTGCGCGCACGCGCCCGGAATTTATTACCATGCTGACTGCCCGAAAAATCAGCAATCAGCAATCAAAAATTCCAAATTATGAAAGTATTGATTGCCAATCGGGGAGCCATTGCCTGTCGCATTGCAAGGACGGCGCGACGGATGGGGTTGGGCACGGTGGCGGTGTATTCGGAGGCGGATGTTTCGTCGCACCATATTGATGCCTGTGACGAGGCTATTTGTCTGGGAGCGCCGGCACCTAAGGAAAGTTATTTGGCGACGGAAAAGATTCTGGAAGCTGCCCAGCGCAGCGGGGCGGTTTTGATTCATCCAGGGTATGGTTTTTTAAGTGAGAATGCGGGATTTGCGCGGGATTGTGAGGCGGCGGGCAGGGTGTTTGTAGGACCCAGCCCGGAACAGATGACGGCTTTTGGGTTGAAGCACAGAGCGCGTGAGCTGGCGGCGAAGAGTGGGGTTCCATTGACTCCGGGCAGTGGATTGTTGGGGTCGGTGGAGGAGGCACTTTCTGAGGCGCGGCGGATTGGTTATCCGGTGATGCTCAAGAGCACGGCCGGGGGTGGAGGGATTGGGATGCGGGTTTGTGGTTCGGAGGAGGAGTTGCAGGGGGACTTTGATTCGGTCCAACGTCTGGGGGAATCGAATTTCAGTGATGGCGGGGTGTTTCTGGAAAAATACATACGCCGGGCGCGGCACATTGAGGTGCAGATTTTTGGAGATGGGGAGGGCAAGGTTCTGGCCTTGGGCGAGAGGGATTGTTCGGTGCAGCGTCGCAATCAAAAAGTTATTGAAGAAACTCCGGCACCCCATCTGCCTGAGACGACACGGCGGGAGTTGTTGGAGTCGGCCCGGCGTTTGGGGGAGTCGGTGCGTTATCGTTCGGCGGGCACGGTGGAATATGTTTTGGATGATGAGAGCGGTCTTTTTTATTTTTTGGAGGTCAACACACGCTTGCAGGTGGAGCATGGGGTGACGGAGGAGGTGTTGGGGGTGGATTTGGTGGAGTGGATGTTGCGTCTGGCCTGTGGGGAAAAAGATTTTTTACCGGAGCAGGCACCGGAACCTAAGGGACATGCGATCCAAGTGAGGGTGTATGCGGAGGATCCGCACCGAAAGTTTCAACCGAGTTCCGGGGTGTTGCATGGGGTGTCTTTTCCGGAGGGCGTGAGGGTGGAAACTTGGGTGGGCCGGGGCACGGTGGTCTCGCCTTATTATGATCCGCTGTTGGCGAAGTTGATTTGTCATGAACCGGATCGGGCTGCGGCACTGGAAGCGATGGGGCGGGCTTTGGAACAAACGGAGATCCACGGAATTGAAACCAATCGGGGCTATTTGCGGGAATTGGTGCGGGAACCTTTGTTTGTGGCGGGTCGGATGTTTACGCGTTTTTTGGATGAGTTTGTTTATGAGGCGTATGGGGTCGATGTGTTGGAGCCGGGGGCGATCAGCACGATTCAGGATTATCCGGGTCGTTTGGGGTATTGGGATGTGGGGGTGCCTCCGTCCGGGCCGATGGATGATGCCTCCGCGCGTTTGGCGAATGTTCTGCTGGGCAATGAGCCGGGGGCACCAGTATTGGAGTTGACGATGATGGGGCCGAGTCTGAAGTTTCGTTGTGCGGCCCGGGTGGTTTTGACCGGGGCGCGGATGGAGATCAAGTTGGATGGGGTCAAGATGGAGATGGATCGGGTGATGGAAGTGGCGGCGGGGCAGGTTTTAAAAGTGGGCCGGGCCACGGAGGCGGGTGTTCGCAGTTATCTGGCGGTGGCCGGCGGTTGGCAGGTTCCGAAATATCTGGGCAGTGCCTCGACCTTTACGCTGGGTGGATTTGGAGGTCATGCGGGACGGGCTTTGAAATCGGGGGATGTGCTCTCGCTCAAGCCGCTGGAGGAGTCGGGAGTGAGGGCCCAGGAAGAGATGAGGGTGTCGGCGCCGACTTGGACGAATCACTGGCATCTGCGGGTGATGTATGGGCCGCATGGTGCGCCGGATTTTTTCACGGAGGAGGATATCCGGACTTTTTTTGCCACGGATTGGAAGGTGCATTACAACTCGAATCCGACGGGGATTCGATTGATTGGTCCCAAACCGCAGTGGGCGCGCTCGGATGGGGGGGAGGCGGGATTGCATCCTTCCAACATTCATGACAATGCCTATGCCGTTGGGACGGTGGATTACACGGGAGACATGCCGATCCTGCTGGGGCCGGACGGCCCGAGCCTGGGGGGGTTTGTTTGTCCGGCGACAGTGATTGCGGCGGATCGCTGGATGTTAGGGCAGTTGAGGCCGGGGGATTTGTTACGCTTTCAGGCGGTGGGGTTGACTGAGGCGGAGGAAGCCTTGCGCTGCATGGAGAAGGATCTGGCCTCGGCAAGCTACCCAAAAAGTTGCGGGGTCCGGGCACAGGTGGAGCTGGAGGCCTTGGAATCTCCAGTGGTCGCGTGTCAGGAGGCGCAGGCGGATCGGGTGGCGGTTTCCTATCGTTGTTCCGGGGATCAATATCTGTTGGTGGAGTATGGGCCTCTGGTTTTGGATTTGGATCTGCGTTTCCGGGTCCAGGCCTTGCTAATTTGGTTGAGCACAAATAAACCGAGCGGAGTATTGGACCTGACTCCGGGCATACGATCTTTGCAGATTCATTACGATAATCGGATTTTGCCCCGGAAAAAATTGTTGGAACTTTTGCAGGAGGCGGAGAAGGAGTTGCCGGGATTGGAGGATCTGGAGCTGCCTTCACGCATCATCCATCTGCCGCTGTCCTGGGATGATCCTCAGACCCGGTTGGCCATTGAAAAATACATGCAATCGGTCCGACCTGACGCTCCTTGGTGTCCGAGCAATCTGGAGTTCATCCGTCGCATCAACGGACTGGCTTCGATTGAGGAGGTGAAGCGATGTGTGTTTGAGGCCAGTTATCTGGTTTTGGGGTTGGGGGATGTGTATCTGGGGGCTCCAGTGGCGACGCCGTTGGATCCGCGGCATCGTTTGGTAACGACCAAATACAATCCGGCCCGGACCTGGACGCCGGAAAATGCGGTGGGAATCGGGGGTGCTTACCTCTGCATTTATGGCATGGAAGGGCCGGGGGGTTATCAATTTGTGGGTCGCACAGTGCAGGTCTGGAACACGCATCGTCAGACGGCGGATTTCAAGGAGGGTAAACCCTGGCTGCTGCGTTTTTTTGACCAGATCCGATTTTATCCGGTGGAGGCGGAGGAGTTGATGGTGCTACGTGAGCAGTTTCCGCTGGGCCGCGTGTCGTTCCAGGTGGAGGAGACCCAGTTTAAGTTGAAGGATTATCATGCCTTTTTGAAGCGGGAGGCGGCAGGGATTTCCGAATTTCAAACCCGGCAACGTCGGGCCTTTGCGGAGGAGCGGGAGCGTTGGGCTGCACAGGGTCAGATTCTGGCACCGATGGAAGCGGAGGTGGAGATGCCGGAGCCGGAAGATACGTTGCCGCCGGAGGGTTGTGAGTTTGTCAGAACTCCGTTGACGGGGAATTTATGGAAGGTGCTGGTGCAGGTGGGAGATGAGGTCAGGGAGGGCCAGGCGGTGGCTGTGGTGGAGGCGATGAAGATGGAGACTTCCATCGCAGCCGGAAGCACGGGGCGGGTCCGTGAGATCCGGGTGAAGGAGGGGCGTCCTGTGCTGGCGGGTCAGGCTTTGGTGGTTTTGGAAGAAGGTGGCCCATGAGTTCTTTTTCCGGGGGCGGATTGGAGGCCGTGGCCCGGCAGCGGCTGGCACGGATGGAGTCGGAACAAAACAATCCGATCTGGATTCGCGCCTGCAGCGAGAACGAAGTGCTGCAACAGGTGCGGTGGTTGGAGGAAAGAAGGCAGGCAGGGTGGGATGATGAGAGGCTGCCGCTTTATGGACAATTTTTTGCCGTGAAGGACAACATTGATGTGGAGGGAGTTCCCACCACGGCGGGTTGTCCGGACTATGCTTATCTTCCGAAGGAGGATGCTCCGGTGGTCCGGGAGTTGAAGGAGGCCGGGGCGATTTTTTTAGGGAAAACCCATATGGACCAATTCGCCACGGGTTTGGTGGGAACGCGTTCTCCGCTCGGACCATGTCGGAATGCCTTCAACCCGGAATACATCGCGGGGGGCTCCAGCTCAGGTTCGGCCGTGGCGGTGGCGAGTGGGATGGCGGATTTCAGCCTGGGAACGGACACGGCTGGATCGGGGCGAATTCCGGCTGCCTTCCAAGGTCTGGTGGGATACAAGCCGAGCAAAGGACTTTTGAGCACGAGAGGTGTGGTGCCCGCCTGTCGTTCCCTGGATTGTGTTTCTTTGTTTGCCAAATCGGTTCAGGCGGCGGAATCGTTAGCCTCGATTTGTGCAAAGTTTGATCCGCTCGATCCCTACGCGCGAGGCAGGGAAGGGATGCCGTCCGGCTTGTCGAAAAAGTTTCGTTTCGGCGTGCCGGAAGAGCTGGAATTTTTTGGGGATCAGGAGGCCAGGGCTTTGTTTGAGAAGGCCTGTCTGGAGATGGAGGCTTTGGGAGCGGAGAGGGTGGTGGTGGATGACAGATCTTTCCGGGAGGCGGCCCGCTTGCTGTATCAGGGGCCTTGGGTGGCGGAGCGCAGTGTGGCTGTGGGGGAATGGATGCGGGAACATCCGGGCAGTTGTGATCCCGTGGTGGCCTCCATCATCGCAGGCGGGCAGGATTGGAAAGCGGTGGACGTTTATCGTGCGATGCATCGTTTGGAGGCCTTGAAGCGGGAAGCGGCGCGGCAATGGGAAAGGATGGATCTTTTGTTTCTCCCCACGGCTCCGACCGTTTATACCCTGGCTCAAATTGCACAGGATCCTTTTGGTTTGAACACCCGTCTGGGAACTCATACCAATTTTCGTCAATCTGATGGATCTTTGTGCCCTGGCACTGCCCGCCGGGTCTTGGGCTTGCGGGGTGCCTTTTGGAGTGACGGTGATGGCACCAGCTTTTCAGGATTCGCGATTGTTTGAGGCGGGCGCGCGTTTTTTTGGGTGAAAAGGAAGTCTGTCCTGGTCCCGTAGCGGTTTCCCGACAGGAGGGAGGCGTGGTTCTGGCCGTGGTTGGCGCGCATCTCAGGGGTCAGGCATTGCATCATCAATTAACGGGACTTGAGGCAAAATTTTTGAGGCAAACACAGACGGCACCCTGCTATCGGCTCTATGCTTGGCGGGAACGAAGCCGGCCAAACCGGGATTGGCCCGTGCAGTGGAGGGCGGGGCTGAGATTGAGATTGAGCTTTATGAAATGGGGGTGGAAGCCTTTGGTCGATTCACGCGGGAAGTTCCGGCACCGTTGGCCATCGGGTCGCTGGAAACGCGGGAAGGGGAGTGGGTGAAGGGATTTGTTTGTGAAGGTCATGCCCTGAGTGAGGCGCAAGAGATCACACGTTTTGGAGGGTGGAGAGCTTATCTCAATTCGGTCGGTTCCGGGGGTCACTCCTCTTAGTAAAAAGCCGGGATGAGAAGGATTTTGATCTCGAATGAACACGTTTTTATAAAAAGTTCACACTAATTGCAGGAAGGACGGGAAAATGAAGCGGAACGGCATGGGGGTTGCTTATTAGGTGTCAGGACGGTGGCAGGAGCAACTTTTTTTAGACGGAAACCCAAGATAAAGGAGAAAAATGAAACAAAGCACGATGACACGACTCAAAGCCATGCTGTGGATGGCCGGACTGATGATTCTGACCGGGCTTGGTCAGGCGGCGGAAAAGAAGGAACCTTTAAAAATAGCCTATAGTGACTGGCCGGGCTGGACTGCCTTTGAAGTGGGCATCCAAAAAGGATGGGTTCAAGGAGGCGGGAGTGGAGGTGGAGTTTTCCTGGTTGGATTACCTGCCTTCCATGGACGCCTATGCGGCGGGCAAAGTGGACGGGGTGATGGTGACCAATGGCGATGCCTTGGTCACAGGAGCCAGCGGAGCCAAAGGTAAGATCATCTTCCTGATGGATTACAGCAATGGAAACGACAAGATCATCGCCAAACCGGGCATTAAAAAGCTGACCGATCTCAAAGGCAAAAAAATTGGGTTGGAAGTGACCCTGGTGGAGCATCTGCTGTTGTTGAAGGGGTTGGAGAAGTTTGGCATGAAGCAGTCGGATGTGACGCTGGTTAATTTTCCGACCAATGAAACCCCGCAGGCCTTGGCCTCCGGCCAGGTTGATGCGGTGGGCGCATGGTATCCGAGCTCGGGTGAGGCGTTGGCGGCAGTTCCAGGTTCCACCACAGTGTTGAGCAGTGCGGATTTTCCCGGCCTGATCTATGACACCATGTATGTCAGCCCGCAGAGTCTGTCGGCTCGAAAGGAGGACTGGGCCAAAGTGGCCAAAGTTTGGTATCGGATCTCTGACTATGTGAAAGATCCCAAGACCCAGGCTGATGCGGTCAAGATCATGGCGGCCAAGGTGGGGGTAAAGGCAGAGGACTACGCCAAGGCCATCCCAGGAACTTACTTTCTCTCGCTTTCCGAGGCCAAGGCCCGGTTTAAAAAGGGTGAGGGATTGGATTCCATTTATGGTTCCACCGCCACGGCGAACAAATTCAACGTGGAGAATGCCGTCTATAAAGAATCCCAAAAAGTTGAGGATTACATCGACAGCAGCATTATGGATTCCTTGAAGTAAAGGTCGTTGTGTTTTTTGCAAAGGGGTGTCCTGAAGTCAGGGCACCCTTTCCACATCATGAAACCGACGCGGGATTGGCTGGGATTGAGGAGGGAATTGCCCGAGGGACGCCGGAACGTTCTGGTGGTATTCTCCTTCGCCCTGCCGTTGATGCTCTGGTGTCTGGTGAGTTATGTTCCCTGGATTTGGCATCCTATGGTCCGCATTGCTGATCCTGGGGAAGTCTCATATTTCCAGAAAGAGATGTTGATCGAAAAGAAGGTCTTCGCCGCCGAGAACCGGACGATGCGGGAGGCCGGGTTGAGGCAGGCGCAGGGATCTCCTGCCAACCCGATTTTCTTACCCGCTCCGCACAAGGTCGCTCAAGCCTTGATCACGGCATTTCAAACACCGCCGCGTTTGCCCAATGAACCGTGGTTGCATGAAAGTCTGCTGCACAGCATTTCGATCATCTTCTGGGGTTTTGCACTTTCCTCCATCATTGGACTACCTCTGGGCATACTCTGTGGCACCTTCCGGGCGGCATCCCGTTTGACCGAGCCATTTATTGAGTTTTTTCGTTATCTACCCGCCCCGGCTTTTGGTGCGCTTTGTGTGGCCATGATGGGAATTCACGATGCTCCGAAGATCGCCATCATTTTCATCGGCACCTTTTTTCAGCAGGTTCTGGTCATCGCCAACACGGTGCGTAAAAATGACCCTGCCCTGTTGGAGGCGGCACAAACTCTGGGGGCGAGCCGACGACAATTGATTTTCCGGGTCATCATTCCGGGCTCTATTACCGACATCTACAATGACATGAGAATTTTACTGGGTTGGGCTTGGACCTATCTCATTGTGGCCGAGTTGATCGGGGCGACTTCGGGCATCACTTATTTTATTAATCAACAGGGACGTTATCGCAACTACGAGAATGTTTATGCCGCGATCATGATGATCGGGGTCATCGGGCTGGCGACGGATCTGGCCTTGGCCTGGTTGGGGAACAACCTTTTCCCGTGGAAGCGGCAGGGACAAAAGAGTCTCTGGGAAACGGCCTTGGATTACATACGACCGGATTACGTCAAATGAGTGCCAGCGTCTTAGAATTGCCCGATTATCGTGAGTTGGCCCCGGAAGTCGCGGCGCGCTTTGATAAAATATCCGAGCGCCCCGTGATTCTGGAGGTGCGGAATCTGAACAAGGTTTTTGAAAGTGCGGAGGGACCGCGTCAGGCGTTGAAGGAACTTTCGTTTGAGGTGCGGCGTCGTGAATTTGTCACGGTGATCGGACCTTCCGGTTGTGGGAAGTCCACGTTGATCCGCATGTTGGCGGGTTTGGATGAGCAAAGCTCGGGACAAATTTTGTTGGATGGCAGGGAAGTTTCCGGGCCGGGTCCGGATCGGGGCATGGTTTTTCAGGGTTACACTTTGTTTCCATGGTTGACGGTAAAAAAGAATGTCATGTTCGGTTTGGAAATCGGGGGGCACTCGGAAGCGGTGGCGGAGAGCGAGGCTTTGCAGTGGATTGAGATGGTGGGACTGGGCTCGTTTGCCAACGCCTACCCCAACCAGCTTTCGGGAGGGATGAAACAACGGGTGGCCATTGCGCGGGCACTGGCCAACAAGCCGCGCATCCTGATTATGGATGAGCCTTTTGGGGCCTTGGACGCACAAACGCGCTGCCAGATGCAAAGTCATCTGATTCAGATTTGGAGGCAGGTGGATGTGACCATTTTATTTATCACTCATGATTTGGAGGAAGCCTGTTATCTGTCGGATCGCATCATGGTTTTGGGGAGTAATCCGGGACATTTGATGGAATTCATTCGTAATCCGGTGCCCCGACCTCGCTCGGATGAGCAGTGCCTGAGTCCGGTGTTTCTCTCGGTTAAAAAAAAGGCTGGAGGAGTTGATCCACCCGGCCCCATCCTCGAACCAGGAGCGACTGCCGAGGATTCGCATGACCCAGGCGGGGGATGAGGTGGAGTGAGGGCGCGGCTTAAGGCAGCGAATAGGTTTTGTCCACCAACCAAAGTTCAGCCTGGTAGTCGGTTTGGAGAAGAGTGCGGGCACTGCCGTCCGCAAAGAAAAAGTTGGCTTTGCGTCCGTAGGTGGTCCAATCAAGCACGGTGACGTGGTTTCCGGCACCTTCGTTGACATCCATGTAGTAGTCGCCTTTGCTGACGTATTTTTTCCCAAGTAGGATGGTGTTGCTCAGGGTCCCGATGCGCAAGAGGCTGACTTGAAGTTCGGGATCGACCAAGGCACCGAGGTCGTTGAATCCATTGATCAAATAACTGGATTTGTTCGAGCCGTTTCCTGTCAGAATATCTTCTTTACGGATTTTGTATTTGGCCGCATCCACCGGATCGAGATAAACGGTGGGTTCGTTGAGGTAGGGGTAAATGAGGGCGGGCCATTTGCCACTTCGCGGTGGGGCGACAACACGGGCGGGCAGGGAGGCGTCGTTTTCACTGGCGTAGAGTAGAAGCGCGCCTCCGACCTGACGCAGATTTTGCAGGGATTTGGAAAGTTTGGCTGCTTGAAGTGTTTGGAGAACGACCGGGGAGGCCAGGGCAACCAGCAGGCCGACGATGGTGATGACCACCAACAGTTCCACCAGCGTGAACGCTGTATGCCGGAGCGAGCGGCGGGACTGGATCATGTAAAACAGCTTAGAGAGAGCCTGGCCGGAGGCAATGCCCAAGGCTTGATCGGAACAAGGCCATGCTGAGCACTTTATTATTATCAAACTCCGAGATCAACGAGTCTCCGAGGTTAAGCTTACGACGTTCACCCTAAGTCCCAGAGTTGGGTTGTTATGATGATGGGGTTACAGCTAAATCTCAGGGTAGAGCGGGTTCTGCCGGGACGAAAAAATTATGGACCTGATTCGGCTTCGAGTTCGCTGGTGATCTGTTCAAAAGTGGATTGCAGTTCATTCCCTAATAATGTCAGCAGGGCGATGCTAAGGATGGGGCCGAGGATCAAGCCGAAAAAAACACTGAGGCAGATGGCGGCGACTCCATGAGGAACTTTGTTTTTGGTGCAAAGAACAATGCCCAGAATCAGGCCAACCAGTCCTGCGACAAAACCAAAAATCGGGATTAAACTCAGACCACTGAAGACATAGGCCCAGATG
Source organism: Blastochloris sp. (assembly GCA_012031345.1). GTDB lineage: Bacteria > Verrucomicrobiota > Verrucomicrobiia > Methylacidiphilales > JAAUTS01 > JAAUTS01. Next base: position 6,394 of record JAAUTS010000033.1, on the reverse strand, counting down.
ATGAGGTTTTTATGGGAGGAGGGAGGATTGAGGGGGGGGTGGATTGTTCATAAAATGTTCAGGCGCGGGTTAGGGCATCCGCACTGACAAACAGGTTCCGTGATCGGAATGCGGCGGGACTGTCGGCCAGTAGCAGGCGTTTCAATTTAAATGTTTTGGCTCCGAAATGGGGTTTTTTCAGGAATCGAGATGGATTCAGGCTCCAGCTTGGAAGTGGCAAATGATGGTGGCGAGCCAGATGTTCAGCCACGGCGGCCAGGTAGGCATCACTATGACCTTCGTCGTTGAAGATCTGAGCGGTCAGGCGGGGTTCCTCCTCAATGGCTTCGAAGTTGGGTGAGGCGTAAAAGGCATCCAGAAAATTGCGCAAGGCATAGGAGGCTTCCTCTTGGTTGAAGGCTTCCGCCACGTGTTTCAGGGATTTCATGAGATGAAGCCTCAGCTAAGCTCCTGGATAATTTCTTCAATAAAATATTTAGTTTTTACATGGATGGGTTGTGTCCCGTAATAGTGCTGCACAATTTCCATAACTTTATCGGCATCCTGTATGCCCAAATGGCGCAAAAGAAAAAGCACGTCTTCCCGGTCGCCTCCTGTCCCGTAGCCGGGGATGCGAGCCGCCATACATTTCATGGCTAACAGATATTCCGGACAGGGAGCCTGAAGCCTCAAGTGCGTGAATTCCGGAAAGGGCAGTGCTTGCATTTCGGCAGCTTCTGACAAATAACCTTTTACGCCATCATTCATCCATTGAGGCGGTAAATCCAGTTTGGCGGCGGTGGCTGCAATAGCCTGCTGAAGAATTTGTTTGGGAACAAAAAGAGCATCCACGTCCCGTGTGCTCTCACGGGCATCAAAACAAGCATCATGGCGGCGCCACCAAACAAGCTAACTTCACCCAAAGCTCCATGATGCTGTAGCTGTTGGTTTAATTCCTGAAAGGCTTCAAGAATTTGTTTGCGCGTCAGGGTTACGGACATGGTTGTAGGTTATTTTATCAAAACTCAGCGCATCTTTTTGTAGGCGTTGATCAGGCCGTTGGTGGAGCTGTCGTGGCTGGTGATGAGGTCGTCTCCCTGGAGTTCGGGGAGAATTTTTTGGCGAGTTGTTTGCCGAGTTCGACACCCCATTGGTCGAAGGAGTTGATGTTCCAGAGGATGCCCTGGACGAAGATTTTGTGTTCGTAGAGAGCGATGAGGGAGCCGAGGGTGCGGGGGCAGAGTTGGGTGACGAGGATGGAGTTGGTGGGTCGGTTGCCCGGGAAAACTTTGTGGGGGATGAGGGCTTCGAGTTTTTCGCCACTGAATCCTTCCTTGATCAATTCCGCCCGGACAGTCTCCGCGCTTTTACCTGTCATGAGGGCTTCGGTTTGGGCGAAGAAGTTGGAGAGCAGGATGGGGTGATGATCTCCGAGGGGGTTGTGGCTCCGGGCCGGGGCTAGGAAATCGCAAGGGATCAGTTTGGTGCCCTGATGGATGAGCTGGTAGAAAGCGTGCTGGCCGTTGGTGCCGGGTTCCCCCCAGATGACGGGGCCGGTGGAGGTGGAGACGGGTTGTCCGTCACGCCCGATACTTTTGCCGTTGCTTTCCATATCCCCCTGCTGGAAATAGGCGGCGAAACGGTGGAGATATTGGTCGTAAGGGAGGATGGCTTGGCTTTGGGCCCCGTGGAAGTTGTTATACCAAAGTCCGAGCAGGGCCAGAGTGAGGGGGAGATTTTCCTCCGGCTTGGCGTGGCGGAAATGTTCGTCCATGGCATGGGCACCTTCGAGCAAGGAGACAAAGTGATCGAATCCGATGGCAAGTGCGATGGGCAGGCCGATGGCGGACCAGAGGGAGTAGCGGCCTCCGACCCAGTCCCAGAAGCCGAACATATTTTTTGTGTCGATGCCGAATTTTTCCACTTCTTTGCCGTTGGTGGAGAGGGCCACGAAGTGTTTGGCGACGGCGGCGGGGTCTTGAGCGGACTGGAGGAACCAGTTTTTGGCGCTGAGAGCGTTGGTGAGGGTCTCCTGGGTGGTGAAGGTTTTGGAGGCGATGATGAAGAGAGAGGTTTCCGGGTTGAGCTTTTTGACGGTTTCGGCGATGTGGGTGGCATCGACGTTGGAGACAAAGTGCATCTTGAGACCGGGATGGCTGTATGGTTTGAGTGCTTCGGTGACCATGACGGGTCCGAGGTCGGAGCCGCCGATGCCGATATTCACTACGTCGGTGATGGCTTTGCCAGTGTAGCCTTTCCAAGAGCCGGAGCGGACGGCTTCGGAGAATTCCTTCATATGATCCAGCACAGCGTTGACTTCGGGCATGACGTCGTTTCCGTCCACGAGGATGGGACGGTTGGAGCGGTTGCGCAGGGCGATGTGGAGGACGGCGCGGTCTTCGGTGCTGTTGATTTTTTCGCCGGAAAACATTTTGTCGCGCCAGGTGAGAACCTGGGCTTCTTCGGCCAGTTGGCGCAGGAGTTGCATGGTTTCCTCCGTGATGCGGTTTTTGGAGTAATCCAGAAGGAGACCTTCAAAGCAGAGGGAGAATTTCTGGAAGCGATCGGGGTCGGAGGCGAACAGATCGCGCATCTGGAAATTTTTGCTTTGGTTGAAATGGGTTTCGAGAGCTTTCCAGGCGGGGAGTTCGGTTGGTTTTTTCATGGGGGATGGTGGGTTGGGTGAATGAGGGAAAGGCTGAATTCCTGAAGAAAAGAAGCAAGTGGAAACAAGTGCTGAGGTGGGGGGAGATTTTTGGCGGCATCCCGGAGCCCGGCAAGATCTGATCAAGGGATACGGCCATTTCTGCAAGAGTTCTGCCCCCTCCCGTGTCAAAAGGGAAGAGTTTGCCCATGCAAAGCTTGGATCATTATGATGCTGAATTGACGGCATTATCAAAGTAATGTATGAATTACATTATGACACGAACCCAGATTCAGTTTCCGGAACCGCTCTATCAGAGGCTCAAAGAAATCGCTGAGCAACAGGACTGGTCGCTTTCGGAGGTTATGCGTAAGGCGGCGGAGCACTTTGTCCGTCGTTTTCCAGAGGAGCCCAACCAGAGAAGTCTGGTGTTTTCCGACTTTGGATTGTGGCGGTGATTTCATCACGGATCCCTCCCGTGTTCAGCCTGAGGCGGAGGCCATATTCCAACGCAGCGCGTCATGATTTATTCCGCCGACACCAATCTTTTTCTTCACGCGGCCAACCCGGACTCGTCGGATCACGAACGCGCACGGCGTTTTTTGAGGAAGATGCGGCGGGGAAAGAACGCTTTTTTTTATGCGGGCTAGTGTTGGTGGAGCTTTACATGCAGCTGCGTAATCCTGCGGTTTTCTCAAGCCCAAGTCTGCCCGCGAAGCCGCCGCCTTCTGTGAGGCCCTCCGCTCCAATCCTGTCTGGGAATTTGGTGATTACGAACCGGAGGTGGCAAAACCCCTTTGGAACTGGGCGATGAAAACGAAGACTGGCTTCCGTCACATCATTGACGCTCGACTTGCCTTCACTCTACGGCATCACGGGGTGACTCACTTCGCCACGGCGAATACGAAACACTTCGAGAGTTTTGGGTTTGAACGGGTATGGAATCCCCTCTGATGGGGCAATAAAGTGGTTGAAATTCGTCCACATTTTGGTTGAATTTAGACCATGAAGCGACGTTTTATCACCCCCCGTGTGCTGGAGGCACTGGCGGATACCCCTGTCGTTTATGTGCAGGGCCCTCGGCAGGCTGGGAAGACCACGCTGGTGCAAAATCTCCGTGAACATGGCCACGAAGCTGAGTATTTCACCATGGACGATGCGGTCATTCTGGCCGCTGCTCAGTCTGATGCCGATGGATTTATCTCTGGGTTACCAGAGAGGGTGATTTTGGACGAGGTGCAACGGGCTCCTGATCTTTTCCGGGCGATCAAACGCAGTGTTGATACCAACCGCTCTCCGGGCCGCTTTCTGTTGACGGGATCTGCCAATGCGCTGCTTCTACCCCAAGTTTCCGAGTCTTTGGCAGGCCGCATGGAGATTCTCCGCCTAGGACCTTTCTCGCAGGGCGAAATAGAAGGAAGTGAAGAAGGGTTCCTCGAAGCCTGTTTTTCCAAGGAGTTTCAACCTGGAAAATTTAAGGGATCAGAGTGGTCTTCGCTTGTTTCCAGAATTTTGGCAGGAGGATTTCCCGAAGCTGTCAAGCGACAGGAAAGCAGGCGGAGGGCATGGTTTGGATCTTATGTGACGACCATTCTAGAGCGTGATGTTCGAGACATTTCCAATATCCAGGGACTGCGAGAACTACCCCACCTTCTTCGTCTGGTGGCAGCGCGTAGTTCCAATATTCTGAATTTTAATGATCTGGCCCGTGATGCGGGTCTGCCCCCAACCACGGTAAAACGACATTGGGCTTTGCTGGAGGCGGTTTTCTTGGGACTGACGATTGATGCCTGGAGTGGAAATCTCACCTCACGTCTGAGCAAGGCTCCCAAACTGATGGTGGCCGACAGTGGACTTCTTTGCTTCCTGCTGGGTCTGGAATCTGGGCGACTCAAAGAGGATGCTCTCATGACGGGAGCGGTTTTGGAGACCTTCGTCGGCTTGGAAATCAGCAAGCAGATCAGTTGGTTTCCCGATCAGATAAGACTTTTTCATTATCGAACCCACAACCAACAGGAAGTGGATTATGTTCTAGAAGATTCTGCGGGCAATCTGGTGGGGATTGAGGTTAAAAAAAGTGCCAGCCCTAGTTCATCCGACTTTAAAGGGCTGCGGCATCTTGCGGAGCAGGTAGGGGAAAAATTTATAAGAGGTATTCTTTTCTACAGGGGGAACGAAAGTGTTTCGTTTGGTCCCGGTCTTCATGCAGTTCCCGTAAGTGCTTTGTGGGGCATGGAGAAAGGTTATGGCCAGACCCGTTCCAAAAGGAAGTAAACCGTGGCAACAAGATGGTGCCGCAGTCAATCAGAGCTGGCGTCTGCGATATTTGGCCTCAGGTGGGATCAGTGGGAGGGCAGGGCGGGGGGAGTGGTGGTGTTGAAACCTTTGCTGGCGAGAAGTTCGGCCAGGAGGTGGGAATTTTCTCCTTTGGGGATGAGGGTGAGATCAACGTCGCCTTCGAGCATTTTTTCTGTCTCGAGAATTTCGAACATGGCGTGGAGGATCTCGGGGTCTTGGGCAATTTCCTGAAGCGCACTGCCGACGATGAAGGGGCGCATGGCGGCGGCGCGGGCGAATTCGGCGGCGGCTTCTTTTTCGGCGGCACTTTTGATGAGGGCCACCTGGTTGGCTCCGCCCTGGCTGATGGCGGAGGTGACTTGGCGGAGGCGGTTGATGACCTTTTGCTCGATCTGTTGGATCATGTTGGCATCGCGGAAATGGACTTTGCGGATGTAAACGGAGCCGAGTTTGTAGCCCCAGACGGCGGACTTGGGGGGAGACTTCCTCACGGACGGCGCGGCTCATTTCGTGGCGGTTTTCGAGGAGTCGTTCGAGGGGCATGTTGCTGAGGCAGCGGACGGCGGCGTTGCTGAGATTGGCCCGGAGGGAGCCGCGGGGGTCGGTGTTTTTGAAGAGGTAGGCGACGGGATCGGAGATGGACATTTCATGCCAAACACCGACGCCCATGGGGGTGCCTTCTTCAGAGTTGACGGGTTGGCTACGGAGATAGTGTTGGTCGAGGCGGAGGTCGAGGGTGTGGACGTTACCGAAGAAATGAACAATAAAAGCGTTGAAGCCGAGATGGCCCCAGAGGAAGTGCAGGCCGGGTTCGTCGAGCACGAGGAGGACACGACCGAAGAGGACAAAGACCTTGGCCTGGCGTTCCTCGACTGTGGTGTAGAAGCCGAAAAGCTTGGCCAGGCCGAGAACCATGGGAACCAAGATCCAGGAGGCGAAGAAGCTGAGGAGCGCGGTGGTGAGGAGGATCATTTTTTCAGGTCCAAGATGATGTGACGGGCGCGGCTGTAAAGATCGAGGCGGACGTTGCGGAGGTAGCCGGGGATGGCGTCGTGTCCGCTTTGTTTGAGTTGCTTGAGCTGTTCGGACATCCAGCGCAGGGGCTGGACTTCGGCTTCGGCTTTCATGGTCTGAATTTCGACGGCGCGGCGGGACTCGACGATGCGCTGGTCGGCGTAGGCGTGGGCGAGGCTGAGGTCGGAGGAAACTTCGTTGTGGGCGGTGTTGATGGCGGCCAAGGCGGAGTCAATTTGGTGGGGGGGATCAATGCCAGTGATGAGGGAGGCGTCCAAAACGATGCCGTAACGGGCGGCGGAGGAATAACATTCCCGATCCATTTGTTCGTTGAGTTCGTTGAGATTTTTACGGAGATCGTTGATGGAGACACCTTCCAGGCTGAGGCCCTGCGGGAGAGGCCTTGGAGTCGGTGGGAATGGGTTGAGGGAGCTTGGGCGGCGAAGTTGGCGATGCGCT
>JAAUTS010000188.1 GCA_012031345.1 Blastochloris sp. | reverse complement strand
TGGTCTGAGTCTGGGTCATGGCCGAATCAAAGGTCTGTGGCTTCATCACCATTCCTTTGTTTTTGTTCCTTGCCGAACGTCCGTGGTCAGCCAGCCACTGGAGCCGAAGGCGGAAGGGGCTTGGCTGGACCACCTGGTTCGGGAATCTTTCTATCAGGTTGACTGTAGTCTGGCATCTCAAAAGAACGGCTATCGCCGGAGGGTGCTGGGGATGATGTGGTCTGAGTCTGGGTCATGGCCGGATCGAAGGTCTGTTGCTTTATCACCATTTCCTTTGTTTTTGTTCCTTGCCGAACGTCGGTGGTCAGCCAGCCACTGGAGCCGAAGGCGGAAGGGGCTTGGCTGGACCACCTGGTTCGGGAATCTTTCTATCAGGTTGACTGTAGTCTGGCATGTCAAAAGAACGGCTATCGCCGGAGGGTGCTGGGGATGATGTGGTCTGAGTCTGGGTCATGGCCTAATCAAAGGTCTGTGGCTTCATCACCATTTCCTTTGTTTTTGTTCCTTGCCGAACGTCCGCCGTCAGCCGCCGCGCGAAGGAGAATGTCTAAACCCTGTGGCGTTAACGCGGTTGGCTGCACGGCATGGTTAGCCTTTTTGTTTTAGGAGGTTTGCAACTGCATCAGCCTTTGCCTTCGCTGCTTTTATCTTCGGGTGATCGGCAGCATATCCTTCTGCGTTTAATTTTGCGAGATTAGCTTGGATCAGAATCTTTTGTTCGTTCAGAATTTTAAGATATTCTTCGTTCCTTATATGGGGCTGTTGAGTCAGAGCATCTATTTCTGCCTTCAATCCTTTAATCTGTGGGTGGTCTGGAGTCATCCCGGAAGCGATGCCTGCGACATAATCCAATTCGACTCTGACTAGCCGTGCTTGAATTGATTCCTGGGTAGATGCGAGGACTGGAGACAGTGCTGCTATCACAATCAATACGAGTGTTACAGATGTTTTCATATTTTTGGCTAACGTCCGCGATCACCGATGGCTGCCCGTGGCGCGACTCCTGCTAAAACGGAGCGAAGCGGAGTCAGCAGGAGGCGTGACGCGGGTAGCCATTCGGTGGATCGCATTGTTCGCGCTATTTCTTCTCTTTGCGAGACTCCCTCAGATACCGTTCATACTCGATACCCAAAATCTTAAACTTCTGTGCGAAGGGAATGACAATAAGGGCAACCCCAATTCCTAGCAGGGTTAGACGGGTAGCGTCGACAAGCTCGATAGACCAATGGTCGCAAATAAAATCCGCCACCGCCAATATCAGAACGAGGCCAGCAAGAATCCAACAAGCTAACTGAAAATGATCCTTCGTCTGCTTAGTATCCGTCTCGATCTGCTCTTTTTTGTTGCAGCAGAATTTGATGCCAAGGAAGGGTAGGACGGGAATAGTTCCTTGGCCAGTTGCTGAACATTATTGTCTTTATCAACATAGTAGAAATCGAAAGGCTCCTCAAAAGTTGGACTTTTTGCTGGAGTGACGAGATAGCAGGGTGCTCCGACAGCCTTGGCTGCTTCTGAATATGCCTTAATCTGCTCGAAAATACGGCTCTGCGTGGCTGGGGTAATCTGCGCCTTCATCTCGAAAAACGCAATGTGTTGGTCTCTCGAAAGATCGGTGACGGCAAAATCAGGACGGTGACGATCGCCAAGCCGAACCTCAAATAAAATTGAATCGCGAGGATACCCACGATTGAGTAGGTAAGCGTAAAAGTGCTCTTCTAGCTCAGAGTGGAAGTTGGGTGTCATATTTTTTGCAACGTCTAAGGTCACCCACGCTCGCCCGTGGCGCTACTCGTGCCAGCGAGCGGAGCGAGAGCACGAGGCGTGACGCGGGTGAGCGTTGGGTGCACCGCCTGGTTCGGTGTTTTCATTTCTGCAATTTCTTTTCCCACTCTATCTCCTCCGACTTTTTCTGGTCAAGAATCTGATAGACCAGGTCGGTATCGCCAAGAATATCCTCAGATCCCTTGAAACGCGAGACTTCCATGTGGCCGTCATCAAATATATCAATCTCGATTCGCTCGCCGACAAATGTGGCAGTAACCATAACGGAGTCTTCTCTATGGCGTGAGATGGTGTAATGCACATGATCATTCTCAAGTCGTCGAAGCAAGTCGTAAAGAGGATGGCTCATTTTCTTGTCACCGAACGTCCGCCAGCAGCCACCGCGCGAAGGGGATTGCCTAAAGTCTGTAGCGTTACCGCGGTTGGCTGCCTGGCCTGGTTCGGCTTCATTTTGGGTATTTGATTTCTTTGTATTTGATAGATGCGGGGTCAATCGCGTATCTATCCGAAAGCCATTGCTTGATCTGCCAAGCATGTCTGTATTCCTTCTGTTTTCCTTTTGGATCGCAGTAGGCGTGAGTCTGGCCAGAGACGGTAATCAATAAGTCACAGTAATCACCAGCACGAGAGATAACAAGCTCCTCGTATAAACGCTCCTCAAGCATGCGATCGAATGTGAGGTCTTCTTTCATCTGATTGCCGAACGTCAGCGGTCAGCCGCGCGGCTTTGCCGCGTTGGCTGCACCGCCTGGTTCTGCTTTCTTTTTCTTTCTTCGTTCATCAAGCTCAATAAACTCGTGTTTAAGTAGATCAAAGAACCCCCCATCAAATGGGCTAAAGATGTCCTCTTCGTGCGACCAATGGACTATTCTGCCCTCAGAATTAAAGCAGTAGACATCAGCATCTCCAATGATCTTTAAAATGGGGAGAACCTGATGTCCCATGTCTTTAAACTCTTTCGCCGCTACGTCGAGCTGCATCCACTCTGGGGCTTTGTCGCTGTAGGCATATACAAATAATCCATATAAAAAACTCCAAAAAGGCCCTGCATCGCCCGCCTTATGGCGTGGCCAAAACTCCTCTTTGACTTCAAGATAAGGTGATCCCCAAGGGCCAATCGCGTGGGCCATATAATCCTTCGGGACCTTTACACCATATGTGTCGGCAACATACATGACGGCCTTCTTGCTCGGCGCATCATTGCCAGCCGCATACATGGTATATTCATCCCTGTTCCAGATGAGATTGATTATCTCTTCGGTTCTATCTTTGGGGCCAAACATATTTTATGCAGAACGTCTGTCAGCAGCCACGCGCAAAGCGCGTTGGCTGGCTGACATGGTTAGACATTTTTCTTTCTTGGAGGAATCCAGTCAGGTGCAAGCGGGTCGGTGGTGTTTCTATCCTGCTTGTATCTCAAGTCCTCTCTAATTTTCATAATTTCCTTGAATAAATAATCATCTCCTTTCTCCCTCATTTCAAAAGTGTGTGTCAGTATTTTGCATCCCATTTTAACTACCTCTCGATAAGCCAATATGAATACCGAAACTCCCATCAAAAATAAATCCCAGCGTGTAACTGAACCAGGCCTCAATAAAAGCCAAACAGGAACCCAACCCGCTAGAATCCAAGAAAGATTTCTGGCGCGGAGCAACCAGCGGCTTTGGGTATCCGTATTTCTGCTTTCCTCCCTAGTTTTGACCATAAGTTTGGTCTGCACTCCAGCGACGATCAAGCTGGCCGTCTGGAGCGCGATCATAATCAATTCAGCCTTGGTCATGGCAACGGTGATGGATATTTGGTCTTATTTGTCTAACGTCCGTGGTCAGCCAGCCACTGGAGCCGAAGGCGGAAGGGGCTTGGCTGAACCACATGGTTCGGGAATCTTTCTATCAGGTTGACTGTAGTCTGGCATGTGAAAAGAACGGCTGTCGCCGGAGGATGCTGGAGATGATCTGGTCTGAGTCTGGGTCATGGCCGGATCGAAGGTCTGTGGACGACTTCACCATTTCCTTTGTTTTTGTTCCTTGCCGAACGTCAACCGTGTGCCACGAGCGAAGCGAGTTGGGTCAACCACCTTGTTCGGATTTTATTGTGGCAGGATGACTTCATGTTAGCACGTCAAAAATCTCGCCTCTGGCGTTTCCTTTAATAATGTTTTCATTGGCTTTTGAATAAATTGTAGGCAATGAAGCAAAGAATAATGGTTATATGAACTACTAGTAATAAAGTAAAACAGGCTGTCGGAATCAAAATAGCGGTGAGGAAGCCCATGCCATAGCCTTGCCAAAATTTCTTTTTAAGCTCTGGTGCTGTGTTCATTTTCTTATTCCGAACGTCCAAGGTCACCCGCGCTCGCCCGTGGCGCGACTCGTGCCGGAGCGAAGCGACAAGCACGAGGCGTGACGCGGGTGAGCGTTGGGTGCACCGCCTGGTTCGGCTTATTCATTATTCTTTATCACTTCCGACATATTATACCATACCCCATTCCGGTCATCTCGATGCCAAGAATCATAGTCCGAATTACGGATAATAATCGATTCTACCCAAGGTCCATGAATGACAGCCGGAACTTCACAAGTAGGGTCTTCACCGATATGATGAAGACACTGAATAAAGTCTTGGACTGGTCGGTTTTCGCCAACGCTTATGGGGATATTATGAAGAAACTCCTCCGATAACTCGGCGGCTTGGTTCATATCGGAAGCGCGGACTAGAAAGTTCGTATCTTTACCATCAGGCCCGTCGGGCTCAAAGGGGTTTCCCCAGCGTGAGGCAATGTACAATTTCATTTTCTTTGTGCCGAACGTCCGCCGTCAGCCACACCTGCCTGTGGCGCGACTCGTGCCAACGAGCGAAGCGAGAGCACGAGGCGTGACGCTGGTAGGTGTTGGCTGGACGGCATGGTTAGCTCTGCTTTTTCTTTTGGTTTAGTTCGAATCGCTTCGCTTCTTCGAGAGTGCCAACAAAGAAGTATATAGCTCCTACTGAGGTCTCTCCCGTTTCTGTATTGGGCCCGACTCCATAGACGCTTCGAAATGCAATCTCATCGTCCGCTACCGTTCCCTCCATGGGAATCACTGTGCCATCTTCATATCTGGCTCTTGGACCAGCATGGTTTTCCATCTGCCCTTGAGAAGAATGGGGCGGTTTATAAGTAGATCTTTTTACTGTGATTTTACCGTGCGAGTTAAAAATAAAATCCCAAGTGCTTGGCAGTGGTGGTAGCTCCAATCCCTTTTCTGGGTGAATAATCATAACTAGAGGTCCACGATAGCCATTCGGAACAACGTAGTTTGTATAAAACGGCTTTGCCTGTGCGGATACAGCACAGGCTATCGCAATAAATGTTGTGATGAGAGTCTTCATATTTTTAGCTAACGTCCGTGGTCAGCCAGCCACTGGAGCCGAAGGCGGAAAGGGGGCTTGGCTGGACCACCTGGTTCGGGAATCTTTCTATCAGATTGACTGTAGTCTGGCACGTCAGAAAAACGGCTCTCGCCGGAGGGTGCTGGGG
>JAAUTS010000032.1 GCA_012031345.1 Blastochloris sp. | reverse complement strand
AAACGCGGCAACAAGTTCAGCACCTACGCCGCCTGGTGGATCAAGCAGGCATCAAACGCGCTCTGGCCAACCAAAGCAAAACCATCCGTCTGCCCGTGCATCTCGTCGATAAACTGGCCCGGATGCGCCGCGTGGCCATGCAACTGACCGAAGAGTTCGGACGCGAACCCACGGATGAGGAATTGTCCGACGAACTGCAACTCCCCCTTAAAAAAATCAGCCAGTTGCGCCGCGTCTCCATGCGGCCCACCTCCCTGAACACCTTGGTCGGTGAAGATGACTCCACCGAACTGGCCGACTTGGTTCCGGACGAAAGCACCGTCAGCCCGGCGGACTTCCTCTCCGACCAGGCCCTGCGCCAAAGCCTCTCCAAAATCCTCCACGTTCTCGACGACCGCGAACGCACCATCTCAGCCTGCGTTTCCCGCTCACGGATGAAGCCAGCCAACTCACCCTGGAGGAAGTGGGCGTCAAACTCAAAGTCACCCGCGAACGCATCCGGCAGATTCAAAACTCCGCTCTACGGAAATTAAAGAACGAACTGGATCGCCAGGACGCCCCCCGAAACCCCAAACGTAAGCCCGCCAGAAAAACATGATCCCGACCATGCACAGTGCCACCGCCCGCCTGAAGGCTTCCGTTCGTGACATCCCCGATTTCCCCCAACCGGGTATCATCTTCAAGGACATCACCCCCATCCTTCAAGACGGCCAGCTTTTCCGTCTCGCCATCACCATCTTTTCCGAACGTTACCAGCGTAAAAACATCGAGCAAATCGTGGCCATCGACGCCCGCGGCTTCCTCTTCGCCAGTGCTCTGGCCTACGTGCTCGGCATCGGCCTCTCCCTCGTCCGTAAAAAAGGTAAACTCCCCTACAAAACCGTCCAAACCGCCTACGACCTCGAATACGGCAGCAACACGGTCGAGATGCACATCGACTCCATCAAAAAAGGTCAACGTGTCCTGATTGTCGATGATGTCCTGGCCACCGGAGGCACCATGAAAGCTGCCATGGATCTGGTCGGGCAGCTCGGCGGGGAAGTGGTGGAAGTCGCCTTCTTCGCCGAAATCGAATTTCTCCAAGGCAGGGAAAAACTGGGCAAGGTCCCGGTCTTCTCCGCCATGAAATTTTAACCTCCATGTCCATCGCCACCCGGACCGGAGACGAAGGCCAAACCTCCCTCATGTATGGCAAACGTGTGGCCAAAGACGATCCGCGCGTCGAAGCTTATGGCACGGTGGACGAATTAAACGCCGCCCTGGGCCTGGCCCGCTCCACCGCCCGCGATCCCTGGGTCCGCGAGCAACTGCTGGCCACCCAAAAGGATCTTGTCGCCCTCATGGGGGAACTCGCCGTGGCGGATGAAGATCAAGCCCGCTACCAAGCCAGCACTTACCCCAAAATCAACCCGGAAATGTTGGCCCGACTTGATGCGGGCGTCCTCAGGATTGAAGCCCAGAAGGTTCGTTTCGAAGGCTGGGCCACGCCAGGCGCCACCCTCCACGCCTCCGCTCTGGATCTGGCCCGCACCGTCTGTCGCCGCAGCGAGCGTCGCGTTTACAGCCTGCAACAACTCAGCTCCGGCGTCCCTCCCCTGGCCATTCAATATCTGAACCGCCTCTCCGATCTCCTCTGGCTCATAGCCCGATTGGAAGAGACGGACTCGGATCCAAGTTCCCTCAGCTCCGCACCCTGACGGCTGAGCTTGGCATTGCCGCCCGGCCCTGCTTTGGCAACTCGTGCGGCTGCCGGACAAAACGCCTTCCAAATTAATATAATGCCTTTGCCCTGTGAAATTTATCTTGGATCATGGGAAAAATGCTTTATCGTTCAAAAGTATTGAAAAGAGCAACTGCAACTAACGCTGTTTGAAGCGTAAGTTTCTCTTTTTTTTGTTAACGTGATGGAAACCAAATTGATCGCTTCAGGCTTCGGTGCGGGTCTTTTTCCCCTGACCGAAATGCTTCAGCACTATGGACATACAGGAAGAACGGGCTGCTTCCTGGTCAAACATGAGGAAGACTTGGGCAAGGTCCATCTCATGACCGGAATCATCGCCCACGCTGAAACTTCCCTTCTCTCCGGTGATGCCGCCATGTTCGAAATCCTGAGTTGGCCCTCCCCCAGCTATGATTGGATCGAATCCGAAACCCCGGACCACATGACCATGAGTTCTGTCGTTCAGGATTTTCTTCTGCGCTTCATCCAGGCCCAAGGAAGCGGGGAACTGGAACAAATCCGCAAGGAATCCCTCCTTTCTCAAAAAACCCGCAACATCGGCAACCTGGAAGAAGAGTTCAGCATGAGCCTGGAAATCACCAGCAAGGAACTCCGCCCCTTCACTTACAAAATCAAAACCCGGCAGGTCCGCATCGGACGCCACGCCGATAACGATTTGGTCCTCTCCGACAGCTCCGTCTCGCGCAAGCACGCCATCCTTGTCGTGAATAATGATGACATCCTCGTTCGGGATCTTGGTTCCATGAATGGCATTTCCATCAATGGCCAAAACCAAACCCAGGGACTGCTCCACCACGGCGACCTCCTACGCATTGGTGAAGTCAATATGGACATCTCCATCACACCGGTTGCCAAAATTGTTTTGGCCGGTGCCGCCTGAGTAGAAAAAGACGCCTCAAACAGAGCACCTCTTTTGGGAACAAAGGATTCTCATCCTTTGCAAGCTCGGTTTATCAAGACTGCGCCTTACAGCATCGGCTTCTTATCCACATCCGCAGCGTAGGCTTCCACCCCGAACTCGCCCAAATCCATTCCCTCAATTTGTTCCGCCTCGGTGGAACGATTTCCCACCACCCGGCTGGTGAACAGGAACATGAGCGAACCCGCCACGGAGAAGAAAACAAAGCAGACCAGGACACCCAGGCACTGAAGCATGAATTGTTTCGCATCACCATAGAACAAACCCGTCACCCCGCTGTAGTTGCCATTGGCGAACAATCCCAGACAAATCCCGCCCAAGGCACCGCAGGTTCCATGCACCGAAATCGCTCCGACCGGATCGTCCAGCTTCAGTTTATCTTCCACAAAAACCGCGCTGTAAACCACCAGCACCCCGCTGAGCACACCGATCACCACCGCCGCCCAGGTATCCACAAAAGCGCAGGAAGCCGTGATGCCGACCAAGCCCGCCAGCATCCCGTTACAACAAAAGCTCGGATCCATTTTCCCGAAACGCAGGGTGGTCACAATGGAAGCCGCACAGGCACCCGCCGCCGAAGCCAGTGCCGTGTTGGTCGCAATCAGACCAATGTTTGTATCCACCCCGAGCAAGGTGGATCCGGCATTGAATCCAAACCAACCGAAGGCCAGGACAAAGGTTCCGATGAAGGCAAAGGGCAGGTTGTGTCCGGGGATCGGATTGGAGCTGCCGTCCTTGTTGAACTTGCCCAAGCGCGGTCCCACCAGATACGCCCCCACCAGTGCCATGACCCCTCCCGCCATATGCACCACAGTCGAGCCCGCGAAGTCCAAATATCCCAACGTGGCCAGCCAACCTCCGCCCCAGACCCAATGCCCGAAGATGGGATAAAGAATCCCCGCCACGAAAACCGAGTGCAGGATGAAGCCCTTGAATTTCCAACGCTCCGCCAATGTGCCTGTCGGAATGGTGTTGGCCGTGCTGGCAAAGACCATCTGGAAAAGGAAGAGGGTGAAAATCCCGCCCTGGGCCAACAGATCACCTCCTGGGAACCAGCCGGAAGCACCGAAGAATGAATACGTCTTGTCCCACAGCGTAAACTGCAGGGCGCTGTTCAAACCAGACTCCTCCGTGATGCCGAGTCCCGCATTGGCCGTAATATTGCCAAACATCAACGCAAACCCGAAGGCCCAAAAAGCCAGCATCCCGATGCTGTAATCCATCAGGTTCATCACCATGGTGTGCACCGCATTCTTGGCCCGGGTCAAGCCCGTCTCCACCAGCGCAAAGCCGGCCTGCATCAACATGACCAAAAAACCCGCCATCAACACCCAAACCGCATTCGTTCCCAACCAGGCTTGGGTTGCCTTGCTCGCCACCTCCTCCGCTGGAGTCACCGCCGCCTCCGTCCCCATCGTCCCGAACTTCGCGGCCAACTCCTCCTTGATTTTCCTGACCGACTCCAACTCCTCCTCCAAAGCCTTCAGCTTGGCCTGCTCGTCCGGTGACAAGCCCCCGCTCAAAACACTCTTCTGTAGTTCATACTGGTTGTCCTTGAGTTTGCTGATCTCCTTTTGCAAATCCATGATCTCGGGCAACACCGCCTTGGGAACGCTGGATTCTGCAGTTTGCGCGTTCACCTGAATGGAGAGGAGAACGGTGAGGAAGATGAAGGATAAGACGTGTTTGATCATAAAGATTGAAAGTCCTAAAGCAGTTCGTATGCCAGCCTGAAAAAGTTCATCCAGACCAAGCACCAAAACTTGTGGGCGTCTTCTAGTTTCGGGTTTCTAGTTACTGAACACTGAAAACTAATTTCTGTCCTCAACCTTCCAACCTACTGTATCGGCTTGCCTCTCCAGTAACGCACGGGTTTGTTTGGGTCCACACTGGCCTCAGCCCTCGAAGTGCCCGAACCAGGATCCGTAGCCCCTACGCTTGGAATCGCAGGCTGCGCGGGCTGGACTGCTTGGACGGCCGGCGCAGCCGTAGCTTTCACTTCCACAATGCCCGCCATGCGGAACTTGGCAATCGCCCGCGCCGTTTCCTCCACCCCTCGACGCGAATCCCGGGCCAGGTCGCTCACCTTTCGCTGCCCGTTGCACAAAATCAATAAGGACAAATCATCCGCCGTCGCATCCAAACCCGCCAAGCTTGCCCCCGCCAAATACACCGGCACCTCTTCCGCCAAGGGAGTGGCCACACGCAAAGCCTTGGCCTCCCCGATCTGAGCCGCCATCTTCTCGATCAACTTGGCCGTGGGATAAGCCGCCAGTGTCTGCTGCGGCGCCATCACATGCTCCTCAAAGGCAAAGGCCTCCTCCCAAAAAGCACAACTCGCACTCAAGCCATCCAAACCCGTGGCCTGCCCCACCTGCACATCCACCACCTGCCCCACTTGCAGATAGATCATCCCGCTTCCCTGACCCGTCTCCGGATTCATCAACTTCAACACCCCGGTCTGGTGCGAAGCTGCCAGCAGTTTCAACACCTCGGACAAATCCATCTGCTTTAAAGTTCCGGCAAACATAATATGAAATTCCACAAACAAGCAAATTTCATACCGTATTCTGTTTTCCGGCATAAATGTTGCTCTTTCTTACCTCGCGTGAAATTAGGACTCGCCATCTGGCCCAAGGCCAACGCGGAATGGATCGAACTCGCCCTGAGCCATATTAAGGATCTTTCCAGCCTCTGGATCGGCCCGGATCAGGTTCGCACCCTCGATCTCTTTGAACTCATCGTCGTGGACGGCGACAGCCCCGGCCCCTCCTTTCTCGCCTATTACAAAGCCTACGCCTCGCAACACGGCTCCCCCCACCTCGTAGTTCTGGGCACCCCCATGTCGCCCGCCCTGGCCACCCTGCCCTGGGAGCCGGAAAAAACCCGTTTCGTCTCCAAACCCTACCGCATGGAAGATGTGGTCCTGGCCGTTAACTCCAGCCTCACTCTCCTCAACCAGGATCTTGCCCCCGCGCTCCATCCCCCACCTCCGCCCACACCTTCCTCCGCACCCGGAAAAGCTTCCGGAGCCAAATCCCTCGGCTACCTCTCCACCCTGCGCCTCTCCGACCTCATCCAGATGCTTTGCCTGAGCAACTGGACCGGTAAAATCGAAGTGACCGAGCTGGGCCAAAACAAACAGGGAGAAATTTTTCTCAACGTCGGCGTCCTCATCCATGCAGAACAAGGTTCTCATGAGGCGGAAGAAGCCTGCTACACCATGCTAGGCTGGGGCCGTTGCGAATTCAATTTTGTGGAGGAACATCCCCCCGTGGTTCAAACCATCAGCACCCCCTGGCAAGGCATCATGCTGGAAGGTGCCCGCAAAATCGACGAAGCCCAAACTGGTTAAACCCCGCACTCGCTCGGCAGAAACCTGCCAGCCTTCGCCTGCCAGATCGTATCCACAGGACAAATCCATCCTCAGCCAAAAAGCGCCCGCCTCACTCCCAGATGCGGCGCGCGATCGCGTAATAAAGCGGAATCCCAACCAACACATTGAACGGAAAAGTCACAGCCAGCGACATGGTGAAATAGCGGCTGGGCCGTGCCTCTGGTATCGCGTAACGCACAACGGCCGGCACCACGATGTAGGACGCACTGGCGGCCAGCACTGCCAGAAGCATGGCATCCCCAAGAGAGGTGCCCCCCAGACGCGCTAACCCCAAAGTAATCAGAGCATGGATAGGCGGCATGATCAGACCAAACCCGATCAGGAAGGGTCCCACATCACGAAACTCCCTCAACTGCCGACCCACGAGCAAGCCCATCTCCAACAGGAAAAACGCGAGGAATCCCTTGAACAGATCTCCGGTGAAAGGTTGCATGGCTTCCCCTCCCTTGACCCCTGACAACGCACCTACCAGGAGGCTGCCGATCAGCAACAAGTGGGCCCCATCTGTAAAAGCCTCGTGCAGAACGGCTTTCATGCTGACCGGACCTTTGTGCTCCGGCGCGACGGCCTCAGGCATCACCGCCTCCATTTCAGCACTGGTCTTGGCGCGCAGGCTGGGTCCCGCCCCTTCGCGAGCCCGCGCCCAGGATGCCAGCAGCACCGCCATGACGATCGCGGGGGATTCCATCAACACCAACGCCACCGTCGCTCCTCCCGAAGTTTCCAGTTGCTGCGAAGCAACGAACTGGGAAGCCACCGTAAAGGTCACCGCACTCACCGATCCGTAGGTGGCGGCGATAGCGGCGGCATCATAAAGTCCGACTCCCCGGCGCAAAATCAAATAGCTCCAGGCAGGCACCAGCAGAGCCATGAGCATCCCGATCACGATCACCGTCACAACCGATTGATTGAAGCCGGTCTGCGCCAAGGACTGACCGCCCTTAAATCCTACCGCCATCAACAGATAGAGGGACAAAAAACTTCGCAACAGGCTGGGGTATTTCCAGATTGGACCTGATATACGCGACAAAACATCCAATCAAAAAGAACAGGATCGCGGGTTCGAAGAGCATGGACCAGGGAGTCATCGTTGAAGGGCAAAAAAGATCATGGGTTCAAAACGTTGTTGCGATTTGAAGATGACTGCTGATTGAGTTTCGTCAATTTCTATCCCACAGATCAGACTGGAAGATGCCGACAAAATCGACGAAGCCCAGACAGATTGACTTTCCACCCCGCTCAGCCTAGGATCCATTTGTGAAATCGTTGTGCCTGATTTGCGGCGCCGCCGTCCTGTCCTCCACCCTGCTCTTGGCGGAAACACCCGCCCCCAGCGGCCCGCAACTCAAGGATCTGCCCAGCACGAACAGCAGCCCCAGCCCTAGTCCCGCTCCCTTAGTCAAAGCTTCCCCCCTTCAACAATCCCAGCCCTCTCCTTCCTTCCAGAACAGCCCCGCCCAGGCCAAACAAAATAAGGAAGCCCTGGACAAAGCGGAAAAAGACCGGAACTGGGCCGTCGAAGGTCTCAAAACCATGCGCGAAACCGAACGCCTCGCGCTTGAAAAAGAGGAACAAAATTCCATCGACTCCATTCTGGAGCAGGAACGGAAAAGTCTCGAAACTCTGCCTACCACTTCAGGCTCCTCCTTCGGAATCATGCGTCCTTCCATTGAAAGCTCCTCCTGGAACCGCAACACGGGCAGCAGCCAGGAAGACAATCTCAGTCAACTCTCCAGAGAACTCCGGGAACTGGGCTTGAACAACGATCCCTATCGCTTGGATTCCAACTCCGACTTCAATCAAAGCTCCTTCACCCCTTTCAACAACGCCCCGCCCTCCACCAATCCCCTCTTTGATTCAAGCTCAGGCAACCCCAGCTTCAACTCCAGCCCCCAAACAGATCCCTCCAACTTCTCCAACCCCATTTCCTTGGCTCAGGACCCCAAACTCTCCACCCCTCACAAAACAACATGGATTACCTGATTCAAACCGGTCAGGCACCCGGCACCACTCCTGCCCCCGGCACACTGCCCCCCAGCTCTACTCCCGGCTCATTCAACCCGACTCTCAACCCTAACACCCTGTCCACACCCTCAATTCCCACTGCCCCCAAAACCAGCTCTGCCCTGACCGTGGAAATGATGCGCCAAGCCGAGCTACAGCGTGAACGTAACAGCACCCGACGTCCCGACCCCCGCGAACTCAACTCCCGCATCCCCGACCCCGGCACCCGGAACTTCTAGCCACACCTTGGACACGGCCTCCAGCCCCTCAAGCTCTTGGCACCACTCCCTCCTGAACATGACTTGGGCTGAGCCTTCCCCCCTCTCCCATGAAACGGCTCCTTTTCCTCTGCTCACAAAACAAACTTCGTAGCCCCAGTGCGGAAATGCTCTTTTCCAACGTCCCCGGCATCGAGGTGGATTCGGCAGGTTTGAACAACGATGCCCTCACCCCTCTCTCACCGGAACAACTGCATTGGGCCGATCTCATTCTGGTCATGGAAAAATCTCATTTGACCCGACTCAACCGCAAGTTCAAACCCCATCTGAAAGGCAAGCGCGTCGTTGTTCTCAACATCCCTGACGAATACGAATTCATGGACAAGGCACTCATGGAACTGCTGCAACGACGCTGCGCTCCTTACCTGCCCCACACTTGAGCAGCACCCTGCGGGACTTTCCTTTCCCCGCCCTTGCCTGCCAATTACAAAACCGTAATCAGCCAAGTCCCCGGTTGTCGCCTCCCGTTTTATGACGTAGGTTGACTCTATTCTATGAAGTTTACGTCCATTCTTTTTCCCATTCATCACCCCCTGATCAAACTCCTGCCTCTCTTGACTCTGCTTCCCTGCACTCTCCAGGCTCAGAGCCCTTCCTGGTGGCCCTTCGGTCGGGATTCGGAAAAAAAGCGGAAATCGTCGTCAACCAAGAACCCCTACAACGCTCGGCCAGCCCGACCCACAGCTTCGCTTCCGTGGTGAAAAAAGCCGCACCCTCCGTGGTCAACATCAAAACCACCACCACCAAACAGGCTCCCCGCCGCTCCAACCCTTTCAACGACCCCCTCTTCCGTCGCTTTTTTGGAGATCAATTCCCCGGCCTGGAAAACGAAGAAGAATCCAGTCCCTCCCCACGTCGCCGCAACCTCGGACTCGGCTCCGGCGTCATCATGTCCAAGGACGGCTACATCGTCACCAACAACCACGTCATCAATGAAGCCGACGAAATTCTGGTTGATGTGCCCAGCCTCGGTGACCAGGAATTCAAAGCCACCGTCGTCGGTGTCGATCCCCGCTCCGACCTCGCCGTTTTGAAAATCGATGCCAAAGATCTCCCCGCCATCGTCATCGGAGACAGCGACCAAGTCGAAGTCGGAGATATCGTCCTGGCCATCGGTAACCCCTTCGGCCTCGGACAGACCGTGACCCAGGGCATCGTCAGCGCCTTGGGTCGCAACCTGAAAATCAGCCGCAACGACGCTTTCGAGGATTTTATTCAAACCGACGCCTCTATCAATCAAGGCAACTCCGGCGGCGCCTTGGTCGATGTTGAAGGACGGCTGCTCGGCATCAACACAGCCATCATCGGTCCCAACGGAGGCAACATCGGCATCGGCTTTGCCGTTCCGGTCAACATGGCCCGCTCCGTCATGGAACAACTCATTGAAAAAGGCCGGGTCAGCCGGGGTTACCTCGGAGTCATCATCCAACCCGTCGATGCGGATTTGGCCAAGTCCTTCGGCTTACCTAACAATAAGGGCGCCCTGGTCAGCCAGGTCTCGGATGACGGCACCGCCATCAAGGCCGGCATCAAACGCGGGGATGTCATCGTGGAATTGAATGGTCAACCCGTGGATTCCCCGGATGAACTCCGCTCCCGCATCGCTCGGGAAACCCCCGGCCAGAAGGTCAAACTCAAAGTCTTCCGTGAAGGTAAACCTAAAAACTTTGAAATCGCTCTGGCCGAGCTACCCGAATCCCCCAAGGTGTCGGAGCGCGGTGACGCAGAAAAAGAGGAAGAAGAACCCGCCAAATCCGGCGAACTTTTTGGCGGACTCAGCGTGGAAGAACTCACCCCCGCTCTGCGCAAACGGGCCAACATCCCGGATGACGTTCAGGGAGTCCTCATCACGTCCGTCGATCCCACCGGAACCGCCGCCGAAGCGGAAATCCAGCCCGGAGCTGTTCTGGTTGAAATCGGAGCCAAAGAAGTTCGCAACGTCAAAGAAGCTACCGATGTCGCCCGCAGCGCCAAAGGCAAAGTTCGCCTTCTGCTTTGGGAACGTGGTTTCTTCCGCTACAAAATGGTGCAGAAATAAAAATCAGGGTCGGGATAGCTGGGTCGTTCCAATTTGAGGGGAAAGACTGATCCTGACATAATCCGCAGGCAGCACGCTTGCCTCCACGTCCTTTTCTGCCACCAAGGTCAAGGTCCAGGAGGAACCGGAGATCGGCTTGGCCTCCAGACTCACCGAACCGTCCGGTTTGAAACGGAAGGCAACATAATTGGCATCCCGGGTCGAGGGGATCGAGGCCTGACCACTCTGGGGGGCTTCCGAAATCAGGGTGGAATACTCCCCGCTGGGCATAAATACCACCCCGCGCGGCAACCCCACCACCCTGCCCTCCGGCCTGAATTCATCGGGCTGCCCGTCTCCATCCTCGTCTTCCCCCACCGAAAAAAGGGCCAAGCTGTTGTAAAATTTTTTGCCGGAACGATTCATGGTTTCATAAATCCGCAGCTCAATCCAAAGATTCCGGGCCGTCGCCGTCTGCCGGGCCAACTCCAACTGCCCCGTCACCGATTTCCCCGCCGAACCCAGATCCGCGCCCTTGCTCAGACTGGTCAGGGCAGGTATGGACACCCCCACCAACAAGCCAAGTATTCCCAAAATCACCAACAACTCAACCAAGCTAAATCCACGTTGTTTATTCATTATTTTTCCTGACTTTATCTTTCGCCGATCTTTGCGATTTCCGGCTCTGGAACCTAGCCGTTCTGCGCCTTGTGCCTCAGATAATGATCCACCAAAACCAGATGCGCCATCGCCTCCACCATGGGCACCGCCCGGGGCAACACACAAGGGTCGTGTCGTCCTCTCGCCTTCAGCTCCGCCTTCTTCCCGGAAACCGAGACCGTGCTCTGCGCCTGCGCTATCGTCGCCACTGGCTTGAAAGCAACCCGGAAAACGATGTCCTCTCCGTTGGAAATCCCCCCTTGCACTCCGCCGCTACGATTGGTGACGGTGCGAACCCGTCCCCCCTTCATGATAAAGGCGTCATTATGCTCCGAACCCAACATGCGTGTGCCCGCAAATCCCGATCCCAACTCGAATCCCTTGGACGCCGGCAGGCTTAACATGGCCTTGGCCAAATCCGCTTCCAGTCGGTCAAAGACCGGCTCACCCAATCCCGCCGGAACACCACGCAACACACACTCCACCACCCCGCCCACCGAATCCCCCTTGCTCCGCACCCGTTGGATCAAACGAATCACGCGCTCCGCATCCTTGGCATCCGGCCAACGCACGATGTTGCTCTCCACCTCCGTCGCAGACACCGCAGACGGCTCCACCTTGGCCACCAGGGCATGGACCTGTCTCACATAAGCCACCACTTCCAATTTCGGCAGCACCTTCCTGAAAAGCTGCTTGGCCACCGCCGCAGCGGCAACCCGTCCGATGGTCTCGCGGGCCGAGGATCTCCCTCCTCCCTCCCAGTTGCGGATGCCGAACTTGGCTTGATAGGTGTAGTCTGCATGAGAGGGTCGATACATCTCCTGCATCTCGGTATAAGCCTCAGGGCGCTGATCCTGATTCTTCACCCAGATCGAAATCGGCGTGCCCAGAGTCTTTCCCTGAAAAACCCCGGAAAGAATCTCACAACGATCCGCCTCCTGACGCGGCGTCACAATCTTGCTTTGACCCGGACGGCGCCGGTCCAGATCTTTTTGAATCATGCTCTCATTCAGAGGAATCCTGGGCGGACAGCCATCAATCACCACACCCACCCCGCCCCCATGGGATTCCCCCCAGGTGCTGATCCCAAATAAGGTTCCAAAAGTATTTCCCATCGGAATATGCTGCCAAAGAACCCGCCCCGCGCAAGCTATCGTGTTACCCAAACCCTCCCAGCAAACCAACCCCAACTCTCCGTCTTCCTACTCCACCGGTTTGTTCTGACGCAGCTGCTCCTCCAAATCCACCGTTCCCTGACCGTCACGTTTACGGATCGTTTTTTGAAAAATAAATTATTGGGAATGTGAAAATAGTCCCCCTCCGGCGTTTTCAGAGTCGTATGCAGCAGGGTCAAATCCACCACCCGACCCTTGATCGGCTCACCCGGAAACTCCACTTCATCCATGATACGGAAGGGTTTGAAGATCAGCAGCAGAAAAGTGCAGGAAATATTGCTCATCACACTCCAAACCGCCACAAAACCAATCGCCACCATCGCCACGGCCGCAGCCAAAATATTATACAAATTCACCCCGAACTCATGTCCCACCGTGGCCGCCAGAATCAAAATCCCCACCCAGCGTGTGCACCACTTCAACGGACTCAAGGCCAAAGATCCCAGGCCCGCCCGCGTCGCCAAAATGCGGACCAAGCGCACCGCCAGGCCAATCAAAATCAGACCCAGCCCAATAATCAGACTCAGCCGAATCCAGAACGCGGGCTGAATGGGCTCAAAAAGTTGTGTCAATAGTTCCATGGCTCCTATCTTCTTTCATTCAAACAGTGTGATTTTAAATCAACTCAAACCAAAAAGGAATTTTCTTTAGATCTGCCCCGCTTCCTTCTCCTTCCTTTCCAAGACGCGCCCGATCCAACCCAAAATCTCCACCTTGCCCCGGCCCTGCGCGGATGAAGTGACAAAAACAGGAAACTCCTCCCCCACCGTCCGTCCCATGGCTTCCAACACCCCTTGCCGTGCCTGCTGAATCTTGGTTTCAGAAAGTTTCTCCGTCTTGGTCAAAACCAAGCCATGCGGAAGATTCCGCTCCGTGATCCAACCCATAAAATCCAAATCAATCGCCTGAGGGGGAATACGCGCATCAATCAACACAAAGACAAAACTCAAAGTCTCGCGCCGGGCAAGATATTCCGCCACCGATTCACTAAACTTAGCACGATCTTCCTGGGCCACTTTGGCGTAACCATAACCGGGTAAATCCACCAAAAACCATGACTCGTTCATGAGAAAAAAATTGATCAGCCGCGTCTTGCCCGGCACCGCAGACACCTTGGCCAGATCCTTCCGTCCCATCAACATATTGATCAGGGAAGACTTTCCTACATTGGAACGTCCGATGAACGCAAACTCCTGTTTTCCCGACCGCGGACAGTCCCTCAGCTTGGGGGCACTGGAAAAAAATCCGCGCTTTTGATCTTCACAATTTTTTCCCATCCCGCCGCTGTCGAGGCCGGGGCTTCCGGTTTTTCCCGTTTCGGTTTCCGACCAGGCTTGGCCAAAATCTCCACATAAACCTCATCTCCCCCGCCCTGCACCACGGCATCCACCCCTTTGATCAACTTCGAAACCATCACCTCACGCGCCTGAGCCGCGTTCGCCCCCAGCTTGCAATCAAACTCCCAACGATCCCAGCCCTCCGGCAAGGTTTTCCGCTGCTCCCGGGCCAGATAGTTGCGGATCTCATGCTTGACCGCCTCCACCACACGCGGCCTGGCTTTTCCCGCTTGGCTGAATGGAAATACTTTTTTCATAGATTCCCTTCACCTTAACGGCTTCCTCCCGAACTAGGTAGAACAAATTCTCCCCACAACACACAACCCTTCCCAGCCCGAAATTCAGGGAGGAAATCCAAAACTCATTTTCACCCGCACATATTCCGGATGCACCGTTCCATCTTCACGCCGGATGACCAAAGGCTCTTCTCTCCATGGAGTGCCCCGCAAACTCTCCGGCAGATCCTCTTTTCTCATCATGCAAAATAATCCCAGCAACGGCCTTTCCCCTTCCCTAAAAACCACCGGACGCCACTTCCACACCACCAACCCCGACTCCTGCACACCCTGCCTCAGTCGTTCATGCTGCTGCTCTGGACTGACCGGAAACACACAAACAAAACTTCCTCCCGGATTCAAATGCCGCGAAGCCCGCGCGCAGTAATCCGCCACCGTTCCACGAAGTTCAAAACGACAGGCCATCTTCTGCGGGTGATCTCCTTCCGTGCCGCTGCCCGGAGGAAAGTAAGGCGGACTTCCCAGAATCAAATCAAAACACTCCGCCTCCCCCACCACCCCCGGATTCCCGAAAGTCTCCCAACCGAATTTCATAACGCTCCAGCAACCCATTCCAACACGCTGACTTGCGCGCCAGGCGGACACTCTCCTCCTGCGCCTCCACCGTCACAAATCGGGCCGCAGGCAGACACCAAGCCGCCACCATTCCCACCGTGCCGATGCCACTGCCCAAATCCAATACCGTCCGGGCCCAAGGACAAGCCCCCGTTCCATACCAGGCCGTCAACACATCATCCGTCGAGAAACGGTGCCCCTGCCTGAGTTGAAACAGGCGAAAGTAGCCGCTGATGGCATCCAAGGTTTCCCCCTCCTCCAACTCTGGGCCCCGTCCCTGCGCCCCCGGCGGAGTCAAGCCCGGCTTGGCCCAGCCTTTAAACATCGGCGCCGCAAAGTGTTCCATACTCAACACCTCTCCCCGCCCCCAGTCCGGCAAGACAAGAGAACATGCCCCTCCAACAACCACGAGCCGGGGAACTTTTTGAACATCAGCGCACGCTAACGATTTATCCGCCCAGGTCAAAGGACTTCCCCTCGCATCAAGGCCACCAAAATTCCGGCGTCCCCTCCTTCACTTCCCCTGCCCAATCCACGGACCTCCCCTCTTCTCCCCCCATCACCAGTTCCCCTCCATCCATCCTGACCTTGACCCTCCTCCAACTCAACCGCTCAGGGTGTGATGCCGCCAAAACCGCCACCGAATCAAAAACCGGGCCACCTGCCAAACCCACGCCCCGCACCCATAACCATGACCAAAGCCAGGTTTCCCAGCGCAGTCGCCATCCATCCTTTAAACTTTTCGCGCTCCGACGGATTTGTTCACGATTTAATAACACGTCCACCGACAACTCGATAGGCACCAAGGCCAACGGGATCTTTGTCTCAAGCACACAAGCAAGCGCCTGCGGATCTTTCACCACGTTGGCATCATGAAACTCATAAGGACAATGCCCAAAAAGAAAGCGACGGCCTGAACTGCGTCCACCAACAAAAATCACCTGCTCCAAACGATCCTGCAAATCAGGTCGCGCGGAAAGAACCGAGGCAAGATTGGTCAGAGGCGCCAAAGCAACATACGTCAAGGGCCCTTCCTCCAAACAGCAGATCAACGCTTCATCCGCAGCGCTTTTACCCTGTGCCATCCCGGCCTTTTTAGCTCCGGCATAAACCTGACTCAAGCCCACCTTCCCCCAAGCACCGTAACGACGAATCAGATTCCGGCAGATTTTCAAACAGGCCGCCATGGGCGCGTTCCCATAACTGACACTGACCCCCACAATTTCCAAACCCGGACTACGCAACGCCTGAAGCAAAGCCAGGGCGTCATCCACATCACGAAATACAAGCCCCATCGAGGGGTCGGTATCGATCCAAATTCTTTTCTCAAGTCTGCTCATGAAGATTTCCTCGAATAATTAGCGCATCCAACTCTCCCACTCCCGCGTAAACTTTGAAATGACAGCTCCATCCAGAGTCCGACTTAGCGTTATTATTCCCTGCTGGGGAGATACGACACGCATTCTCTCTTGGATTCAGCCTTTGTGGAATCGTCCCCACACCGAGTGGATCTTCAGCCTGGCCTCCACGCCCTGGGAATCTCTGCCCGAACTGATTCGCTCGCACACTTGGGTCTGCCAACACCCTACCCCCAACCGCGGCGCCCAACTCAACCAAGGCGCGGCCCTGGCCCGGGGGGACTACCTACTTTTTCATCATGCTGATTCCCATCTCACGGAAGCTCACCTTCAAGCCCTCGAAGACCAAATGGATAACCCCGGATTTCAGGCTGGAGCCTTTTATCGGAAATTTGATCAACGCCACCCGGAACTCCTCTTTCTCGAACCCTGCGAACGCTGGCACTGTCGCAACTTCGGCACCCTCTACGGGGATCAATCCCTCTTTGTCCGTTCAGATATTTTCAAAAAAACTGGGGGGCTATCGGGAATATCCCCTGCTCGAAGACGTCGAACTGTCAGGACGACTGAGAAAAAAACTGCCCCATCACTCTTCTGGATCCACCTATGACCAGCTCACCACGCAAACATCTCCGAGAAGGCCCTTGGCGCACCACTTTCCGAAATATTCTCATCCTCAGTGCCTACCATCTCGGCGTTTCACCCCGTTACCTGCATCAACTTTATTATCATCAATCCAAAACAACTCAAAATCCCAAAACACCCCTGATCACCCAAGAAACCCTTTTATGAAACTATTCTTGTTTTTACTTTGCCTTGTTGGCACTTCCCTCATTCATGGCCAAGAGCCTTGGGAAACGGATTACAATCGGCTTTTGTCAAAATACGTTTCCCCTCAGGGCGTCAATTACGGGGCATGGAAAGCCAACTCCAAAGATCTCCAGGACTTGAAGGCCATCACCCAGGCCATCGCCCAACAAGGTCCCAACTCCAATTCCCGGGAGGCCCGACTCGCTTACCTGATCAATGCTTACAATGTTTGGACCCTTCACAACGTGCTTGAACGTTATCCCGTAAAAAGCGTGCGAGATATTGCCCCAATTTTCGGTTTTTTTACGGGCGACCGCATTGTGGTCATGGGCAAAAAAATGAGCCTGAATCATCTGGAAAAACAACTCATCATCAAGGAATTCAAGGAGCCACGCATCCACTTCGCCGTCAACTGCGCCAGCGTCAGTTGCCCTCCCCTGGCGTCGGAAGCCTTTACCGAGAAAAAACTGGAAACACAGCTTGAGCGCGTCACCCGCGACTTTCTGAACAAGGACGAGCCCGCCCTCAAGGTGGAAACAAACCGCGTCCACATCTCCAAGATTTTTGATTGGTATAAGGACGACTTTCAACCCTTAGGCGGTGCTCTCGCCTACATCAACCTTTATCGTCGCCCGCCTCTTCCTGAGAAGATGAAAATTGATTATCTGGAATATGATTGGAGCTTGAATGCAAGTCATTGACACTCCTCCCACCACCCAACCAGATAGATGGCGTCAACGCTGGCAGGCCTTTCTTCACCCCCTCCAAGGTGAGAAAGCCGACTATCTCAAGCTTCGCTGGGATTCCTTGCCCGAAGAACTCAAGACTCCCAATCAAATCTCTGGACGTCACCTCACCCACTGCGGCTTCACCACCGGAGCCAGTTACTGCTCTTTCCACTGCACCCACTGTTATCTTCCAAAAAAACGCCAACGACGTTCCCATCCCCTCTCTGGAACAGGCCAAGGAACAAATTCTGGCCAACCGCCAACTCCAAGGCCCCTGTGGAGGCCTGCAAATTACAGGCGGAGATGTGGCCGACGCCTACTGGAAGTCAGGTCGGGTGGATGAATTGGTCGAAATCATCCGCTTTACCAAAACCACCGGGCTGGAGCCGATGCTCATGACCCACGGTCAAACCTTGATCGAACATCCCGATTTCCTTGAACGTCTCGTCGTGGAAGGCGGTCTCCGACAGGTGGCGGTCCATATCGACATGACCCAGGCAGGACGCAAAGGCTACCCCATTCAACGCATTCAACATGAAGCCGATCTGCACCCGGTGCGTCACTCCTTCACCGAACTCGCACTCCGGATCCGTGAGAAAACTGGACTTCCTCTGGAACTGGCCCATAACTGCACCGTCACCCGAAAAAATATCGGAGATGTGGCGGATATTGTCCGTTGGTTTCTCGCCCGGCCCGAGCGTTCACAAATTTGGAGAGTCGTCAGCTTTCAGCCGGAGGCGGATACAGGTCGCACCCATTTTTCAGAGATCCCCATCACCCCGGCGGATGTCTGGCTCCAAATACAAAAGGGTATCGGACATCCTGTCCGTCGGGAAGCCACGATCTTCGGTCACCCCGACTGCAACAGTTGGGCCCCGGTCATGGTGGCCCGTCCCAGCGGAAACTATTTCCCCCTGCTCCCCCTCGATGCCAAATGGGATCCTATGCTCGGCCAGGTTCTCGAAAGCGTCCGGGGTCTGCAACTGATGAATGACGATGCGGGCACTCCGTTTTTTAGAGTCATGGGGGTTATTTGCAAAAACCCTCTGGTGTTGGCCAAGCTTCTTCTCTACGGGCTGGAAGGTCTCACTTCCGGCCTCATTTCTTTCCCCATGTTGTTGGCCATGTTTGGCAACCGAACACATACCATCGGCTTCGGCATCCATAACTTCATGGACGCCGCCATGGTTGCGCGCGCCGACTCCGACCCGGTGGTGAAAGCCCGCCTGGATTCCTGCGTTTTCAAGGGCGCCGTCAAACGTCATGGCGTCTGGGAGGCCGTGCCCATGTGTTCCATGAACCAAAAAAGCTGGTCGGATCTCTACCAGGAACGACTGGATGACCCCGCACTGAAGCAACAAGCCCAGGTTCCCGGCTTTCGTGCGGTAGGGGAACCTTGACTTATTTTACTGAAATAATTAACCCCAACGATACTCTCAACCAACATGAAAGCCGAAACTGCCGTCAAAGCCCGTTACTCCAACGCCGCCAAAGCCCCGGAAGCCGCTCTCTGCTGCCCCGTCGATTACAACCCAAAATATCTTGAAGCCATTCCCAGTGAGGTCGTGGAGAAAGATTATGGCTGTGGTGATCCCAGCAAATATCTGCGTGAGGGCGAAACCGTTCTCGATCTCGGCTCCGGCACGGGCAAGATTTGTTTCATCGCCTCCCAAGTCGTGGGACCCACGGGCAAAGTCATCGGCGTGGACATGACGGATGACATGCTCGAAGTCGCCCGCCGCAACGCCCCGTCCGTGGCTGAACGCATCGGCTACGCCAATGTCGAGTTCCGCAAAGGCCGTATTCAGGATCTGGCTCTGGATTTGCAGGCCTTGGATGAAGAACTTAAAAAACATCCCATCACCGATGCAAGCAGCTTTCTGGCCGCCGACGCCATGGCGGATGATCTCCGTGTTCGCAAACCCCTCATCGCTTCCGATTCCGTTGATGTGGTGGTTTCCAACTGCGTTCTCAATCTGGTTGAAGCCAGAGCCAAACGCCAACTCTTCGAGGAAATTTTCCGAGTGCTCCGCAAGGGCGGACGGGCGGTGATTTCCGACATCGTGTGCGACGAGGAAGTGCCCGAACATCTTCAGATGGATCCCGAACTCTGGAGCGGTTGCATTTCCGGCGCCTTGACCGAAGAGGGATTTCTCCGGGCCTTCACGGAGGCCGGTTTTTACGGTGTCCAAATTCTTAAAATGGACAACACCCCCTGGCGCACCGTGGAAGGAATTGAGTTTCGTTCCATGACCATCGAAGCCTTCAAGGGCAAGCAGGGGCCCTGTTTTGAGCGCAACCAAACCGTCATCTACACCGGTCCCTTCAAGGAAGTGTTGGACGATGACGGCCATCGCATGGAACGGGGCGTTCGTTATGCGGTCTGCGACAAAACCTTTAACCTCTATAAAAAAGCTCCCTACAGCGATTGTTTTGAGTTTATCGATCCCCTGACCAACATCCCTCTGGACGAAGCCAAACCCTTCGACTGCAGCCGCACCAGCCGTCGGCATCCCAAGGAAACCAAGGGACAGGATTATCACGCCACCACCGCAGCCTCCCAGTGCTGCGACGGCGGAAGCTGTTGCTAAAACTCTGAAACTGCGCTCTTTGCTTCCCCAGAGTTTTGGTTTAATCCATACAGATGAAACTACCCAAATGGTTGGTCGGTGAATTCATCGGAACATTTCTGCTCGTGTTTTTTGGTTGTGGCTCCGTGGCCACCGCTGTCACCACGGGAGCCCAAGTTGGAGTTTTCCAAGTCGCCATCGTTTGGGGCCTGGGCATCGCTACCGCCATCTACCTGACGGCCTCCCTCAGCGGTGCTCATTTGAACCCGGCCGTCACCGTCAGCATGGCTGTTTTCGGAGCTTTTCCCAAAGCCAGAGTCCTGCCCTACATCACCACACAAATGGCGGGTGCCTTTCTTGCCTCCGCCGTCCTCTACCTGATCTTTGCTTCGCCCCTTGCCGCCTTTGAGGAAAAAAACGGCATCACCCGCGGTCAGCCGGGCTCGGAAGCCAGCGCCAAAGTCTTCGGGGAATACTTTCCCAATCCAGGCCCCGAAGGATTGGATGAGGCTGCCGCCGCCTTCATGCCCCACAGTGCCGCCTTCGCCGCTGAAGTCATCGGAACCGCCGTCCTGCTCCTCGTCATCTTTTCCGTCACCGACCCAAAAAACGGATCGCGTCCACAAATCCTGACCGCTCTGAGCATCGGTCTGACCGTCACTCTGCTCATCTCCCTGCTCGGCCCTCTCACCATGGCCTGTTTCAATCCGGCCCGTGACCTCGCCCCGCGTATTTTCTCCTCCCTCGTCGGCTGGGGTGGCATTCCCTTCACCGCCAACGGCTTCGGATGGTTCACCGTCTATCTTCTCGCCCCCATCCTGGGCGGACTTCTGGGTGGTTGGATCTATACCAAGCTCTTGAAGCCCGCCTACCACGAGCCTTGATGCGACCACCATGAATCAGGTTGCCCCCAGCTTCACCCAGGCTCTCGACCTCCACCAGCTCACCCTGACCCGTGACCGAACGGAAATTCTCCAAATCAATGTCGGCAAACTTTGCAACCTGACCTGTTCCCATTGCCACGTCAACGCCGGCCCGGCCCGCCGCGAAATCATCAGCCGCGAAACCTTGGAACGCATCCTCGCCTGGCTCGAACCTCTCGACATTCCCACCGTTGATCTCACCGGAGGTGCCCCGGAGATGATCCCCGACTTCCGCTGGCTCATCCAGGAACTGGCCCGTCAAGGTCGCCGCATCCTGGATCGTTGCAACCTCACCATCCTCCTCGAACCCAGCTACGAAGACATTCCCGCCCTGCTCGCAAAGCACCGCGTGGAAGTCATCGCCTCCATGCCTTGTTATTCCCCGGAAAACGTCAACGCCCAGCGCGGAGACGGGGTTTTCGAAGCCAGCATCCAGGCCCTGCAACTCCTCAACCGTCACGGCTACGGTATCCGAGACGAACTTCCCCTGCACCTCGTTTATAATCCCATCGGCGCCAAACTCCCCGGCCCTCAACTCGAACTTCAGCAGGACTACAAACGCGAATTATTGAAACATTTCAACATCCACTTCCACCAGCTCTACACCATCACCAATATGCCCGTTTCCCGTTTTCGCCTCCTGGCTGAAACACAACCATCAACTGGCTGATTACATGGATCTCCTACGTCAATCTTTCAACCCTTCCACCGTGCAGGGTCTCATGTGTCGCAACACCCTGAACGTCGGTTGGCGTGGCGAGATTTACGATTGCGACTTCAACCAACAGCTCGGCCTCCATCTGGGCCATGAAGCTCCTCTCCACCTCTGGGATCTCCAACCGGAACAACTCCAGACCCTCCCCATCCAAACCGCCTCCCACTGCTTCGGCTGCACCGCCGGCTCTGGATCAAGCTGTGGCGGTGCCCTGAATCAGGAAACTCTTCTCAAGGCTTGATCACCGCGATGATCGGAGCGCGCAGTGACGTCGCCGACTCCAAGGGCCGGGCCACGATGACTCC
>JAAUTS010000187.1 GCA_012031345.1 Blastochloris sp. | reverse complement strand
GGACGCAGCGCGCGCGCCCTGGCTTTATCTCGAAGGCGGCGTGCCGGACACTGTCGAGGGGCGGCTTGAAGCGCTCACCATCCACGCGCTGCTGCTGATGCGGCGGCTGAAGGCCCTGCCGGACCGGCGCCGGAGGTGGCGCAGGAGTTCATCGATGTCCTGTTCGAACATATCGACCATGGCCTGCGCGAACTGGGCGTCGGCGACACCACGGTCCCCAAGCGCATGAAGAAGATCGCGCAGAACTTCTATGGCCGCGCCCAGGCCTATGCCGAGCCGCTGGATGCCGGCGATCAGGCGAGCCTCGCCGCTGCGCTGGAGCGCAACATCCCGGGTGCGGCCAGCCGCGTGCTGGTGCCTTATCTGCAGGAGGCGGAGCGGCGGCTGCAGCAGCGCGATCTGGAGGATCTGCTGCAGGCCGGGTCCTTGTTCGATCCGCCGTCGGGAGGCACGCATTGCGCGCTGGCGCGGCTGGCGGCACAAATCAGTCCCCATCCTCGTGAGGTCACCATGGCGAAACACCCCGACAAGCCGTTCAGCCATTCCATCCGCATCGACGACATTCCGCCTGCGGGCCTGACGCTCGCCATCGAGGCCAACGAGGCCGAGCGCAAGGAGCGGCGCTTCTGGCCGATGCGCTCAGCGTCGAGAGGCTGAAGGCCGACCTGACCCTCACCCTGCCGCCTCAGGCCATTGGCGAAGCCATGGAAAAGGGGAAGAAGGCCGACGGATACGAGGACATCAAGGGAGGCACGCCAGTTGATTTCCGATTCAGTCCGCCTTCCCAAGTGCGCCTGCAGCTTTCCGAACTGGACGTGCGCTTCCGCGAGGCCCCGTGGAACCTTCGCCGGCTGCTCAATCGCGTCGACCCTCTCCGCCCCGGCCTTCTGCTGAAATCCGCGCTTTTTGAAATCCTCTACGGCATGCCCGGCGAACTCAAGGGAGATCAACTCCGCTTTTCCGAACTGATGGCCCGTATGGGGCAACTGGTGCGTCCACCTTCGAAGGAAGACGGCCCTGAGGCCTTGGTGAAGTGGTGGAATGGTTTCTGGGATCGATTTGATCGACGACTTGGGCTTTATGAGATTTCATCGGATCAGCAAATCGAGTTCGATGCCGAAGGACGTCGACTTGGGTTTCAAGCTCACGAGGGGGTGAAGTTTAAGTTGCGGGAGTCGCCTGCTGGAAAAATTCCTTACAAATACCCGATCCTCGGAGTGCATGATGATAGTAAGGATTTAGCTTCCAAACACGAGGAAGGCGGCCTGGCAGGTGGTTTCGCTTATCCTTTTGAATCGGCGGCATTATACGAAGCTCTCTGGCGCAACCCAGTTTCTCTCAGCGGTCATGTTGAACGACTGATCTTCTCCGCCCTGGGAGCCTGGGGCAACCAGAGTGCCGTCTTTGATGAAGGACGACTGAAGATTTCCGCTGAAGTGGAAATGGGGCGACTTTCCTTGCTGCGGGTCGAGCGGATCGGTCGTATCGGTTGTCTGGGAAATCACGCCCGGCACGTCATCATCTATCAACGCTCTGTGGCTCCAACGGAGCAATTTGCCAGCCAGCAAGACGCGTTACTGGGCGCGCCTGTCTTGCGGAAGAGCCGTGAATTTATCGAACTCATCCAGCCGGTTCGCAGCTACCCGGATTATCCATCGGCCAATGTCATGGATGCCAGCATGTTGCAAGGATGCCGGTTTAATTCGCGCACCATTGCGGTGGACAGCCGCTGGGGGGAAGATGTGGGCCCGCCGAAAGGGCCTGCCTGGGGCTGGAAAGTGCCCCTTTGGCGAAATACCGGCACTCCCGACGAGAATTACCCTAAGCCCCAGGTGGATCTGCTCTTTGCTCCCACGGAGCCGGCTTGTCCCCAAGTGCCCGGCGAAGTGCTCGATCCCGAGAAGCTCTACTTTTACACCGACACCCGTGCCGGAACCGGCAGTAACCCCGACCAATGGCCTTCCGTTCCAGATATTGATGTGGATCCGTACGCCTTTGATACGAAGCAGGAAGAGGATGAGGAAGAGAAAAATAAGAAGCCGACCGAATCAAAGCCAGTTCCTGCCTTGTTGGATGGTAGCAACAGTCGCTTTACCCTCTTCGTCTCCACCAACGGATTGGGAGCCAATCTCATCGCCGGGCGCTCTGCGGGAGCCATGACCTCGGTCATCAAGAATGTGTCGATCAGTCGCGGCGGAGTTTCAAAAAACGAATCGGTAGGTGATGTCCTTCAGTTTCCACGTTTGGTAGACAATGCAGGAGCCGAAATTCGCCAGCTTTTGGAATCGAATGGATCGGCATTCACGAAAGCACAGAATCTGTACAAGACCGTTGAAGATAATAACGGCGAAGCCTTGAAGAGAATCAAGGACAGCCTAAGCAATCAATTTTCAGATGAAATAATTAAAAAAAAACAGCTTTCGTGCTTCGCAGCCAACTTCGCGCAGCGAAGGAGGGTGTTGTTGCTGTTGTTGATCAAGCTTTGGTAGAGCTTTCCGCAAACCACAATGTTCCGGATGGCGTCAATAATCTTCGCATACGGCTTCTCCAAACCACTCAGAAACTGCGTCTCCGCCTGATTGAGATTGGCGGAATCCCAGCGCAACTCTCCCTGCTGGCCGATTTTTTTGTGAAGGGCAGCCTGACCCGCAAATATAAAGTCTTACTCAAGGTAGTGGGTGAAGAGAGCATTGATTCGGATTTGGCTCAGGTTAAGGAGAGCGTCATTGGCTCCCTTAGGCAAATGCAGTCCATGCTGGACGCTCTGGAAGCATTGGCCAAAAGCAAAATTGGGCCTTTGCCTGTAAAGCCCCAAAAAGTTATCCAAGATGGCATCGTTCAGACCAGAAAAGTTCTCGACGATTGCATCGATAAAATAAAGAAAACTAATGCAACGCAGACCCAAGTCGAGGAGGCGCTGAAGCACGCCTTTGGTAATTTGACCTCGGCAACGAAGACCGAAATCGAAGATCTGCGTTCACTCCTATCTTTTTTTGCGGAGGAGAAAATTAACTTACTCACGAAGCTAGTCACCGAACTTGACTCTCTTGAAGGGATATTGGAAAGCGTCTCAAAAGAAGCTCTAGCACAGAGCATAGCCGAGCGCCTTAAACAGTTTTCCCGGAAATCCCTCACCTTGGTGGAAGCAATGTTCAGAGAAGCCGAGACAAAGCTGGATTCATTTGTTGGCGGCATCATCAACAAGCTGATTGAAAAGGCAGGAGATATCAAAGTTCGGATTGAAGGAGAATTAGATAGTGCGATTAGCAAATTGACTGAAGCAAAGGATCTCGAAACCGCACGGGCCAATCTCACTGCCTTGGAACAAGGCCTTCGCTCCATCTCCGCTGAAATCCGAGGACTGATCCCGGTATCCGTGCATGAGGACATCTGGAAAAAGCCCGCCTATCTCCAGCCGCTTCAACTCCGTCGCGCCTGGGGTCAGGTGCCGGTTGTGCCGGGACTGACTTTTGATGGTATCCCCACGTACAACAAAGACATTCCGCTCCTCGACGTAGCTTACCGGTTTCTTGATAATCAGGGAAAGGCTTTCAAAGCTGTGGCCATGACCCCGGTGACGGCACTGGTGGACAGTGTGGCCAAAGAAGCCGATGATTTGGCCAAAAAGCTAACAACCGACTTAAAGCCGTTGGGCTTCGCATTCCCACCAACTCCATTCTGGAGTCGTTTGTTCCGAATTTTGAATCCGCAAAGCTTTCAGACTGTCTTCCTGACCTGGGCGGACTCAAACTGGATTCCCTGCTTCCCAGCTTTCCCATGCCGCCTGGATTCAAGGACGTGGTCAAGGTCTCCCACAGTTTTGACCGCCCACGCCGCATGACGGTGTTGGATGCGAGGATTGACAACTATCCGCTGGCAAAAGAACTCCCTATCATTGATCGCTCCCCCGTGGCTTTTGTGCTCAACAAGGCCCGCTTGGATGCCCGTAGCCGGGTGGAAGGTTCTGCGGACGGCCGGGTCCGATCCAACCAATACGGGGCCATCACGGCCGACTGGGAAATGCGTTTCGCGGGCAGGCCTTTGGTCACCTTTGCCGACACCCGGCTGATCATGCAGGACGGCAAGGTCCGGTTTGAGTGTGATCCCAAGAAAGTGCGGATGTCGGGTTTGCTCCAGTTCCTCAGTGACCTGGCCGCTCGGGCCAGTTTCCAGAGCGGGGGATTGGCCCTTCATATTGAGGCCGATCCCGCCACACCCCGATTCTTGGCGGTTTCCACTTTGGATATTCCGTTCGGAGGGGTCTCGTTCGGTGCCTTCGGGATCTCGGGATTGAACCTACATGCTTTGCTGGGGCTGGAGGTGAATGCCAATTATTTCCAACTCAAAAGTGCCTTTGCGCTCGGACGACGAGACGAACCCTTCATCCTGACCCTCTTTGTGCTTGGAGGTGGCGGCTGGGTTGAAGTATCCCATACGTTGACTGTTACATTTAATGGGGAGCGAACCCTACAAACGGAAGTCAGTATTGGTATTGCGGTCGCCGCCTCCTTACAGATCAATTTTGGCTTCATCCAGGGTGGCCTGTTTGCATCGTTTTCAATTGTGGCCAATTACAAGAGCGGCGGCTCATGGGGTGTGGAAGCGATCCTCCTCTTCCAGGGTAGAGTCCGGGTCTTGGGTATTGTTGATGTCAGCATCACGCTCCTGCTGTCGGCGAAATATGAACGAGGTGGGTTGATCGGCACGGGCGAGGTGGCGATCCGGATTAAAATCGGCTGGTTCATCCGCATCAACATTCGCAAGTCCGTCACCTACACCTTCAAGAAAGTGAGGAATCAAAACCGCAGCAATTCTGCACTTACGGACACAAATTCAGAGAATCTAACACTTTCAACAAACTTAATTGTGGGGAATGGGGAAAGCAACATGAATATCGCTACAGTATCACCAGGGAAACGCTACGTTTCGATGCTCGCCTGAGAAAAATTAAGGAAAACGTATGAGCAATAAAGTCATCTGGCAGTGTACCATTCCCGTTTACCTGATTATCCAACTGCTAACGGAGAAAAGTGGTTCGCGCTCAACCTTGTTCCCGCTATTCAGGGGAAGAATGAGAACGGCATCATAGAGAAATCTCTGCGCCCTTGGGATCATGCTATCCAGGGGATAGAAGTACGTTTAAAGCGCGGCGGCTCATGGAAAACCATACCGTCCGATGAAGTCAATATCGTTAAACCCGAGGGGCACGATTGGCCGTGGCTGGAGTTGATTAAAAGCGATTTGAATCAGCAAGATTGGAGGTCTCGCTTCAAGGCAATCACAAACGCTGCTACCCCGCAAAAAATTAACCTGATCAAAGGTAGTAAAGACGCCGACTGGAGCTCCGAGGCAATCATTGCCGATCTCTCATCCATGCATGCTCCGATTCCCCACGGGT
>JAAUTS010000186.1 GCA_012031345.1 Blastochloris sp. | reverse complement strand
CTATTCTCGGCAGCGGCTATGATCTGGAGATTTATATTCATCGCGGTGCAGGAGCTTACATCTGTGGTGAGGAGACGGGTCTGATTGAATCTTTGGAAGGCAAACGGGCTTATCCCCGGATCAAGCCTCCTTATTTCCCGGCGGTGTTGGGGCTCTACATGTGCCCGACCATTGTCAATAACGTGGAGACCCTTTGCAACGTGAAGCATGTGGTGAACATGGGTGGGGAAGCTTTTGCGAAAATAGGCACAGCCAACAACACGGGCACGCGGGTGCTCTGTGTGAGCGGGGATGTGAACAAACCGGGTTATTATGAATTCGAGTGCGGTTCCCTGACCATGGGAGAGTTGATCCATGAGGTTTGTGGGGGCATCA
Organism: Blastochloris sp.; assembly: GCA_012031345.1. Classification (GTDB taxonomy): domain Bacteria; phylum Verrucomicrobiota; class Verrucomicrobiia; order Methylacidiphilales; family JAAUTS01; genus JAAUTS01. Next base: position 5,040 of record JAAUTS010000186.1, on the reverse strand, counting down.
AGGGTGGACGCAAACTCAAGGCGGTGATTCCGGGTGGGTCCTCGGCCAAAGTCTTGCGCGCGGGTGAAAAGTTCAAGTTGAAACAAAAAGGGCCGGACGGGGCCATGGTGGAAAAAGAGATCACCTTGGAGGATATCCCGGTGGACTTCGACAGCTTTGCCGCCGTGGGGACTATGGCAGGTTCGGGCGGTGTGATCGTGATGGATGAGACTCGTGACATGGTGGAGTGTCTGGCCAATATTTCAGAGTTTTATGCCCACGAATCCTGCGGCCAATGCACACCCTGCCGTGAGGGTTCGCTCTGGATGAAGAAAATCACCCACCGCATGGCCCATGGTGAGGCACGACCTGAAGACACCGCTTTGTTGAAAAATGTGGCGGATAACATAGCCGGGAGAACCATCTGCGCCTTCGGTGAAGCCTGCTCCTGGCCGGTGCAGAGTTTCATCGCCAAGTTTGGTGATGAGTTTGAAGCCAAGGCCGCCCAGACCACCAAGAAGGAACCTGAAGCTGAGTTGGTGGGCAGCCACTAGGATTCGCAGCTCAGAAATTTTAGACAGCACTTTCGATATTATGACCCCGCACCCGATCAATCCTCACAATCACGACATCCCCGCCCCGGACGCACCGATGGTGAATGTTCAGTTCAACGGTCATTGGATTCAGGTGCCCAAGGGAACCAATGTGGTTGAAGTCACCCGTCAACAGGACAGCTTCCTCCCGCATTATTGTTATCATCCCAAGCTCTCCATTTCGGGTAACTGCCGCATGTGTCTCTTCGAGATGGGCACACCGAAAATGGATGCTGAGAGGAAGCCCGTGATCGGAGCGGATGGCAAGCCGGAGATCAGTTGGATTCCGCGTCCCCAGATCGGTTGTGCCACCACGGTGAGCGAGGGCATGGGCATCCGCACGGAATCGCCCATGGCGGTGGAGTGTCGGAAGGGTGTCATGGAATTTTTGCTCATCAACCACCCGCTGGACTGTCCGATTTGTGATCAGGCGGGGGAATGTAAGCTCCAAGAGTTTTCCGCAGAATATGGGAACGGCTACAGTCGCTTTGTTGAGAACAAGGTGAAGAAGCCCAAAAATGTGGATTTGGGTAAGAACATTGTGCTGGATGATGAGCGTTGCATTCTTTGTTCGCGTTGTGTGCGCTTTGCCAAGGAAGTGGCCAAGGACGATGTGCTCGGTTTTGTTCAACGCGGGAGTTACAACACCTTAACCGCGCATCCAGGCAAGCGATTCGACAATGCCTATTCGTTGAACACGGTGGACATTTGTCCGGTCGGTGCGCTGACCAGCAAGGATTTCCGTTTCAAGATGCGTGTGTGGTTCCTGAAGGAAACCAAGAGCATCTCGACCTGGGATGGACTGGGCAGTAACATTACGATCGGGTCCCGCGAGAACACCATTTATCGCATCACGCCCCGTGAGAACGAAGAGGTCAACTCCTGCTGGATGCCGGACGAAGCCCGCTTTGAATTCCATACCGCGCAAAGTCCTGAGCGCTTTCAGCAACCTATGGCGAATGTGAGGGGAAATTTTTTCCCATCATCCTGGAAGGATCTCCTGCCCCGTGTGGCCCAGGAGCTCAAGAAATATCAGGGCACGGAAATCGCCATCCTGGCTTCGGCCCGGCAGACGAATGAGGAGTTATATCTGACCCGTTCCCTCGCGCAGACCTTGGGGGTCAGCTTGATCGATATCAAAGCACGGCCACAGGAAGCGGACGGCTTTTTGATTTCGAACGATGGCAACCCCAATACTCGTGGAGCGGAGTTGCTGGGTGTTTCCAAGCAGGGCAAAAATTTGCCCGAGATTGCTCAGGGCTTGGCTCAGGGAAAGATCAAGGCCTTAATTTCCATCATGGAAAATCCTTTGGATTGCGGAATTTCACCCACGGAACTGGCCAAGCTGGAGTTCCATGTGCATATCGGAACCCTGCCCAACGCAGGCACAGCCAAAGCCAACTATCTTCTGGCATCGGCGGGTTTCGGAGAAAAACGCGGATCCATGATTAATATTCAAGGACGTTTGCAACGTTTGAACAAAGCTGTGGCATGTCCGGGGCAGGCGCGGGAAGATTGGGAAATTCTCCGCGATTTGAAGGCCGCTCTGGGCGGTGGCAACGGGTTGCACAGTATCGAGGATGTCTTCAAGGCCATGGCGCAGAGTGTGCCTGAACTGAGTGGCTGGAGTTTGAGCAAGATCGGTGATCTGGGCGTCCTTCTCGGAACCTCGCCTGCGATCACGCGGAACAGCAGTCCGGTCGGGACCTTGGTTTAGGTCGGGCGTGCAGCTGGAGGGGAGTTCGCGATTAAGAATCAATAGGGATGAGAATGGCTGCAAACCGAGGTGCCTGTGTTGACATCTCACCCTTTTTTTTGGTTTGTGCTGGGACAGCTTTTCTTCACTCTGAACACTGTCGGGGGCTTGGTTTCAGCAAAACGCTCCCCATTGGAAAAATTTATGATCGATGGTCCTACTCTCGTTTTTGTGTTCATGAGCCTGCTCAAGTGCGGCTTGGTGGTGGCTATTCTTCTGGGTCTGGTGGCCTACAGTGTGGTGGCGGAGAGACGATACAGTGCCTGGTTTCAGGATCGGATCGGTCCGAATCGTGTGGGGATGCCCTTGGGTGGGGTTAGCATTGCCGGATTTAGAATTCCTGTGATACGCCTTTTCGGACTTTTCCAACCTGTGGCGGATGGACTTAAGTTTTTATTAAAAGAAGAGATCACACCAGGCAACGTCAACAAACCCTACTTCTATCTGGCGCCAGTCTTGGCCATGGTTCCTGCCATTCTGACCTCGGCCGTGATTCCCTTCGGCAGCACGGTCAATCTGCAACCCGTGGCGGAGTGGGTTTCGAATCAGTTCAAGCTCGGACTCGACGCCGCGACTTTGGCCGCCTTCAACAGCCCTGCCGTCATCGCCGATCTGAATGTTGGGGTGCTCTTTGTTTTCGCCATTGTCTCCATCAGTGTTTATGGAATCGTCATCGCAGGCTGGTCCTCGAATTCAAAATATCCCTTTCTCGGCAGCATCCGATCCTCCGCCCAGATGATTTCCTATGAAATCGCCATGGGTTTGGCCGTGGTTCCGGTCTTTCTGGTCATTGGTAATTTGAATCTTCAGGAGATTGTGAATTATCAGGCGCAGAACGGTTGGCTGGCCTTGGCCGTGTTTGCGCCGGATTCCGCCTGGCGCGATTCGGGTGTCATGAGTCAAAGTTTGGTGCTCTGGCCTTTCCTGGCTCTGTCCTTTTTCATATTTTTGGTGGCGGCCTTTGCGGAAACGAATCGACTGCCCTTTGACCTGCCGGAATGTGAAACGGAATTGGTAGGCGGTTACCACACGGAATACGGGGCCTTTAAATTCGCCCTGTTCTTTTTGGGAGAATACGCCGCCATGTTGGTGACTTCCTGCGTCATGGTAACTCTCTTTTTCGGCGGGTGGACCTTGCCACTGCCTTGGTTCAACGGCACGCCTATTCCTGAGAGCTGGACTTTTCTGGGTTCTTTGGCAGGTCAGCCTATGCCTCTGTGGTTTTTCCTGGTGCACATCGGAGTCTTTCTTTCCAAGATGGCTTTCTTCATCTTCTTCTTTATCTGGGTGCGCTGGTCCTTCCCCCGTTTCCGTTACGATCAATTGATGGATTTGGGTTGGAAATTTTTCCTGCCAGTTGCCCTGGCCAACGTGGTGATCGTCGCCTTCGTGGTGGCTTATTTCGAGTTGCAGGGCTGACAGGGATTGCAGAACTCAGTCAGCATGGAAAAAGTTCCAGTAGGCTGACGGGTCAAGGTTTCACTGGCGACGCTGATTCACTTAAGGCTGGATTCGTTGCAGGGAGGCCTTGAGGAATTCAGACATTTCGGAGGGGTTCATTTTTCCGACGGTGGTCAGTAGAGGAGTTCCTGAGCCATCCACACAGTGAGCTGGGGCAGGGGTTCCACCTGAAAGGCCGCCAGGAGCCATTGATTTTTTGTGTCATCCACATCGATAAAAACCCAGTGAAAACGATCTGCCAAAGTGGAGACTTCGGGAGAAGGATAGGTATTTTTTTTCATTTCCTGACAGGGTGGACACCAGGAGGCGGTAAAGATCAATAAAATGGGTTTGGCATCAACCTGCGACAAAGTCAGTGCCTGATCCAAGGTTGTGGACTGGACCGTGGGATCCGAGGTTGAAGAAGTGTGGCTCGGGGATAAAGTCAAGGCACCCACCAAAAAAAGCGTGCCCAGGATGACAGCGAGCAGGATTTTTCCCCGCATGGATTGGTCTTGGGAGATTTCATATATCGATCACGTCCTCATTTTTGGAGGGGAATCTGGATTTGGATGCCGGGCCGGGATTCACCTTAACTTGAGCGGAATGCCGAACCTGGACCTTGGGCTTGGTGCCTCCGAAGAAAAGATTGACCAGACTGATCACGAGGGAGCCGAAGAGGGCGGGCCAGAAGCCGGAGACTTGAAAGCCATCGACCAACCAGCCTGTCAGGCTGAGTGTGATGGCGTTGACGATGAGGAGGAAGAGACCGAGGGTGAGCACGATGAAAGGCAGGGAGAGCAGGGTGATGATGGGTTTGAGGAAGGTGTTGAGCAGGCCCAGGACGAGGCTGGCGATGAGCAGGCTTTTCCAGGAATCATAAGAGATGCCCGGAATGATAAAGGCAGCCAGAAAGACCGCCAGGGTGAGAACCACCCAACGTAACAATGCAGATAACATAGTTACAACCTAACACAAGAGTTTGGTGGAGCCAAGAGTTTAGCGGTGGTCGGCCAGGGCAAACGCACTAAGAGTTGTTAAGTCTGTGCTGGTTGAATCAGGCAAGAACTTTTTTTAACCACGAAGCCCCACGAATCCACCCCCCTACCGCCTCGCTGCCCAACGGAAAAAACTTTTTACTCAGACTTGCATAACTAAGTGATATTTAAGCCTGCCATTTTCCAAAAGGAGTGGATGAGGCTGGGGCGTTTTTGAATGTGTTGCAGATGGCTCCTACCTCGTTTTTTAAGCTCAGCGTGATTGGGCGCGGCA
>JAAUTS010000185.1 GCA_012031345.1 Blastochloris sp. | reverse complement strand
GACAAACTGGGCCCAGACAAAGAAGGGAAGACGCATCCAGGTCATGCCCTTGGCCCGGAGTTGAACGATGGTGGTGATGAAGTTGACCGAGCCGAGCAGGGAGGAAGTGATCAACAGGATCATGCCTAACAACCACATGGTTTGGCCGTTCCAGACCGGGTGAAAACCGGGGCCATGGTCGGCAAAGTTGGCCAAAGGTGAGTACGAAGTCCACCCGGACTTGGCCGCACCGCCCGGCACAAAGAAGCTGATGAACATGAGCAGCCCCCCCATCCAGTAGCTGTGATAACTGGCCATGTTGATGCGGGGGAAAGCCATGTCCGGTGCCCCGATTTGCAGAGGCACCACGTAATTACCAAAAGCCCCGAAGGCCAGAGGCACAATGGCCAGGAACACCATGATGGTGCCGTGCATGGCACCGAAGGAGTTGTACAAGTCGGGTGACATGGCACCGTTGGCCAGAAGCAGATTGCTGTTCTGACCCACCAAAAGTTTCATGGTCCAACCCACAAAGGGCGCGGGCTCGCCATTGTAAGCCAGTTGCCAACGCATGTAGAGCATGAGGATGAAGCCGAAGAGGAGGAAGATCAGGGCGGTAATGGCATATTGCAGACCGATCATCTTGTGGTCGGTCGAGAAGATATACTTGCTCCAGAAGCCGGGCTCGTGATGCTCGTGGCCGTGGTCGGCATGAGCCGTGTCAGCGTGGGAATGGGAGTTTGTTTCCATGATGCGATACTTTCTAAACTTCTAGACTCTTACTTGACCACGATGGGTCCATCAATGGCCAGGAGCTGGGCCTCATTGTAGGCTTTGGTTTGGGAGGCAAACTCCACCCTCGCGGCGGCAACCTGCTCGGGCGTGATCGGGCCTCCGTTGTTGCCCCATTCCTGACGGATGTAGGTGGCCACGGCGGCCATTTGTTTGTCGTTTAATTGTTTTTCCCAAGCCGGCATGGCTCCGTTGTAAACATTACCCTTCACGGTCATCGGCCCCTCGGCCCCATGCAGGAGCAGAGCAATCAGACGTCGCTCGGACTGCAGGACGTAGTCCGAGGCGACCAGCGGTGGATACTGACCCGCCGCCCCCTGCCCACTGCCCTGGTGACAGGACGCACAGTTCGCGGTGTAAACACGTTTCCCAAGCTTCAGCGCAACCGCCACCGGATCTTCTGCCGCCGCAGGCGCACCTGCAGCACCAGCCCCTCCCCCCGTGGCAGCCCCGGCCACCACCGAGCGAGCCCGCTCATCGTAAATCATTCCATCAAAAGCTCCCCAGTAACGGCCCAGATAAATACCACCAAACAACAAGGTCACCCCGATGATGCCAATCAGAACCAAGGAGATCGGCTCCTCCCCTTCCTGGGGATCAACCTTCTCACGGAGAATGGATTCATGGATCTGATTGACGTTGGTCGATTCAGAATAGTCGATGCCGCGCAGGGCAGGATTTTCCTGCTCCTGGAATTCGTTGGCGGCATCGGACGGAGGATTGGGTTCGGAGCTCATTCGGTTGAGAGTTTGGCCTCAGGCAGGGAATAGTTTTGGTTCAAGGAAAGAAGATAAGCCACCAAGGCCCGCGCGTCGGGTGTTGGCACCACTTCGTAGCCCTCCGGCGGGGCATCGTCCGCTTCGAGTTTCAGGGCATCCGGGGAGCCTGCGCCCTGGATTTTCTGGACTTTATAGAGATAACGGAAGGGAGGCATGGTGGAGCCTGCGCTCTTGCTTTGCGGGGCATACAGATGTTCATGGTGCCAGGCCTCATTGCTCAAACGCACCCCGGCGTTGCTGAGGTCAGGTCCGGTGCGCATGGTGCCCAACAAATGCGGACGATCATAAATGTAATCACGGGCCACGGAACGTCGCGCACCCCAGCCACGGGCCATGTCGGCGGTTTGATGTTCGGGCCGGATCTGTTGGCTGTGACAATAAATACAACCATTGGCCTGATAAACCTGCTTCCCGGTCTCGGCCAAGCCCGAGCGCATGGGCGGGAAGGATTCCCCGGTGTCTTCATTCACAAAAGGCTGGAGTTGACCGAACTGAAACTGAGGAACCAGAACCAGCCCGATCCAGGCCAGAACAAAGGTAAATAAAAAGCCGCAAAATAATGTGGTTAACTTGTTCATGAAGAAGCCTCCGCCGCAGACTCAGGTTTGGCCAGCAGAGTCGGCCCCACACCGTCCGCCCGGCCAAATTTCAGGAGCATCAGGACAAAATGATAGGCAAAGGCCAGATGACCCACCAGGATGAGAACTCCAGAAATCGTGCGTCCACGCAGCCAAGGCTTGGTTGCCTCCACAATGTTGCTGAAGGTGTTGGTAGGGTTCTCTGGATGTTGCAACATCAACCCTGAATCACTCCACCGACACTGAGGATTAGCACCATGGCCACGATGCCGTAGGCGCAGGTCCAGAAATGGATCTTAATCAAACGGGCCGACACCCACTCACGACCCAAGAGCCGAGGCACGATGTAGTAGATGCAACCAAACATGATCATGGTGTAGAAAGCGTAAAGTCCCAGGTGGGAATGCCCAATGGTGTAATGCGTGAAATGGGTGACCGTGTTCAAATCGCGGAAGGCCATCGAGCTGCCTTGCAAGCTGGCCAGGGTGTAGGACATGGCACCAAAAACCACAAAGCGCAGGGTAGGACTGTAACGCAGAACCTGGAAGTTCCCCTTCATGGTCATGTGATGATTGATCGCCGTGACCACCACGGGGATGACCATCATGACACTGGCCACGATGCTCGAAGTGATGAGCCAAGCGGGCAGAGGGCCGCCGATGAGATGGTGTCCCCCATTCCAACTATAAAACAGGGCCAAGGCCCAGAAACCGAAGGCGGAAAGATAATAGCTGTAAACCGGACGCCCAATGACCTTGGGAATCATGTAGTAAGCAGCCGCCAAGCCGAGCGGGGTGAACCAAAGTCCCAGGGCGTTATGGCCATACCACCAGTTGACGATGGCCTGCACGGAACCCTGGGCCGGGATGAGTTGAATCAACATGTTAGCCGTGCCGTAGAGCCAGGGGAACCAGAACAGCGCCGCCATGATATACCACTGGGAAACGTAAACGTGTCCCGGCTTGCGGTGCACGAACATATCCACCGCCCAAATGGAAATCAGAGCAAAGGACAGGAAAAGGATGAAGCTGACAAAGGGCGGAAACTCGAGCCACTCAATAGAGGTGCTTCCCCCGGACAGCAGCACGCCGATTCCCACAAACATGCCAATGTTCCAAAGCACGCCCGCGGCCGAAACCAGCAGCGGGAAGCGCAGAGGGACACGGCAAAGACGGGCCATCAACCAAACCGCCACTCCCAAACCGACTGGCGCAGCCCAACCGTAGGCGACGGCATTCAAGTGGGCGGGACGAATTCGCCCAAAGGTCAGGCTGGCATTGATCAACTCCACCGTCCCGGCGGGGCTGAATTTTTCCAGCAGGGAGGAAAGCCAGGGCGACAGTTCGATGATGAAAAGAGGATTGTGCAATTTGTAGGAAGCGATCAAGCCGAACAGAGTTCCCACCACCAACCAAAACACCGCCGAGGCGAAAAACAGCATCACCGGCACCCGGCAGGATGCGTCCACCTGAGCCCGTTCCAGCGCGTCCGCGGCATCGCCCGGCATGTTATTACCTTGATCAGACATACTAAACTTTCCTCTTCAACGTTTTTTTACCCTTTTCCGCCCGCCGCTTTTGTTCCTTCTCCATGTCTAGACCAGGGAAGGTGTCGGTCACTTTGCCCACCGGCTCACCCTGATCAAAAATAACTTTGGCACCCTGCTCCATCCTGCTGAACTGCCCTCGCGTGGCCGCCCAATACAGGGCATAAACCGCAGAGCCCCCGAGGATGACCATGGAAGCCAGCATGAGGATGTAATAAAACGACATGTCAATTTCCTTTCTTGGCCGGGCTGCTTGCCGCTGGGGTTGCCGGAGTCGCCGGAGTCGCCGGAGTCGTTGCGCTGGAAGCAGGAGTCAGCACGGGCTGCACGGGAACGGAGGAGGGACGGATGGGTTTGGCCTTCAATTCCTCCACCGTCAAAACCATGGCCTGCTCCAAGGGAATCCGCACCACGCCAGTCGCCTTGTCCTCCCATTGATAGGTGCTGACGACGAGCTTCTCTTCCTCGCGCAGCTTGGACAGTCGTTCCAAACGTTCCTCGATGACTTTTTGGTCAGCCACCCTGGGTTCGTTCTTGTATTGCTTGATGACATAACCCGCAGCAATGATCAGGATGAAGCCCAAAAGGGAGCCGAGGACGACTTTCCAAACGGGAACTCGGGTCGGCTTGACTGGGGCGGATGATGTCGTGGACATGGTTAAAAGCTTTCGGTCGTGAATTTAGTTGGTGAGAGTGACCGACTCATAGAGACGCGGGTCACGCAGGGGGAAAATCGAGGATTTGGAGAAGCGACGCAGGAATCCATAAGCCAGGACACAAAACATACCCGCAAAGATTAGAACATCCAATAAATGAGGTGAAAAATACAGGAACTCCGCCAGTTGATCCCCCTTGTTTGCCTTGATGGCCTTAAAGATCTGAAGCTGGGGCATGATGAGCCAGTAAAGATCCACGTAGTGCATGAAAAGAAACCAGATCGAAACAAAAGCGATCCGTAGCGGATTACGCTTGGCGGGCTGGGTCAGGAGCAGGATGAAAGGGATGAAGAAATGACCGAAGACCAGAAAGATGCTGACCCAATGCCAACTATTCGTGTTGCGGTGCAGGAAGAATACGGTCTCTTCTGGAATGTTCGCATAATAAATCAGCATGTATTGGCTGAAGGCGGTGTAAGCCCAGAAAATGGTAAAGGCCAGGAGCAGCTTACCCATGATGTGGTTATGCTCGACGGTCATGATCCCCTTGAGGTGACCTCCCGCGCGCAAAGCGTTGCCGATCAGGATGGTCAGGGCGATACCTCCCCCCGCCGTTCCGGCGAAGAGATAGACCCCGAACATGGTGGAATACCAGTGATGGTTCAGACCCATGATCCAGTCCAGAAAGGCGAAGGTGATGAGCACGGCGAAAAGAGGGATGAAGCCGTAGGAAAGTTTCCGCATCTGCAAGGTCAGGCCGGGATCGCCGCTGGCATCCTGTTTGATGGAAAGATGGCGCAAAAACCAGGTGGCAAAACAGAAGTAAGCAAAATACAAAACCGCCTTACCCCAAAACCAGGGAAGATTGAGCAAGGCCCGCTTGTGGTCCAGCAGCACATCCTCGCCCACTTCAATGCTCATCCACTTGAACAGCAGCGGGGCGCAGAAAATCATGGGGATAAACAAAATGACGAGCCAAGGGAAGAACAGCGATCCCACCGTTTCCATGATGCGGCGGACCACCACCGACCAGTCCGCATCCACCGCGTGGTGAATCAACACCCAAAATAGCAGCCTGCACAAATGGTGAAAACCCACATATAAGAAACCAGCCAAGGAGAAGGCAAAGCGGCTTGGATTGAAGAATCCCC
>JAAUTS010000184.1 GCA_012031345.1 Blastochloris sp. | reverse complement strand
ACGGCGGAATGGTTGTGGTGGCCGAGCGAACACCATTGGAGGCATCAGGGCCAGGTTACGTCGCTTGGCGAGGGCGAGTTTTCAGTGCATACCGCCCTCGATCAGGACATCGTCGTTCAAGAATTCGAGGAGGAAGTATATCCGTATAAGGGTCATTCAAGCTACTCTCTCGATAACGGAGCCAGCTTTCATGATTTCAAGGTTTGGAACGCCGCCAGCAATTCCCTCGAAAATGAAAAATTTGGTAAAACCTCCGATTCCCTGGTGATGCTCTCCGAGGAAGAAGGCCATGTCCTCATCAACGGGCAGAACATCCACGTTTCCAAACTCCTGGGCAGCGCTTCCACCGGCTGGTCCGATTTCAAACTCTCCGACATCAATTCCCACGGCATGATCGTCGGCACCGCCAGCCAAAGCGGGACTGAAAAGGTCGTCGGCTTTAATCCCATGCGCGTTAGAAAGTAAAGATCGCGCGGTTCATGGCAGCGTAGAAATCCCCGAGGGCTGGACGGACTTCCGGCTGCAGTTCACCAACAGGGACACCTCGCAGGATCTCGGCACGTATAATTTAAGCGACACCTCACCAACCGGACCGTTCATCTACGACAGGCTGGAAGATGTGGGGTCCGACGATGAAATCAACCAACTTTTGGGCGAACAAGGAGACCGCCGCCGGGTCGATCAGGAAGTGGTCTTCGTCCGCGATGATGAAAACCCTGACAAAATCGACTTCTACACGGTCTTTGATGAGGTCGGCGAAATCGAAGTGAAATCATTTTGGTCCGAATGATACCGAAGGTGTCATCAATCACACGTTGGAAGCCGACGACGAACTCGGGCCGGTCATCTCGACCTGGGACACGCGTGTCGGATCCCTGGAACTTCCTGAAATCCCGGAAGTGCCGATTGACTGGGATGGGGACGGCTATGCCGACCCGGGTGCTTCTGAAGGCATGCTTGCCGCCAGCCAGCCCGGAACAATGTCCCAGCCCGGAGCCTTCGTGACCGAATCGCAGGAAGACGATCCGCTCAACCTGATTGCCCTCATCAATGATGACGACGATAACGCCGACACCATCGCCGATAATAGCGATACCTCGATTGATGCAGCCGATGACGATGTTGTGCGCTTTGATCTTCAGTTGCCGCAGGGAGTGAATCCCAACACCGGAACCGTCACCCTATCGGTCTCCAACTCCGCGAAACTCCGACTGTTCACAAAGAATGGAACCGCCCAACTGACCAACTTCAGTGTCAACCTTGCGTCGCCTTCGGGTGATCTGGCCGATATGGTCAATGGGCAAATGGCCCTCTGGGGTGAGGCACTGGCGGAGTCCTCTGATGTCACCGTCACCTTGACCTATGACGATGGACAGGGCGGCGTTCAGAGTGACACCGTTCACCTGACCACCAGCAGCACCCAGACCGCCTCACTGCTCTACATGATCGACCCGATGCGGGCTGTCGCCGCCAGTCAGGTGCGCATGCGGGTGGTTGATGGGCTGAGCAGTCGGATGCAATGGCGGCTCCAGCACCTCACCCTCATCGGTGAATCCGAGCCCATCCAGAATCGCAACTTCGTTTCAAAGTTCGGCATTTGGCTCTTTGAAAACGGCGGGGCCGACTTCTGGGGATCCTGGCTGATCGGCTACACCGAGGGTTTCTGGGACATGGCCCAGGGCGAAGTCGAAGGCATCGGCGAACTCATCGGCTTCGTTCAGGACCCGGTGGGCCGGTTCAAGGCCATGTATGAAGGAGCCAAGCAGTTGGCCGGTCTCAGTCTGGACGAATACAAGGACATCGCGGAAAGCCTCTTCAACGATTACCTCAACTCCATCGAGCAAAACCTGCCCTGGCAGAACGAGGGCAACCTGACCGTCACTCAATTACTCTACTCCCACGGCTACCTGGGAGGTGTGGCCACCGAGGTAGCGGTTGTGACCGTTGCCACGGCGGGAATAGGAAACGCCATCAAAGCAACACTCATTGCGGCGAAAGCGGGGCAAGCTGCCGGTGTGGTCGCCAGTCAAACACGCAAGTTCACCATGGCCATGTTCCGCAAGGCCAGCCAATACGTTCCCGACACCCGTAAACTCAACAAGATTAAGAAACACCTCGAGACCGAGAAACGGGGCGGCAAGTCACTGGCCGAGATCACCCAGGACAAGCTCGACGAACTCGACCCGAACATCATCAACCAGGATGTCATAGCAAGGGAGGTAGATGATATTGTCGAAGCCACTGGAAAGCAGTGGGATGAAGTCGGGTTGATGGTTTTTAGGCGACTCGGCGAGCTAACGCATCTCTTAGGAAATCGTATCGATGAAGATGTTATTTTGAACTTCTTCAAAGTCTATAAAACAAAACTGGCGCCTACTCCAACCAGATCCAATGACCTTTTTGACCTGTTTGGCCGATCATTCCACTCTCACGGATACACAGGCCCGATCGAAGGGATTGACGATACCGCCAAAGATTTAATGGCAAGCTTCCTGAAAGAACCGAACGCAGGCTCACCTTGGAAAATTGGATTCGGCAGTCCGCAACCCCGCAGCACCTTTGCCCGAGGAAATCTCGTCGAGCTGGATGCCGCCAAAAACGGCAGATATAAAAACTTTGAATATCTCGATGAATTAGGAGAAGGTAGTAACGAAGGACTCGACTTCAGATCTGGCGGGCAATACGTGCAACAGACTTCAACAGCGTCGTCTACACCTAGCCAAGACATGCTGACAAAGTTGACCGATTCGGCACGCATAGCAGCATCTAAGTCCGATTTAGAGGAATTTATATTCGATGTGGACTATCTGTCAGATAATGGGTTTACTCCTCAACTACTTATTGACAGAGCCACGCAACTGCAAAACGAATTAGGAATTCCCATTGAAATTAGAACAAATGCAGTTGCATTTTCTGGATGGGCAAGCAATTAGATGCGATGAGATACGGGACTTCAATATTAAAAGGCATAGTCACAAAACATGCTATAACAAGAGAGCAAGTTTGGGAGCTATTGCATGATTTTTTATATAGAACACAACTCAACGAGCCTTTATACGACGTCTCAACAAATCTAGGCGGTGGACGTGGCGGTTTGGGCAAGGTAATAACCGCAAAGTTTGGTGATATCCTAGATATTATTGAAAGAGATTCAGGACTTCCAATTTTGGGTGTTCAAAACCATGCAGATAAAAGCAAGTTGCCGGTTCAGAGCTTCACATTTTATGAAGAAAACGGATATTTTGCATTCTCTAGCCGCGGAGGAGAATCAATCCGAGAGTGGGACCCATTGGCCAAATTGTTTTTTGACGCAGCTCAACTTGCGAATGCAGTTGCGGTAGATGAAAATTATTTAACTTCCCAATCTAAGTTGATAAAGATTGCGAAAACAAATCTTGCCGCTGCTCCAGCCCACACTAATCGCAGAGATTCATACTGTGAAGGCGTCTCTGCTGAAATGTGGCTTGGAGAAGCATTTTGGCAGTATGCTTCTTGCACGAAAGAGGATGTCATCAAGACAGACTGGCTTAAAGTCGAGAACAGAGACAGCCATCTCCATATCGAGGCATGGCATGAGCCGTTTACGTCCGCCGATGGAGAACAAGGGGAGGTTCAACGCAAGCTCCTGAAACTACTCTTTGATCTAGACTGATTCGACAAATGGAAGCCGCTAGCGTCAACGCAATTTAATATTGTTGGGCGGACTGGGCATTGATGAATGAATTACTCCGAGTCACTTTTAAAAGGTCATGTTAAGGTCGGCTCAATGACCCCAAGCGAAGTATGGGAGCTTCTAGCTTTGTTTCTTATAGAAAACGGATTTGGAGATAGGCAGTACCGAGTAACGATAAATCACGGCAAGGGGAAGAATTTAGGTAAATCCCATACTGTCGATATTAACGGCGTCGCTAGTGCAATAAAAAAATGATGACGGACCACCAATTTTAGCTGTTGCAGATCAAGATCAAAATGGAATCAAAGTTTATAAATTGTTTAACTATTTTCAGCAGAATGGATTCCTCTCCATGTCAAGCCGGTGTGAGAACTTAATTAATGATTGGGACCCATTGGCAAAAATATTGTTTAACACGGGCAATCTAGTTAATCTCATCGCTACGGATGCTGGTTATCGACACAGACAACGTGAATTTTTAGTTCCCCGAAATACAGATCTTGTGGCAGCTCCTGCCCACGTAAATCAGCGAGAAGATTACTTGGAGGGAGTGTCTGCGGAAATGTGGCTGGGAGAAGCCTTTTGGCAGTATGCTTCTTGCACGAAAGAGGATGTCATCAAGACAGACTGGCTTAAAGTCGAGAACAGAGAAAGCCATCTCCATGTCGAGGCATGGCATGAGCCGTTCACGTCCGCCGATGGAGAACAAGGGGAGGTTCAGCGCAAGCTCCTGAAACTACTCTTTGATCTAGGCTAAAAGAGAAAAACGCTTTTGCCGTAGTCAACGTTGCTGCAAGGTCAACAGTCCGTGTCAGCGGGTGGCGGTGCCGTCCCACTTGTGGCGGGCTTTTTCGTCGGTGACGGATTGTTGGACGGCGACGACGCGGCCGGACTTGAATTCGACCTTGGTTTCCCCTGTGGGAACCTGGATGCGGCGCGTGCTGGTCATCAATCGTCCGGAGTAGGGGTCCCGGTAGGTGTAGTCTTCATACTCGGTCCGGTAGATGATGAAGGACCAGACGTCGTAGCGTCCATTTTCGTCCTCGCGGAAGGAGCGTTGCGAGGGTTCCCCGAGGCTTTTGAGCACATGGTCGAAGGTCATGCCGGAAATGACCTCATTTTTTTTGATGGCCTGGGCAAAGCGGGTTTCCTCGGCGATGACGGCGCGGAAGTGGTCCAGGGTTTTTGCGTCCATTTCTTCGAGGTCGGAGGCAGCCACCCAGCCTTGTTGGGAGGCCGTGGCATCGGAGACCAGGAAGGCCTTGGGGTTCCAGGCGAGGAGGAGGACGGTCTGGCCTGTGATGAGGTTGCCGATGTGGCCGTTGAGGGAGCGGCTGGCGAAGAGGGGGGTGGTTTGCTTGACCTTGAGCTGGGGCAATTCCAGTCCGGGGGCGTCCTCCAGATAAAAAGCTTCGGGGTCGCGCAGCAGCTCGGTGGCGGTGGACTGTCCGTACCAGCAGAGGCAGAGGATGATGGCGGAGAGGTGTCGTGCGGTCGGCTTCACGAAGCACATGCTAGCATGGGACAGGCGGAAAGGGAATGCCGATGGAGGGGATCGAACCCACACGTCCTTGCGGACACCAGATTTTGAGTCTGGCGCGTCTGCCAGTTCCGCCACATCGGCTGAGAGGACAAATATACGGAGCGCCGGGGGTGCCGCAAAGTGCATTCTGGAAAAATGTGGGGGGGGGCCTCGCCGCCGCGGGGATTTGTGAAACCGCTTCTACGCGGCAGGGTCGGGTTGCCTGGGGGGGGGAGGGGAAGAGCACGGCGACGCCGAAGGTGAAGAGAGTGCCCACCAGGACATAATAGGGCCAGGCGATGGCCGGCCACCGAGGAGGGAGA
>JAAUTS010000002.1 GCA_012031345.1 Blastochloris sp. | reverse complement strand
CTCCGGATCCATCCTCATCGCGTAATCGAGCACTTCCGCATCTCCCGCTATGTACGCGATACGCTGCAACGCGTACTCCCGAATGGTCCGGATGGTCCGAGCAACGATCCATCCGTCGTCGCCGGCCTCCTTGATGTGGATGTTGTACCCGATGCTCTGACCCAACAGGCGAAAAACCTCCTCAAGGGTGCAGAGGCCGACGCTTTCCATGTCCCCACGCAGCCTCGCTGCGGCAAGCTGCTCAACGCCAAGAGCGTCTATGCTGCCGGGGATTCCCGCAATGCGGGCGAGATCCCTGTCGTGACAGATCACGAGGTGCCGGTCGGCGGTTCCTCGAACGTCCAGCTCGATCTCGTCCGCACCAAGGGCCTTCGCGGCCGCGAAGCGGGAAGCGAATTCTCGGCACAAGCCAGGGCAGAGGCCGCGGTGCGCGATCAGGCGCGGGTACCCACCTCTCGCCAATACCCGCCGAAATCGCGAGACTTCGTTCACCAGAACGCCGTCGACTCCAAGCTCGCGATAGAGCGCGACTCGCGCCGGATCGAAGACGCCCGTCGGAAGGTAGGAGCCCAGATTGCCGCTCATCACCCAGATCTCGCGTCCCGCTGAACGGATATCTTCCACCAGCGGGCGATTCAGCCAGCCGTCCCAGAGGCGCAGCACGTCAGCGTCGAGGAACTCGCGCCACAGCGCGGCCGCCGGCATGAAAGCGAGAGTTCGCCATTCCTCTCCTCGCGAGCGCACCAGAGACAGATCGGCGGTTGTCGTGACACCCAGCATCACGCGTTCCCATCTCGAAGATCATATGTCCGTAAAAGATCAATTTCTGATTCGAGGTCTGAAATAAGCCACCACACTTCGTGCAGGGTCCAACACCGACCATTGAATATGGGTTCTGGATTCAATTTTCGAATTCTCAAAAAGCGAATCACCTTCTGAAAAGGCGCCACGCACGGTATCAAAGGGTTGTAGTCCCTTGCTTTTGAGCTTCCGGTCTTCTCTCGTTTTATGAAGCCAGTTGATGACAGCGCAATCCAACTTGCGTTTGACTAGATCCTCGTCCCCTTTGAAACCAGGCTCATTTTTCGGAAGGACCGTCGGCTCACCCGAGTATTTGGCCACCAAACGCATCACATCAACATATTGCGCGTAAGCTTCCTTCAGGATATCGAGACATTCGGCTTCTGTCAGATCGAGGCAATTTCCGGGATCAATGATGGCGCCCACCACAAACGGATCTTTGATCGCTTTATGAGTGTAGGAAGGGTGCTCTTTTAGAAATTGAGCCCACTTGAGGGCGCGGCTGTAGGAGTTTTCCCAAAAATAAGAACCTTTCCCAAGCCAGTCATACTCGTTGTTGCTCGGCTTGACTTCAGAGTCACCACGGAGGATTTGATCACCTATAGACCGATCACATCCATGGTATGCCAATATCCAAGCCGAGTGACGCATAGGCTCAAGTGCTGGCCGATTGATATTTTTTGGCCAAACCCCTGCCCGATTTGCGAAGAATACCCGCCTCGATCAAAAGCTTTTGCGCTTTGCCGGGTGATTTCACCAGCTCTTGGGTAAATTTGCGCATTTCTCCAATTTCTTTGCGTGCATCGGCTCTGGTGTAATTGGAATACCCGGTTGTCATATTCATAAAGTAGCAGGAAATTACGGAAGAGGGCAAGATTGATACGTAAAAGGCTGATGGCCCATGATCCCTCACTCCTAAACCTCCCCGTCACCTCAGGCCAAGCCAGTTGAAAGAGACCCACACTCAGAAAGGGTGTTACCTCTTGCTCAGGCAATAACGCCGTTAGACCCTTAAATTCGAGGACCGACCCGCTGGGCGCCGTTCTTGGATCGCGCAACACAACGAATTGACATTTACGGCTATCTATCTTGAACGCCGCTTAGTAAATAATTTATGAAAGATCGATGCTTGGGCACGTGCGTCATCAAGCGCATTGTGGGTTTGTGGAATGTCAGGCTTAAATTCCTCTGGTAGTTGGCTTGATGTCGATCTCGCCCACGTCTCACCACTAAAGCCCATAAAATACGACTTGATGTCTATTCCACCAAACCCAAATGGATTGCCCCCGGCAAACGATTCACAGTACCAGTTCACAAACTGCCAGTCAAAGCAGCCATTGAAACCGACAAAGACTGGTTTGCACTCCTCGGTGACTGTTTCAACCCATCGGCGGAAGTCCTTCATTACATTTTCAGGCGCCTGACCCTCGCGCTCAAGACGTTCAAGGTTAAACCCAGATATCTTAAGAGCTTCTGCCACGAACTCTTTAGTGATGGGTTTCAGTTCGGCGTAAAACGATACCGTAGGATCACCCACCACACACGCGCCTAGAGAAAAGCATGCTGTATTTTGCCGGGGTATCGGACCTGCGGATTCAATATCTACTGAAAAAATAGCACTCAGCTTTCACTTCGCCTCCTTTGGTCGAACAAGCGTTGGCATGTTGATATTTCTTTCCCAATGTGTGCGGAACTTGTCCAATCTCTTACCTAGGTCTTCAGATTCTTTCCACTGAAAAGCCTCCAGCGCAAACGCATCAAATGGAATTCGCGTGTCGTCACGAGCACATACAATCACTCGCTGCTTGTTGCCGAGCGAATATCCCAGTTCCATAAAGCAATTGGGCCTCAGTCCTGTCAGATCTACAAGTGCTACACTACTGTGGTGCATGGAGTCGAAAATGGCTTGATTCATCCAGACAAACTCGTTCTTTCCAAGCCCCATTTGGAGCGGCTCATAGCCCAATTCTCGAACAAGCGGGTCGGCGGTTTTTCTAAAAAACTCCTCTACAGATGTATATTCGGGAAGCGTGTCATTCAGGAGTCTGACGTAGAAAACTCGTGGGGGAACGAGGGCATGGATCAGGTTAAGGATGGCAGCCACGACTACCATGACATTGACTTCTCCATTTCGAGTTTGGGTTCGGTCTAGTAAATCAGCTGCGGATGCAGACGCTGCTACTGAAAAGAAGTCTCCAGGCTTGGCGCGAGCTCGATCAAAGAGTCTTGGTGCCCCTCCAGATCCATCGCGCGAAGAAGAACCCACGTTAATATCGAGCGGAATGACCGGCTTACCCTTGAGGAATATTCGATTGCAAGTTGCTCAACCCCTTGACCCCACTAATCGCAATCAGAATGTCCCCGAGCTGGGCAAGCCGTGAACGGCTAATGGCGCCCGCGCTCCAGCCAGGTTCAAGGAATTCGATGCCGATGGAATTAGTGTCCCTAAGTTGTTCATAAATAACGCGACGAACTGCTGGAATTTGGAAATCTGTCTTACTTGTTGCCAAGGTTGCAATCAGGTAACCATTGGGGCCAGAAGGCTTAGCAATTCCTTTGATTTGGGCTTTGGATACCGCTTCAGCTACGGTCCAATCAAAGATGATAGAGAGCCCATCTTCCCGTTCTGTAAGAAACGGCTCCTTACCAAACGGTATAACGAAATTAGCACCCTCCGCCACAAGTGCGTTTGTCAGTTCAGATACAAGCGAATGGACATATCCCAGTTTCTCTTCATCAGCCGTGGGATCAGCACTCCCAACGATGTGAATTCGGCGACCACGAAGATTCATACGCGATCTTCCGTCGTAAAGATTGTCGGTGATGGCGCAACTCGTGAAATTGCGTCGATCAAATCAGTATGGTTAATTTTGCGCGTCGGGTAAGCGTGTACCAGTGCCTCTGGAAGTAGCCTCGTGCGAATATCAGAAAACGTGTAGCCAAGCTTGTGGGGACCGTGCGTTCCCGTGAGCTGTACCAATTCTTCAATGGCGGATGCTGTCAGTCCCAGCCCTTCACAATCCAGATTCAGAATCTCGCGCCGTTCACCGTCATCAGGTCGTCGAAATTCTTCGACGTATGCAGCACGTCGGAGAATTGCTGGATCGAGCGCCTCGTATCGGTTCGTACAAAGAATGACCAGCACACGGCCGTTGAATCTCCTAACGTCATCAATCTTTTGAATAAGCGTGTTCACAGCAACCTTATCCTCATGATGGCTTTGGCTACCGGAGCGGTTGGCTGCGAGTGAGTCAGCCTCATCAATGATAAGAAAGGACAGTTTTGCTTTCCCAGCTTCCTCGCCAACAATATCGAAGGCTTGGTTGATGAGGGAACTCATTTCTCCGACGTTGCCGCTTCCTCGCACACGCGTGCTCAGTTTGAAGAGCAGCGCTCCCTTGCCAAGCTCCCCGGCGAGTGCGTTTGTTACTGCCTCAGCGGTTGCTGTTTTACCCGTTCCAACATCTCCGTGAAATACAACGAGTGGGTATCGGTCGAACAACGAATCCAGCAATGGAAGGCGGTTGTGGTAATGCTTCTTGCTCCAATTTTCCAAACCTTCCTTGTCGATTAGGAGGCGCAAGTCCTGGTGAATGCGGTCGTATCGGGCCTTGAATCCAACCAGCCTTTCCGCTTGGGTCTTAAGCCTGGCATCGGGCAGGGAGGTTTCCAGTTCAAACAACGCGGCGGTTCCTTCTTTCATAATTATAATCGACTGTAATTAGTCCGCTCCCAACCATATCCATTGCTGGCGTATTTTTGGCCAGCACTTGAAGTCAACCCACTGAGCGATGTGTCCTTATCAGTTTTGGACCATGGGAAATTCAACCCCCTCGCTTTAATAAATGCTTCCTTTTCGGCACCTGTTTTGTTCCACCACGCGTCCGTCAATGTCCCGAGCACCCACAAAGAGCCTCCTTCGGTTCTGGGCCAGAGGTTGTTGCCGGGCGCATCCGATTGCCAGCCCGCTGCGGAATCCGCGACCTTGTAGTAGGCGACACGAAGTTTGTTGCCGTCCTTGTCGAGCAAGAACAGCGTCACCGAAACTAGGTAACCATATTCTGCGAAAATGTTCAGGTCGGAAACCACGGATGCGACGCTTTCACGTGTGCGCAATCCCGTGGCTTGTGCCATCATGGAGAAATCGGCGGCAAAGTTTTCGACGACTTTGCGGATGTCAGCGACTGTGTAGGTGGTGGTGCGTGTGCCTGTTGAACTCATATTTATTCTTGGTCGATTGTGAAGGAACGTCCCATGACTTTCTTCCAAAGATCTAATGTGTCGCCTTTCCCACCCTTCCAGCTCGCTGCCTCTATCGTGGACCATGCCATTTCTGCACCTCCCACGATTTCTTTTCTTTCATCATCAGTCAGACGGGACGCGACATTGTTGTCCTTGTTTACGGGGTCGAGAATCACAACTGGGTCACTCGGAAAGCTCACTCCTTTGCCAAGCTCAGGAAAAGTGATGGGCTTGGTAAGGCCAGTTTGAGCAACGAAAAAGGAAGAACCGCTGGAGCCCGTCTTCGAGGGAAGTTGCTGCACCGTTTTGGTCGTAAAGGTGTGCGACAAGCAGTTCAATGGTGAAAGAGCGGAAACGCTCGAGTTCATTCTCATTCCGCCATTTTTTCAACAATCGCACGATGGATTTAAATCTCGGGTCCGCATCTCTCCGGTTTTTAATGAAATCCAATTGGCCTTGGATTGAGGTTTTAACGGGCTGTCCACGCTGAGACGATGGCTGCCATCCGTAACCCTCTTGCTTGGGGATTGGAATTACTGGGACAAGATCAACATCTAGGCCCGACGTGTGAAAGTGAATGCCTAGCGTCCTAGGTTGAACCCGGAAATCCTGTGGCTTCTTAGTTGGATAAACTGCCACAAGAAGATTGCGAATGATTTGGTGGAGATTTTCGATGTCATTTTTTTCAGATTCTGAAACATCTAAGAAAACCGCAATATCCGCATCAACTCCAAAGTCACCACTGGGCTTGAGAACCGTGCCTTTCATGATTGAGCCGGTTTTTTTGAAGCCCTTTACCTTGAAGGATGCGTCTTCCTTGATTTTCTTATCCAGACTTTGAATAAGGAAATCTACTTGAGTAAGGAATTCCTTCCGTTTTCCTTTCCCAAGATGAAGAACCTTAGATATGAAAACGTTTAGCTGAGTATCAGTAAGCTTCATGATGATATTTGTTCTATGCGTTCCGTTCCGTGTAGCGAAGTTGCTTGGTCATTACCGTCGCCCATAACAGCACGCTGGGCCACCCCTTCAGTAAATTAGCAACCTCGTTTCATAAGCACATAATGGTTTACAATATTTAATTTGTCAACTATTTTGTAAACATGACCGAAACCAAATATACCTCACTTTTCGGAACACGGCTGCGGCAGGCGCGGCAGATGGCGGGGTTTTCCCTGCGCGAACTCTCCGACCGCATCGGTGGTGCCGTCTCCCACAACGCCTTGGCCAAATACGAACGCGGCGAGATGATGCCCGACGGCACCCTCCTCATCGCCCTCTCGGAAGCCCTGAACCAACCTCCAGGTTTCTTCTTCCGGCCGACAGAGCCAGCCATCCAGGGTGTGAAATACCGCGCCAAACACGACACATTAGGCGTCAAACAGTTCCAGACCCTTGAAATCAAGGCTCAGGATTACTTCGAGCGCTATCTCTCCATCGAATCGATCCTTGGCCTCAAGCACCCCTTCCACAACCCGCTTGGTAAGCTGCGAATCGAGTCGCCTCAAGACGCGGAGACCGCCGCAGAAAAGCTGCGTGATGCCTGGAACCTGGGACGCCAACCCATCGGCAACCTGATGGAAATGCTGGAACTGAACGGCATCAAAGTTTGTGAGGTGGACGCGCCACCGGAGTTCGACGGATTTTCCGGCTGGATCGGCTCGACCCCCATCGTGGTCATCGGCAAACACCTCAACGACCAATGCCTGACCCGCAAGCGCCACACCACAATCCACGAGCTTGGCCATGTCCTGCTCAAGGACCGCCTTGCTCCCGGTCTGGACGAGGAAAAGATCGTCGCCCGCTTCGCCGGGTCCTTCATCCTGCCTGCGGAGTCCTGTCGGCAGGCTTTCGGCGGGTTCCGGGAAACCCTTTCCTTGAAAGAACTGATCAGCATCAAAGTCACCTGGGGCATTTCCCTGGGCTCCCTCATGATGCGAGCCAAACAACAGGAGTTGATCACCCCCGCGCTTTCCCGACGCTTCTGGGACCGTTACAAGGCGGAGAACTGGAAGGCCAAGGAGCCGGGCGATGACGACTACCGAGGCTGCGAACGCTCCCAACGCTTCCGCCAACTAGTCTTCCGGGCGGTGGCGGAACAGCAGGTCACCCGTTCCAAGGCCGCCTCACTCCTCAACGTGACGCTGGTTGAAATCCGGAAAGGCGACGATCTGCTCTCATGAAGATCGCCGTTCAGGACGCCAACATCCTCATTGACCTGGAACTTTCCGGGACTTTGGGCATCTGGTTTGATCTGGGAATCGAGACCCACACCACCGACTTGATCCTCGCCCAGATTCAGAAAGGAGGGCATTCGGGGGTGCTGGCCTTCGCCGCTTCCAGACGACTGTTCATCCATGAGACCACGCCACAAATTCTGGCGGAGTCGGCGCAATGCCTGTTCGACCATCCTGATTTGGAAATAGAGGATGCCGGGGCGTACCTGCTGGCGGTGGCACTTAGGGCCTTGCTACTGACCGGGGACAAGGAACTGCGCCTGTTGGCCGAAGCCCGGTGCGTAGAAGTGCACGGCACACTCTGGATCTTCGATCGTCTGATCGAAAAAGGTTTACTCAAACCCAAAGACGCTGCGGAAAAACTCGAGTCCCTCCTCGCTCAAGACCGCTATCTGCCAAAAGTGCTGTGTTCGGATCGGATCAAAACATGGCAAAAGGGTCGTGGCTATCGCCCATAAAGAAACGCACACTTCCCACCCAAAATCAGCACCTTCTTCCCCAGTCTACATCTTGTCCTTCCTGTCCAAACCTCTTGCCCAACAAAAAGGCAGCGACCTTTGTGGGGTCGCTGCCTTTGCTTAGCCTGGGGCTCGGATCCGGGATTCAGATCAGGCTGAGGCTTCTTCCGTCTTTTTCTCGGACTTGGCGGCCTTGGCTTTTTTGGGCTTGGCCGCAGCTTCCGCGGCTGGTGCCTCGGGAGCAGCACTGTCCGTGGTCGAGGAGAGGAAATCCACCCACTCGATCAAAGCCATACTGGCGGCATCCCCACGGCGGGGTCCGGTCTTGAGAATACGGGTGTATCCGCCCGCACGCTCTTTAAAGCGGGGGGCAATTTCACCGAACAACTTTTTGACCACATCCTCGTTACCCAGGAGACGGGCCAGGGCCAGGCGACGCTGATGCAGGCCACCCTTCTTACCCAGAGTCACCAGCTTCTCCACAATCGGGCGCAGCGCCTTGGCTTTGGGCAGGGTGGTTTTGATGCGGTTATGCAGGATCAAACTTCCTGCCATGTTGGCCAGCATGGCGTCGCGATGCTGCGACTTGCGGCCAAGTTTGACGGTTTTCGTACGGTGTCTCATTTATTTGTTCTCCGCATTGACATCGACCGGGATCTCGACCAGGCCGGGTTCGAAATGCATTCCCAGGGAAAGACCAAGCTGGGTCAGCTTGTCCTTGATTTCGTTCAGGGACTTTTTGCCGAAGTTCCGATACTTGAGCATTTCCGCCTCGGACTTGAGGGCCAGTTGACCCACCGTGGTGATGTTGGCGTTGTTCAGACAGTTGGCGGCGCGAACCGACAACTCGATCTCGTTGACGCTCATGTTAAGCAGTTTCTTGAGGGCACTGTCCTGGGTGCCCGTGGCCTGCTTGGGCTCTTCAAACTCAATCGGTTCCTTGTCAAAGTTGACAAAGATATCGAGGTGATGGCGCAAGATGGCCGAAGCCTGCAGCAAGGATTCGTCAGGGTTCAGACGGCCATCCGTCCACACTTCCAAAACCAGCTTGTCGTAATCCGTGCGCTGACCCACACGGGTGGCTTCCACGTTGTATTTCACCTTTTCACCGGGGAAAACAGGGAATCAATCGGGATCACACCGATGGTCTGGGCCTCGGGCTTGTTTTCATCGGCACTGGTGTAACCACGTCCGACTTTGATTTCCAATTCCGCCTCGAACTTCATTTTTTTGTCGAGGGTGCAAATGATCTGCTCGGGGTTGACCACTTCCACTCCCGTTTCCAGGGTGATGTCGCCCGCCGTGACGTCGCCTTCCTTGTTCACGTTCAGGAACAGGATGCGGGGATCGCGATTGGCCATTTTGAATTTGATCTTCTTGAGATTCAAAACGATGTCGGTCACGTCCTGAACCACGCCGGGAAGCGTGGCGAATTCATGCAAGGCTCCCTCGATTTTGACCGAGGTGATGGCCGCTCCTTCCAGAGAGCTGAGCAACACGCGGCGCAGGGAGTTGCCGAGTGTGTGTCCATAACCCTGTTCAAAAGGTTCGGCAATGAACTTGGCGTAGGTGGGTGTGGCGGAGTCTTCGTCCTTCACGAGGCGGTTCGGCAATTCGAACCGTGCTAATTTGAGGGCCATGGTGTGTGTTTTTCCTTATTCCGGGTTACCCTGAGCCCGCAGCAGGCGAGCCAGGACCAACGGAGTGTTTTGTTCGTTAAAATATTTATCGGACCAAGACCAGCTTAACGCGAGTAAAGTTCGACCACCAAACGTTCGTTGATGTTGACGCCGATTTCCTCACGGGTGGGCTCGCGGACGATGCTGCCCTTCATGTTGTCCTTATCCACCGTCATCCAATCCGGCACGGTGCGGAGCTGGGAGGCCTCGATGCTGGCCGTGACGATCTGTTTGGATTTGGGGTTGTTACGGATTTCAATGACATCACCGGGCTTGCAGATGAAGCTGGGGATGGCGGCCTTGACTCCGTTGACCCGGGCATGGCCGTGGGTGACGAACTGACGGGCCAGACGGCGGGTTTTGGCAAAACCGAGACGGTAGATCACGTTGTCCAAACGGGTTTCCAAAAGCTGGAGCAGGATGTCACCCGTCACACCACGTTTCTGAGCGGCCATCTCGAAGTAACGACGGAACTGCGCTTCCAGCACACCATAGGTCAGCTTGAGCTTTTGCTTCTCAGCCATGGCCACGCCATATTCGGAAGTTTTGCGGCGCTTCTGTCCGTGAACTCCGGGGGGATAGTTGCGGCGCTCCAGAGCTTTGGAGCCACCAAAAATGTCCATGCCGAAACGACGGCTGATTTTGCTGCGGGGACCTGTATAACGTGCCATAAATAATATTCCTGATAAATAACTGTCAATCGATCAAACGCGGCGCGCCTTGCGGAGGCGGCAACCGTTGTGAGGGATGGGGGTGACATCCCGGATGGTGCTAATTTCCAAGCCCATGGCCTGGAGGGCACGCACGGCGGATTCACGACCCATGCCGGGACCTTTGACGCGGACTTCCACTTCCTTCAAACCATGGGACATGGCTTGACGGCAAGCGTCCTGGGTGATGACCTGGGCGACATAGGCGGTGGATTTTTTCGAACCACGGAACCCGCATTTGCCCGCACTGGACCAACCCAAGAGGTTGCCGTTGCTGTCGGTGATGGAAACTATGGTGTTGTTGAAGGAGGCGAGAATGTGGGCGATGCCTTGGCTGATGTTTTTGCTGCCCTTGGCCTTGACAATCTTGGGCTTGGGATCCATGGCAGGATCCAGGCTGAGGCTGAGGTTCTCCACGGGAACTGCGGCGGGTGCCGCTTCCTTGGCGGCTGATTTCGATCCACCGCCGGATTTGCCTGCGGCTTTGGTGGATTTTTTCTTGGTGTCGTCTGCCATAATGATAGGTCCTGATCTGAATGATTAGCTGATTATACTTTGCCGGCCTTGGCGTCCTTGTTGCGCTGCACACCGACCGTCTTGCGCGGACCCTTGCGGGTGCGGGCGTTGGTGGAGGTGCGTTGGCCACGCACGGGGAGACCTTTTTTATGGCGGATGCCGCGATAGGAATTGATCCCCTGAAGACGTTTGAGATTCTGCTGCAGTTCCCGGCGCAAATCCCCTTCAATCATGAAGCCATGAGCCTGAATGACCTGGATGAGACGGTTGATCTGCTGGCCGCTCAACTCCTTGGCCCGCGTGTTCGGGTCCACTTCAGCCTCGTCCAAAACCAGTTTGGCCCGGGTCAACCCGATTCCGTAAATGTATTGCAGCGAAGCTTCGATGCGCTTCTCTCCGGGGATATCTACTCCTAAAACTCGTGCATATGCGTTCTCTTTGTACTGCGATCAACCCTGACGTTGCTTCAAACGCGGGTTTTTTTTGTTGATGATATAAACCTTGCCCTTGCGGCGAACCACTTGGCAGTCTGATGTTCTCCTCTTGACCGATGCTTTGACTTTCATATTTTTTTGTTGCTTTCGTGCTCAATGATCCTGCCAGAGGACAAGTCATAGGGCGAGAATTCTACTAAAACTTTTGTTGCTGGCAAGAGTCTAATGAAGTCCATCCGCAATTTTCCTGCCAAAGTCACAATCATCTGTTTTCCATCCTCCAATTCCACCCGATAACGCGTGGTCGAGATGGCAGCGATGACCGTGGCCTTTACTTGCAGACGGCTGCTTTCCTGCATGTCAGTATTTCCGGTTCTCCTTGTGTCACCAATACGGTGTGTTCGAAATGGGCGGAAGGCTGCCCATCCCGGGTCACCACCGTCCATCCATCCTTCAAAATCTTCACATCACAACCGCCCATATTCACCATCGGTTCAATGGCTAGCGTCATCCCAGGCTTCAAAATCGGACCCGTGCCCGCCTTGCCAAAATTCGGAATCTGCGGCTCTTCATGCAGACTGCGGCCCACCCCATGCCCCACAAACTCACGCACCACCGAGTAACCCGCCTTGTGCACGTGTTTTTCAATCGCGGAACAAACATCCCCCAAGCGGGCACCGGAACGCACCTTTTCAATACCCAGGTAAAGTGCCGCTTCCGTGCATTGTAAAAGCTGACTCGTCTCCTGGGAAACCGCTCCCACCGTCACCGTCGTGGCCGTGTCCCCCACCCAACCTTCCAAAATAATCCCCACGTCCAATTTGATGATGTCCCCGTAGGAAAGTTTGCGGGCACCGCCAATCCCATGAACCACCTCTTCATTGACCGAAGCGCAGATGTGGCCGGGAAAACCGCGATACCCCAAAAAAGCACTCTTGCCCCCGCGCTCTTTCATCAAGCGCGCCGCCTCTCGATCAAGATCTCCCGTGGTCACTCCGGGCTCCACCATTGAAATCAAATGATCCAGGATTTCGCTGACCGCCCGGCAGCTTTTTCTCATCCCCTCAATCTCAACCCCTTTTTTAATCGGAATCATGGCCGGATCACTGCTTGATCAGGCTGACCACAATGCCGCCCAATAGGATGACCCCGACCAAAAGAAGCAGCCAGAATAGCTTGTCTTCCGAGACGGGTGCTCCACCGGAGCTGGTGTTGAAATTGTTGCGTCCCCGCACCTTGCCTTTTTTCAAAAAGCCGTCGTAGTGACGTTGCAACAAATGCGTTTCTGTCTGACGCATGGTGTCCAACATAACCCCGACGATAATCAACAAACTGGTGCCGCCAAAAAAAGAGGCGGTGATGAAGGGCACTTTCAAGCCCTCACTGATAATCATGGGCAGGATGGCCAGCACGGTCAAAAAGATGGCTCCGGCAAAAGTCAGGCGGGACATGGAATAATCCAAAAACGTCGCCGTGGGCGCACCGGGACGCACTCCGGGAATGAACCCACCGTTCTTTTTCATGTCGTCCGCGATCTGCGTCGGGTTGAACACCATGGCGACCCAGAAATAGGAGAAAAAGAAAATCATGACCGCATACAGCGTCCAGTGCAGCCAACCGCCGCTTAACATGTCCGCAATCTTGGCACCCTGCTGCCAACCTGGAGCCAGCATCTTGATGAAGGCCGCCGGGAAAAGCAGAATCGCACTGGCAAAAATGATCGGCATCACCCCGGAGTAGTTCACTTTGAGCGGCAGGAAGGAACTCTGTCCCCCATACACTTTGTTGCCACGCACCTGACGGGCGTATTGCACACTCACCTTGCGCATGGCTTGGGTGATCATCACCGTGGCCGCCACCACCAGCAGCAGAAAGGCCAACATCACCACCAAAATCAGAGGACTCAGACCATCCTTACCACTTTCCGCCGGAGGATTAAACACATCCCAACCCGCCACCAACGCGGAAGGCAGCTCGGAAACAATCCCTACGGAAATGATGAGGGAAATCCCGTTCCCAATTCCCTTGTCCGTGATCTGTTCTCCCAACCACATCAATAACATGGTTCCCGCCGTCAGCGTGATGACCGTGGTCAGAATGAAAAACCAACCCGTCACCGCCACCAAGGGCGATCCCATCGTATTCGCGATCGCCGTGATTCCCGGCAAAATTTGTTCGGGATTTTGAAAGGCCGATGCCAGGAAATATCCCTGCACCAAACACAGGATCAGCGTGCCGAAGCGGGTGTATTGGGTGATCTTTTGACGTCCCCCCTCCTCCCGGGCCAACTTGCCCAAGGACGGGATGACCCCCGTGGCCAACTGCATGATGATGCTGGCACTGATGTAAGGCATGATGGTCAGTGAAAAGATGGCGCAATTCCGCAAAGCACCACCGCTGAACAGGTTGAACATGCCCAGAACCGATCCACCCGACTGTTGCTCGACCACCGAGCGGAAATATTCACCCAAAACTTCAGGGTTGATCCCAGGCACAGGAATGGCCGCGCCCAAACGCACGATCACCAGCAGAGCCAGCGTAAAGAGGATACGGGAGCGTAGCTCGGGAATTTTGAAACAGTTGATGAAAGCGGAGAACATGGATGATATACCAAATGTTAGACTACAACCTGGGGCTGCGACCGGACAGAGCCCGGACTTCCTGCCCAGGCTTCCGAAGTTCCGGGGTCAAGACCCCGACCACGAAAATCTTCCGTTCGATCATGCCGCCGTCTTACTTCCTGGTTTGAACCGTCACCAAAGGTTTGAGGGTGAGGGTGGAACCTGATTTTTGAATTTTGGCTTGAGCCGCTTCACTCGCCGCCGTGACCGCAATGCTCAGCTTTTTCTTCAGCTCACCTGTAGCCAGGATTTTAATCCCGTCGAATTTGCCATTGACGATCCCCTTGGCCTTCAAGCTGGCTTCATCGACCGTGTCCCCGTCATTGAAGACGTTGAGGGCGGAAAGATTGACCGGAGCGTAGGTGGTGGTGAACTCCGCGTTGTTGAACCCGCGCTTGGGCAGACGACGGTAAAGGGGCCACTGACCGCCTTCAAATCCGAGACGCACCGAGCCACCGGAACGGGCCTTTTGACCTTTGTGACCTTTACCGGAGGTTTTTCCATGACCGGAGCTTTCGCCACAGCCGAGACGCTTGGTGCGATGCTTGGCACCGACAGAGGGTTTGAGATTGTGCAGTTGCATAATTAGGATTCCTTGGAGACGAGTTGTTTGCCACGGGCGCGGAAAATTTCTTCACGGGGCGAAAGCTGACGCAGACCTGCCAAGGTGGCCTTGACCACGTTGGAAGGATTGCTGGAGCCCAGGGATTTGGTCAGGATGTCCTTGATCCCGACCGCTTCCACAATGGCACGGGCGCCGCCACCGGCAATCAAACCTGTTCCAGCCGAAGCCGGCTTGAGCAACACTTTGCTGCCGCCGAACTCACCCAGAACCTCGTGAGGAATGGAAGTTTTGTTCAGGCTGATGAATTCCATGTTCTTCTTGGCATCTTCATTGCCTTTACGGATGGATTCCGCCACTTCATTGGCCTTGCCAAATCCGATGCCGACCTTGCCCTTGCCATCACCCACCACCACCAAAGCACTGAAGCTGAAGCGGCGTCCACCTTTGACCACTTTGGCGCAACGGTTGATGAACACGACTTTTTCAATAAATTCCGGCGCTTCGTCGCGCTTCTCCCCTTTGTTGCGGGAGCTTTCCAGGTAGTTGCCACCACCGCCGCCGCCGCCACTGTTTCCGCCACCTTCCCCATCACGTCCGCGTCCACGACCACGGCCTCCACGGGTGCCGCCGCGGTTGGCCGCGATGGCCCCCGCCTGGGTGGTGCTGGCCGTGCTGGCACGGGGAGCCGGAGCGGAGACTTCCGTCCCGGCTGCGGTTTCCACAACCGTGTCCACAGCGGGCTCGGTGTTTTCGATAGAAGGAGTAACTTTGGATTCTTCTGACATAGTATTGGAGGGGATGATGGCTTAGAAGTTCAGTCCGCCTTCGCGGGCTGCATCGGCCAGGGCTTTGACTTTACCGTGGTATTTGTATCCGCCACGGTCGAAGACCACAGCACTGATTTCCTTGGCTTTGGCGCGTTCGGCGAGAAGCTTGCCGACCTGCGCGGCACCAGCCACGTTCGGGGAAAGTTTTTTGGAGGCGACACCTTTTTCCGTGGTGCTCACACCCACGATGGTCTTGCTGGCCGCGTCGTCGATAATCTGGGCATAGATATGCTGGCCGGAAAAGGCCACGCTCAAGCGGGGCCGGGCCGGGGTGCCGGTGATTTTCTTGCGGACACGCAAGTGCATGCGCTGACGCCGTGCTTTGGTGGTTTTTTGTGCGGATTTCATAGTCGATTCCTAAAAGAGAAGTGCTGCCGGGGGGCGGGGTTTGCTTATTTGCTCTGAGCGGTTTTGCCTTCCTTGCGGCGGACATTTTCCCCGGCGAAACGGACACCCTTGCCTTTGTAGGGCTCCGGCGGGTAGTAGGCGCGGATATCGGCACAAACCTGGCCGACCTTCTGCTTGTCCACACCTTCCACTAAAAGTTTGGTCTGATCCTCGACCGTGATCTTGATGTCGGAGGGAATGGGATACAACAGCGGATGGGAGTAACCCAGGCTGAGGTTCAGGTTTTTACCCTGCACGGCGGCCTTGAAACCGACGCCTTGGATCTCCATGCGCTTCTGGAAACCGCTCAGGGTCCCCTGCACCATGTTGTTGACCAGAGAGCGGGCCAGACCATGCAAAGCGCGGACTTCACGTTCCTCACTCTTACGCTTGAAACGGATCTCCTTCTCCACGATCTCCACATCCACACCTTCCGGTGCGTTGTATTCCATCTTCCCTTTGGGGCCTTCCACGTTCACACGGCGGCCTTGGACTTGGACTTTCACCTTGTCCGGGATCAAAATTGTTTTGTTGCCAATCCTCGACATACTCGTTTACCAGATATAAAGGAGCACTTCGCCCCCCACGTTTTGTTTCTTCGCTTCACGACCGGACATCACACCCTTCGGAGTTGACAGGATGCTCACGCCCAGGCCGCCCAAAACTTTGGGAATTTCCCGCGCACCCACATAGATGCGAATACCGGGCTTGGACACACGGCGGATGCCGCGGATCGCTTTCTGACGCTGATTGGACTTGAGGGTCACTTTCAGCTTGGGAAGTTTGCCTTCCTTGGTCAGTTCAAAATCTTCAATGAAACCTTCTTTTTTCAACACATCGGCCACATCCCCTTTCAAACGAGAATAAGGGGCGATGATCTCCGCCTTGGAAACCTTGTTGGCGTTGCGGATGATGGTGAGAAAGTCGGCTAAGGGGTCAGTCTGCATAATGTTCTTTCTGATGGACGGGCTTACCAGCTTGCTTTGGTCACGCCGGGGATTTCCCCCCGCAATGCCATTTCACGGAATTGGATGCGGCTCACGCCGAATTTTCTCATGTAAGCGCGGCGACGACCCGTGATGCTGCAGCGGTTGTATTTCCGGCTGGAGAATTTCGGTTTGAGCTTCTGCTTGGCTACCCAGGATTTTTTGGCCATACGTTTTTTCTTCCTCTGACGTTCGATCTCTACAATGCGTGTGTTAGGCAACCTTACGGTCGGAGAACGGCATGCCCATGAGGGACAGCAGTTCCTTGGTTTCTTCCTTGTTTGTGGCCGTGGTCACAATGGTCACGTCCATCCCCAGGTTGCGCTTGATTTTATCCAGTTCAATTTCCGGAAAAATGGTGTGATCCTTGATGCCCAGCGTGTAGGCACCGCGTCCGTCAAAGGCGCGGGGGGAAATGCCACGGAAATCGCGGATGCGCGGCAGTGCCATGCGGGTCAGGCGCAGCATGAACTCATACATCACGCGGCCACGCAGCGTCACTTTGCAGCCGATTTCCTGACCTTCCCGCAACTTGAAGTTGGAGATGCTGGTCTTGGAAATGGTGCGGACCGGCTTCTGACCCGTGATCAGGGTCACGTCATGGATGGCGTCTTCCAGCGCGTTTTTCACATCCTGAGCGGAGCCCACGCAGCAATTGACCACGATCTTCTCGATCTTGGGCACTTGGTTGACATTCTTGTAACCGCGTGAGGCCTTCAACGCGGGAACCACCTTCTGGAGGTATTCTTCTTTCAAACTGGTGACACTGCTCATGGTTTATTCCTTACTCTTGGCGGCTTTGCTTGCCTTGTCCGGCTTCTCACCGGAGGCCAGCACCTTTAAATTGGAGACGTGAATCGATCCTTCCTTCTCCTCAAATCCACCCTTCGGGTTGATCTGGGTCGGGCGCACGGCTTTCTTGATCATGTGGACGCCTTCCACGATGACACGGGCTTTCTTGGTCAAAATCTGGAGGACTTTGCCTTCCTTACCTTTATGGGCACCACTGATGACCCGCACTTGATCGTTTTTCTTGACGTGATACCGACGGGGCACGGTGATATCTGCTGTTTTCTTCATATGACCTCCGGGGCCAGGGAAATGATCTTCATGAAATTTTTCTCGCGTAACTCACGGGCCACCGGTCCGAAGATACGGGTGCCACGCGGGTTCTGATCTTTGTCGATGATGACAATGGCGTTGTTGTCGAAGCGCAGCGTCGAGCCGTCCTTGCGCTTGATCGCCTGCTTGGTGCGCACGATGACCGCACGGACCACGTCACTCTTTTTCACCGCTCCCGTGGGGGCAGCTTCCTTAACGTTGCAGGTGATGATGTCACCAATGCGGGCCGTCTGCGTGTTTTTCTTGCCGATCACACCGATCATCGTGGCCTTGCGGGCCCCGGTGTTGTCAGCAACATCCAACCAGGAACGAATTTGAATCATATACGTTTATCTCAATGGTTCTGACCCACGACTTCCACCAACTCCCAACGCTTGAGTTTGCTCAAGGGGCGGGTTTCGGCAATGCGGACGGTATCGCCAACCTTGGCCTTGCCGTCTTCATCATGGGCGTAAAATTTGTTGGAGACCTTCACGATCTTCTTGAACTTGGGGTGAGGCACACGGCGCACGACCTTGACCACGATGGTCTTTTGCATCTTGTCGGAAACGACCTCGCCGGTCTTTTCCTTGCGGGAGGGCTTCTCTGCTTTTTCTACTGCGGTTGTCATATCTCTTTACCTTTGGATCACTGGTTGTGCCGGATCAGGAAGCCTTGGCCGATCCCTTGATGCGGCGTTGGCTGGCCACCGTCTCAATGCGGGCGATGGTTTTACGGATTTCTTTCAAGCGGCTGGGACGTTCCAACTGGCCGCTCTGTTGCTGGATGCGGAGGTTCAGACGTTCCTGTTTCAGGTCCTGGGTCTTGTTCACCAGCTCCTGGTCACTCAAATGGTTAACTTCGGCAATCTTCATACGCTCAATTTCCTGTCACGACTGATGAACCGGGTGCCCATGGGCAGTTTGGAAGCCGCCAGGCGCAGGGATTCACGGGCGGTCGATTCGGGCAGACCGTCCAATTCAATAAAATGTTACCGGGGCGAATGACCGCAACCCACTTGTCCGGCGCGCCTTTTCCTTTACCCATTCGGGTTTCCGGGGGACGGGCCGTGACCGATTTGTCAGGGAACACACGGATCCAGAGTTTCCCTTTGCGCTTCATGTTGCGGGTCAGGGCGACACGGGCCGCTTCAATCTGGATGTTCGTCAACCAGTGACGCTCCAGAGTCTGCAGACCAAAGGAACCGAAGGCCAACGTCGTTCCCCGTGTGGCGTCGTGCGCGCGGCTGCGACGCTGTGTTTTGCGATATTTAACGCGTTTTGGAAGTAATGGCATAGTTCAACTTACGCAGCCTGAGCCGCGTCCTCCTTCAAACAAACCCACACTTTCACCCCGATTTTTCCGGCGATGGTGTTGGCTTCAGTAAATCCGTATTCAATGTTGGCGCGCAGGGTGTGCAGCGGCACTTTCCCCTCACGATAAGGCTCGGAACGGGCGATTTCCGCGTTCTGCAAACGACCGGAGCAACGCACCTTGATCCCTAAGGCACCGAAGTCCATGGCGGTCTGCACCGCTTTCTTCATGGCGCGACGGAAGGAAATACGGCGCTCCAACTGCACGGCGATGTTTTCCGCCACGAGCTGCGCGTCGATTTCAGGGTTTTTGACTTCTTTCACGTCCACCAGGACATCACGGCCCGGCAACAGGTCGTTGATTTCCCCCTTCAACTTGTCCAGCTCGGAGGCTTTACGTCCGATGACCAGACCGGGACGGGCGGTGAAGATGTTCACACGCACACGGTTGGCGGCACGTTCGATGGTGATCTTGGAAATGGCCGCACCATTCAAACGCTTCTGCAGAACTGACGGATCTCGTAGTCCTCATGCAGATAGACCGGGAAATCTTTTTTGTTGGCATACCACATCGAACGCCAATTGCGTTTGACGGCGATACGAAACCCAAAGGGATGAACTTTCTGACCCATACGATGTTATTCCTGTGCTTTCTTCTGCTGGCGGCGGGCTTTACCCCGGGCAATCGCCTCTTTTTTGGACTTCTGCTTGGGAGTCTCCTCCACCTCTTCGGTCCGTTCGGTTAAAATGATGCGGATGTGGCTGGTGCGCTTCATGATCGGGGAAGCCGATCCACGGGCGCGGGGCATGAAACGTTTGATCGTCCTGCCTTCTCCCACGACCGCTTCTTTCACGATCATGTTGGCCGGATTGAGCGCATTGTTGTTCTCCGCGTTGGCCAGGGCCGACTTGAGCGTCTTGTAGATCAGACGGGCTGCCTTTTGGGGATAGAACTCCAGCATCTCCAGGGCACCCAATGCGGGCATCCCCTGGATATGGCGTGTCACGTTCCTCGCCTTGAAGGCGGAAATGCGCGTATACTTTGTTACTGCCTTAACTTCCATAATGTTACTTCACTGTTTCCAGGAGAAGGCGGTCACCCACCTTCACCTGTTCTTTTTCAATCACATCTTCAATCAGCAGAGCACTTGCATACTCCCTGATTTCAACCAGTTTGCCCCGACCCACCACCTTGCTGTCTCGCAAGATGCGGAAGGGCATTCCGATCCGGGCCTTCTGGGCCCGTCCAAAATTCACAATGGCCAGACCGGACTCATCCACACTGCGGATGATCCCGGACTGCAAATCGTTCGCGATGGCCACTTTGGTTTCACCCCTCATGGCTTGCCTGACATCACGCAGAGCGACTTCGTATTCCGCCCGACGCTGAGCGCGGTCCAAGGGACCCGCCTGTTGCAGACTCTGCCCGGCCTCGATCAGTTTTTCTGTCGCCGCCTGCAGCTTGAGCCTGCTTTTCTCGCTCCGGTAAACCTCTCCCACCAAACGCACCAGCTTTTCCTGCATGGCCCGTTCATTGGCGGTCAAGGCTTCCAGACCCAGCGCTTCGTGTTCGAGTTTGAGCGCGACCCACTTCTCATGGAAGTATTCCGACTCCGTCCGCGCCAGAGCCAGACTTTCTTCCAGCTCCTGCAGACGCTCCTCGTTGCTCCGGCTCTCCTGACTGCCCGGCTGCTCCCGATTGCTTTCTTTCTGTCCAACTTGTAAAGAACGTTTCGGGGAGTCTTGCCCCCCTAGGCTCAGCACCAGGCTGAAGCCGAAAATACTCACCAAGCCCGCAATTTTGGCAGGCCGGGCCATAAACTACTTGGTCACCTTCTCGGTATGTCCCCCGTGCCGTTTGAAAATACGGGTCAGGGAAAACTCACCCAGCTTGTGTCCCACCATGTTTTCCGTCACGAAGACGGAGTTGAACACCTTGCCATTGTGAACCAAAAAGGTCTGACCCACAAAATCCGGGGTGATCATCGAACGGCGCGACCATGTCTTGATCGGCTTCTTGTTGTCCGTTTTGATCTGTTTCTCGACCTTGACGGCCAAATGCTCGTCAACGAAAGGTCCTTTTTTCAAACTGCGTGGCATAAGATAATTTCCGGTTTTAATTGATTATTTCTTGGGACGGCGGGTCAAAATAAAGCGGTCCGTGGGCTTGTGTTTGCGGCGGGTCTTGAGTCCCTTGGCCACCTGGCCCCAGGGCGAAACGAGATGCTGGCGTCCGCCACCACCCTTGCTCTTGGCTTCACCCCCACCGTTCGGGTGATCCACCGGGTTCATCACCATACCGCGCACACGGGGACGACGACCCAGCCAGCGATTACGCCCGGCCTTACCCAGGATAACGTTTTCATGCTGGGGATTGCTGACTTGCCCGATCGTGGCGTAGCAGGTTCCATGCACCTGGCGGATTTCGCCGGAAGCCATTTTCAACTGGGCATATTCGCCCGTCACACCCATCAACGTGGCGGAAGAACCCGCCGAACGAACCATCTGCGCTCCGCGTCCGGGGATGAGTTCAATGTTGTGAACCGCCATGCCCAGCGGGATATTTTTCAAGGGAAGAGCATTGCCCAACTCAGGAGCGGAGCCCGCCCCGGAGACGACCTTGCTGCCCACGGCCAACCCATGGGCGGCAACGATGTAGGACTTGGTGCCGTCCGCATACTGGATCAGGGCAATGCGTGCGTTGCGGTTGGGATCATATTCGATGCCCATCACTTCCGCAGCCTCCCCATGACGGGAACGCTTCCAATCGATCACGCGATAATGCTTCTTGTGTCCACCACCACGACGACGCGAGGTCAGGCGTCCGTTGTTGTTACGTCCGCCACTCTTCTTCAAGGGGTGCAGCAGGGATTTCTCCGGCGTCTTTTTCGTGATGGTCGAGAAATCTTGGCCTGCGGTAAAGCGCAGGGTCGGCGTCAGAGGTCTAAAGGTTTTGATGGCCATAGTGCTGTTCCAGTTAAATGAGGATTAGATAAGCTCCAGGGTTTCGCCTTCACGCAGGGTGACGATGGCTTTTTTCCAGTTCGGTTTGCGTCCGAAATTGACCGTGCGTTCGCGCTTCTTCTTACCCGTCACCCGCAGGGTGTTGACCGAGGCGACTTTTTTATTGAAGATTTTTTCCACAGCAAAACGGATGTCCTGCTTGGTGGCCTTGGTGTCCACTTCGAAGACATACTGGTTATGCTTCTCTTTGAGGGCGCCGGACTTTTCCGTCACGCGGGCTTTTCTAACGATGTCGTAAGGATTTTTCATGGCTCGTATCGGTTCAGACTTATTTCAAACGGGAGGAAAGAACCTCACAGGCATCTTCCGACCAAATCACTTGGCGATAGGTTAAAATGTGTTCCGCATTGACCAGGGCGGCTTCAATGACTTCCACCTTGGGCATGTTGCGAGAGGCCAACAGGGCATTCTTATCCACCGCTTTGGTGATGAAAAGGATGCTGCCTTCCAGCTTGTTCGCCTTGATCAGTTCGGACAACTGCTTGCTTTTGTGATCCTTCAACTCCAGCGCGGGAATGGATTGCAAACGTCCGGATTTGGCGGCTTCGCTCAGAGCCTTGGTCAGAGCACGACGCTTGACCCCTTTGGAAAGGCGATGAGAATAATCCCTGGGATGCGGCCCGAAGACCACACCACCCCCGGTCCAGACAGGCGAGGAAGCGTAACCGGCACGGGCATTACCCGTTCCTTTTTGGCGCCAGGGCTTTTTACCGGAGGCCGCGACGGTGGCCTTGGTTTTGACCTGGTGCGTTCCGGCACGACGGTTGGCCTGATAACCGACCACAGCGTCGTGCAGCGTCTGGGTGGACTTGCCGTTTTCGATCAACTTGACGTCCAAGGCCTGTTCGGCCGCTTTTAAAATCGAGGGGTTTGAGTTTCATTTGGCAGCTTCCTTCTTGGCTTTGACGGCCTGACGAACGATGACATAGCTGCCGTTGGCACCGGGGATCGCTCCCTTGATGACCAGCAGGTTGTCACTCTCACGCACTTGCACCACGCGCAGATTCTGCACGGTGGCCTTGGTCTGACCCATGTGACCGGGCATACGCTTGTTCTTGAAAATACGACCGGGCTTGTTACGGCAACCGATGGCACCCGCCCGGCGGTGCATCATGGAACCGTGGGTTTCCGGCTGACCACCGAAGTTGTGGCGCTTGACCACACCTTGGAAGCCGCGGCCCTTGGACAGGCCGATCACATCCACCATCTGACCCACGGCGAAGCGGGTCACGGTGACGGCATCACCCAGGTTGAGTTCTTCACCCGCAAATTCAAATTCCTTCAGGAACCGCTTGGGGGAGGTGCCCGCCTTTTTAAAGTGGCCCGCCAAAGGCTTGCTCACCGTGCGCTCAGGCTGCTCATCAAACGCGATTTGCACCGCGTTGTAGCCGTCCTTCTCCGCCGCCTTTTTGATCTGGGTCACGATGTTGGGGCTGGCTTCGATCACGGTCACAGCTGTGGCCGCGCCCTTGTCGTCATACACCCGGGTCATCCCGACTTTCTTGCCTAAAATTCCAATGCTCATAGCAAACTCCGTATTGTCTTGTTTCCGATCTTTTCAGAACAGGAATGGGAAATTTTTCCTCAAATCTTGATGGTGATGTCCACCCGGCCGGGAGGTTGAGTTTTTTCAGTTCGTCCACGGTCTTGGCCGAAGGCTCCACAATGTCCAGAAGACGCTTGTGGGTGCGGATTTCAAACTGTTCCATGCTCTTCTTGTCCACGTGAGGCGAGCGGTTCACGGTGTAGCGCTCGATCTTGCTGGGCAGGGGCACGGGGCCGCTGACGCGGGAGCCGGTGCGGACTGCGGTCTCGGCAATCTCGTGCGCCGCCTTGTCGATCAGGCGGTAATCAAAACCTTTCAAACGGATACGTATGCGTGTTCCAGCCATAGGATTAACCTTTCTTCTGTTCCAAAATCTGAGCCAGGATTTGCGCGGGCACCTGCTCAAAGTGCGAGGGCTCCATCGAGTAAGCCGCACGTCCGCGGGAAAGCGAACGCAGGGTATTGACGTAACCGAACATTTCCGCCAAGGGCACGTCCGCCTGCAACACGCAGCCGCCGTTCTTGGTTTCCATGCTGTTGATTTTGCCGCGGCGACGGTTCACGTCACCAAGGATATCACCTTGATATTCTTCGGGGGTGATCACTTCCACCTTCATGATGGGTTCGAGCAAAATGGATTGGGCTTTGGCCAGTGCATCCTTCAACGCAAAGGAAGCCGCCAACTTGAACGCGAGTTCGTTGGAGTCAACGTCGTGATAGGAACCGTCCAGAATGTTGACCTCAATGTCGATGACCTGACTGCCGTTGATGATCCCGTTGCCGAGCTGTTCTTCGACACCCTTCTTGGAGGGGCCAATGTATTCCTTGGGAATGTTACCGCCGACAACCTTGCTTTCAATCACGCGGCCCTTGCCCCGTTCCAGCGGGATGACTTCCAGGATCACGTGACCGTATTGACCACGTCCACCGGACTGCTTGATCAATTTACCTTCTCCCTGCGCCTGCTTGAGAATGGTTTCGCGATACGCAATC
The DNA here is from genome assembly GCA_012031345.1 of Blastochloris sp. Taxonomy (GTDB): domain Bacteria; phylum Verrucomicrobiota; class Verrucomicrobiia; order Methylacidiphilales; family JAAUTS01; genus JAAUTS01. The sequence goes on along the minus strand of JAAUTS010000002.1, from coordinate 27,338 downwards.
TGAGGCGCACCAGCGTTGGTTTCCACGTTGAACTCGCGGCGGAGACGGTCGCAGATGATTTCCAAGTGCAATTCTCCCATCCCCTTGATGATGGTCTGCCCCGTTTCTTCGTTGGTCTGAACCATGAAGGTGGGATCTTCTTCCGCCAAACGACCCAGTCCACCGCTGAGTTTCTCACGGTCACCCTTGGTTTTCGGTTCAATCGCCATGCTGATGACAGGCTCGGGGAAGGAAGGCGGTTCCAAAACAATGGAGAAGCTTTCGTCCACCAAGGTGTCCCCGGTGCGGATGTCTTTCATTCCCACTGTAGCGGCGATGTCTCCCGCGAACACGGTTTCCACTTCTTCACGCTTATCCGCCTGAATCTGGATGATGCGGCTGACGCGCTCACGCTTGTTGGTGCGGGGATTGTAAATGGTGTCGCCCTTGCTGAGCTTGCCGGAATAGACCCGGAAGAAAATCAACTTACCGACAAAGGGATCCGACCAGAGCTTGAAGGCCAGACCGCAGAACTTGTGGTCGTCGTTGGAAGGAGCTTCCACTTTCACTTCGGGAGAATCAGGGTCCTGGCCTTGGGCCGGAGGAATGTCGATCGGGCTGGGCAGATAATCAATGACCGCATCGATCAATCCCTGAACGCCCTTGTTCTTGAAGGCGGAGCCTCCCACTACTGGCACAATTTGATTGGAAATCACCAAACGGCGAATGGCTTGCTTGAGCTCCAAGGTGCTGGGCTTTTTCTCTTCTAGGAAAAGCGTGGCCACTTCATCGTCCTTATCCGCCACCGCTCCGATCAATTCTTCCAGAGCCGTCTCCGCCATGTCCTTCAGTTCCGCCGGAATTTCCTCGACGGAATAAGAGGATCCAAAAGCGGCGTCATCTTTATAAACAATGACCTTCTGGTTCACGATGTCGATCTGACCCTTCAAGGTGTCTTCCTTGCCCAAGGGGATCAACACAGGCCAGGCATTGGCCTTGAGCTTTTCGCGCATCTCGCCCACCGCCTTGTTGAAATCCGCGCCGACGCGGTCCATCTTGTTGACGAAGGCAATACGGGGAACATTATACTTGGTGGCCTGACGCCAGACCGTTTCCGACTGGGGCTGAACCCCGGCCACACCACAAAACACCGCCACCGCACCATCCAACACACGCAAAGAACGCTCCACTTCCGCCGTGAAATCCACGTGGCCGGGAGTGTCAATGATGTTGACGCGATTTTTGGTGCCTTCAAAGGTCTTGACCAAACCCGGCTCCACTTTGACCGGCCAGAAACAGGTGGTCGCCGCCGAGGTGATGGTGATGCCGCGCTCACGCTCCTGCTCCATCCAGTCGGTCACGGTTGTGCCTTCATGCACTTCGCCGATCTTATGGATCATTCCGGTGTAGAACAAAATACGCTCGGTCAGGGTCGTCTTACCCGCATCAATGTGCGCGCAGATACCGATGTTTCGGGTTCTTTCCAGGGAATACGCTCGTGTGGGTGAAGCCATAATAATGAGTCAGTAAATGTTTAAATTTTGAAAATGTCTTACCAGCGCAAATGAGCAAAGGCCTTGTTGGCTTGGGCCATACGATGCACGTCGTCGCGCTTCTTGATGGCATTACCCTGCCCCGCCGCCGCTTCTTTGATTTCAAAGGCCAGCGCCTTGGGCATTGGTGTGCCTTTGCGACCGGAGGCATAACCCACCAACCAACGGACGGCCAGAGCCAATTGACGCTCAGGAGTCACTTCCATCGGAACCTGATAAGTGGCACCGCCGACCCGGCGGGACTTAACCTCAAGACGAGGCTTCACGTTTCCATGGCTTTTTCGAGGATTTCCAGAGGATTCCCCTCCTTCTTGCCTTCGTTCACCTTGTCGATGGCCGAGTAAACAATCCGGCGGGCGGTGTTCTTTTTGCCATCGCGCATCACGGTGTTGACCAGAGCGGTCACCATGGGCGTTTCGAAGACCGGATCATTCGGGATCGTGCGTTTGGTTGCTTGACGTCTGCGTGCCATATATAAATGTGTTTGTGGGTTAAAAAATTCTTAAAGTTTTCAGCTTATCAGCTTATTTCTTGGCCGCAGCGTCACCCTTCTTGGGCTTCTTGACCCCGTATTTACTACGGGAAACATTACGGTTCAGCTTGTTGGTGTTGCTCGGTCCAACCGCTCCGAGGGAATCGAGGGTTCCGCGCACAATGTGATAACGCACCCCAGGCAAATCCTTCACACGACCCCCACGCACCAGCACAATCGAATGCTCCTGGAGGTTGTGACCTTCACCCATGATATAGGCGATGACTTCCTGCCCATTGGTCAAGCGGACCTTGGCCACTTTACGCAAAGCGGAGTTCGGCTTTTTCGGCGTCCGGGTCATGACCTGAACACACACCCCACGACGTTGCGGGCAATCGGCCAAGGCAGGCGCCTTGGTCTTGTTCTTGATCACTGTTCTGCCCTTGCGGACAAGCTGGTTAATCGTCGGCATCTTAAAAAACTTTCGTTGATTCTCGATTTTTCGTTCGTTCATTTCCCCTAAATGCAAAAAGCACGCCTGGCGAAAGGGCCATGCGTGCTTTTGTGGATACCGTCCGAAGACAGCATCCCGCACCAGTCGCATGGAGGACGAACAGGGTCTGGAATCCGCAGTTTCCTGCTTTTTCGCGACTTTGGCCGTCACACGCCTTTGCATTGCTGAATCACTTCAGCATCTCTTTTCAGAGAAAGGGAATGAAAGTTCTACGAGTTTGGCCAAAAGATGCAAGGGATTTCTTTATTATTTTTTTCCTCATCAAGCTGCCCATTCTTCTACCCGCATCTTAACCTTCTTTAAGATTGCCTTTCCCCCCACCCCTTCTAATTTCCAGACATGATACTTTGGATTGCATTGGTTCTCATCGCCGTGGCTTATCGTCTTGTCTCCCCTCAAGTGGACGGACTTGAAAATTTCGCGCCCCTCATGGCCATCAGTCTCTGCGCTGCTATTTATCTGCCACGTCGCTGGGCCTTCTCCCTGCCTCTCCTCGCTCTCATCTTCTCCGACCTCCTCCTTAATTCCTACTACGGAGTTGCCCTCTTCCAACCCTACCTCATCGCCACCAGCTCCTGCTACCTGCTCGTGGGCCTGCTCGGTCTCTGGGTCTCCTCCCAAAAATCCCTCATCACCATCTTCGGCTCCTGCCTGCTCTCCACCGTGTTCTTTTACCTGGTCACCAACACCATCGCCTTCGTCCTCAACCCCATCTACGCCCCCAACCTCAGCGGCTGGCTCCAGGCCCTGACCGTGGGCGACCTCATTCACCAGCCCCAGACCTGGGTTTTCTTGCGCAACTCCCTCTTCAGCGACCTCCTCTTCACCGCAATCTTCGTCGGCTCCATGGAATTCGCCGCCTCACGTCGCCAGTCCGCCTCCTTCCTTTTTCCCAGCAAGACCGCCTTGAACTGAATCCCCTATGCAGCCTCATCGCATCGGGGTTCTCTCCGACACCCACGATCGGCTCCCGGATCTGGTGTTGACCAAGTTAGGTTTCTGCGATGAGTTCTGGCATTTGGGCGATGTCTGTGACCCGTCCACCCTCACCTCCCTCCTCTTCTTGGACAACCGCCCACATCGTGCGCGGAAACTGTGATTCCGATGAGTCCTGGCCTTTGGAACTGCGCCTGAGCAGAGCGGGACATCTCTTCCACCTCGTTCACATCCCTCCCCGTCAAGCCCCGCCTAACACTCCCTTCCTCCTCCACGGCCACACCCATGTTCCACGCGACGAAACCCTGCGCAACACACGCTTTCTGAATCCCGGCTGCATCAGCAAAGCCAACAAAGGCGCCCCACCCTCCTGCGCCATCCTCACCCTGTCCGCATCCCAGCCTCCCCAATGGAAACTCCTCCCCCTCCTCTGAACCCTGCCTCACTCCCTTCCCTAGGCGTTAAAACATCCCCCCACCCACACCGCTATACCTTGGGCAACGTGATCCGATGCGTCTGCTTTTGATATTTCCCGGACCGGGCGCGATAACTTGTCGCGCAGGTTTCACCTTGGAAGAAAATCATCTGCACCACACCCTCGCCCGCATAAACCCGACAATCCGCCGCGCTGCTGTTGGAAAATTCCAGCGTCAGATGCCCCAGCCAGCCCGCCTCTGCCGGCGTCACGTTGGCGATGATCCCGCATCGCGCATAGGTGCTTTTCCCACACAAATCGCACTGACATTATCCGGCAGATGCAACTGCTCCACCGCCACTCCCAGTCCGTAACTTCGTCCGGGCAGAATAAAATAAATCCCCTTCTCATCCTCATGCCGTTCCGCCAATTCCAGATTCTTCGGACTGAACGCCTTCGGATCCACCACCGTGCCGGGAATGTGACGGAATATTTTGAATTCCTTGCCCGAAAGCCGCAGATCATACCCATAGCTGCTCAATCCATAAGACAACACCGCCCGCCCCTCCGACTGCCTCAACAAACTCGGCACAAAGGGCTTGATCATTCCACCTTTGGCCAGTTTCGTAATCTGCCTGTCATTTAAAATCATGTCCGGAACCTAAAACACCACCGCTGGAAGTCAGCACGAAAATGCGACGATCTCTGTAAACTTGTCTCATTCCCTCACTCCTCTATATTCATTCAAACCAAATCCCACCACCATGCCTATCTTCCTACGCCTACTCCCTCTGCTCCTCCTTTCCTCATACCTTCACGCCGCCACTTCGGAGCAAATCCAGGCCGAATACATTCACCACCTGGAAAAAGAAAACGCCCAACTGCGCGAGCAAGTCATCCGCCACCAACAGGAATCACTGGACTATCAACGTCGCTACCAGGCCGCACTCCAGGGAGACCTCAGCCCGGAAGCCGGACTCAGCCCCCAGTCCGCCAGCCTCTGGAAGGCAGAGGTCGGTCTCGGTGCCAGCTTATCCCGGGGCAACAACGACGCCTATCAAGTCAACCTCAGTGCCAAAGCTGTCCGTAAAACCGATCTCGACGAACTCGTCCTGGCTCTCAACGCCGATCTGGGCGAAAACGAAGGGGAAAAAACTTCGGAAAAAGGGAAAGCCTCCGCCGATTATCGCCGTCAATTTGATAAAAAATGGTATTGGCTCCTCGGCAGTTCTCTCGAACGCGATCAATTGGCCGACCTCGAATTCCGTGCCACCGTGGGTCCCGGCGTCGGCTATCGCTTCTTCGACAGCGACCAGGTCAAACTCTCCCTCGAGGCCGGCCCTGCCTTCGTGGCTGAAAAATTTACGGATGACAGCATCGACTACAGCGCCCGGGGACGCATCGGAGATCGCTTTGAATTCAAACTCACCCAGTCCGCCACCCTCTTCCAAAGCACTGAACTTCTCTTCAACTTTCAGGACACGGAGGACGCCATTGTCACCAACGAACTCGGAGTCGAAACCAAGCTCAACAGCGCTCTGTCCCTGCGCGTCTTCGGCAAACATCGTTACGACCATCTGCCCGCGCCCGGCACACGGCAGAACGACGTCTCACTAATCTCCGCCCTGGTTTACAAGTTTGAGTAAACCCCGGCGAAACTGTCAGCTCAGCGATTCTGCTCGATCAACTTCTCCAACTTCACCGCATCCGCGGCAAAGAGCCGAATCCCTTCGGACAACTTTTCCGTGCCCATCGCATCATCGTTGAGCATCAGGCGGAAGGTCTTTTCATCCAGATGAATCTTGGTCAAGTCACTGGCCTGCGCGCTCTCGGGACTTAACTTGCGGCTCAGCGGCTCCGTGTTGTCCTTCAACTCCTGCAGAAGATTCGGGCTGATGGTCAACAAATCGCAGCCCGCCAACTCCTGAATTTGGCCGATGTTGCGGAAGCTCGCTCCCATCACCTCGGTCTTGTAACCGAATTTCTTGTAGTAATTGTAAATCGCCCGGACCGATTTCACACCGGGGTCCTCCGCCCCGCTGTATTCCTTGGCTTCATTCTTCTTATACCAGTCGTAGATCCGACCCACGAACGGGGAGATCAATTGAATCCCGCCCTCCGCACAAGCCACCGCCTGGGGCATGGCAAACAAAAGAGTCAGGTTGCAGCGGATCCCTTCCTTCTCCAAAACCTCCGCCGCCTTGATCCCCTCCCAGGTCGAGGCAATCTTGATCAAAATCCGTTCCTTGGCGATCCCGTGCTTCGCATACAAATCAATCAAGGTATGCGCCTTGGCGATGGTTCCCGCCGTATCAAAGGAAAGACGGGCATCGGTCTCGGTCGAAACGCGACCGGGCACAATTTTCAAAATTTCGAGCCCGAACAGAATCAACAGATAATCAATGATCTCATCCGTGGAAGCCCCGGCCCGATCTTTCACTGCCTTGAGCAGCAGCGGCTTGTACTCGTCCTTTTGCACCGCCTTTAAAATGAGCGAGGGATTGGTGGTGGCATCGTGGGGGGCATAAGCCTTCATCGATTCAAAGTCTCCCGTGTCGGCGACGACTTTGGTGTAGCTCTTCAATTGATCCAGTTGGTGGGTGCTGCTCATAATTTAAAAATTCCAGTTTGAGGGTTGTCCTGAGAGCTTGATCCTTCATCATTCCCTTTCCAGCGGCAAGCAGGAAAACAACGCGATTTGTCCCCAGACCGAATGCAGAGAAATGAGCCTTCCCACCCAACCTCCTATTTTCACACGACAAAAACTTGTCCTCGCCCTGCTCTTTCTTCTTCTGATCGCCCTGCTGATCCATCTGGCCTACCCCTTGCTCCGGCATGAGCGTTTTCTTTATCTGGCCCGACAACACCAGAAGCAAGGTCAGGACCAGGAAGCCCTTTTTTATGCCAAACTGGCCTGGCAGGCCAACCCACAGGGTGATCGCAGTTTAAACCTCCTGGTGGAACTCAGCTCAAGCCTCAACCCGCAGGAAACTCTTTACTGGAAACTTCTCCGCGCTCAAAACCGCCCCGATCATCCCGATTTCCAGCTCGATCTGGTCGGCTCCCTCCTCGAAACCAATCAGGTGGATCAAGCCGCACAAATTCTGACCCGCACGGAAACCTTACCGGGAGTCAACCGCCTCCGACTGGGTCAACTCCAAGCCGCCACGGCTCTGGCCCGGAATCAACCGGAACTCGCTTTGTCTCTGCACCGTCAACTCCTGACCCAAAACCCCTCTGATCCCCACCTTCAGCTCAGCCTGGCCAACCTCCTGCTTGCTTCCAGAAATCCCAGCCAAAGAGAGGAAGGCCGCAATTTGCTCAAACAACTTTGGACCCAACAACTCCTGCCTCTCGCCACCAGCCGCAGCCTGATCCACCTGGCTTTGGCCGAAAAAAACTTCTCCGACATCGCAGCCCCGATCCAGCATCTCAGAAAAGCTCCCGATGCCAGCCTCCCCGACCTCTTGCTTGCCGGGAACGCCCTGCTCGCCCAAGGCCTGAGCCTGCCTCCCGATTGGTTTGAGGAACTCAGCGCGCGCTGCCGTCGCCCCTCCGAGATCTACGCCGCCCTGGCCTGGTTCAAGCAGCACAATCTCCTGGCCTCTGCCCTGCCGTGGTTTGATACCCTGCCCGCCGACTCACGCCGCTCCACCCTCGTTCTTCTGGCAGAAGCGGAGATGTTGTCACATTTGGGCTTATGGCCCCGCCTGGTGAGCAAACTTAACGAGGCCGATTGGGGAAAGGCCAACCATCTGCGTTTTGCCTTTCTGCGTCAGGCCTCTCTTCACGAAAGTTCCAGCCTGCGCGCCTCTCTGGAGCCCTACTACTGGGATCGAATGCTCGACGCCCTGCTCAAAAATCCCTGGGATTATCCCCGACTCTCCGCCTTGATTCGTCCATGGAATTGGAGCGCGGCTGAAAAACAAAAACTTCTCTCCGAATTCTGCGACCGGCTCGAGCCTGACAAAAAATTGCTCCTCACCCTTCTTCGCCAAGCCGAAAGCAAACAGGACACCTTGGCTCTTTACCACTTCGCCCGCCTCGCCCTGACCCTGGATCCCGGCAACCTCGTCATTCGCAACAACACCGCCAGCTACGGTCTGCTCCTGCAACATGACCCCGATTTTGCCAATCCCTGGCCCAAACCCTCCTCCGGGAACACCCGGAAAATCCCACCATCCGCGTGACCGCAGCTTTCGCCCTCTACCGTAAACAACAATACAAGGAAGCCCTGGAATTGCTGAACCGGCTACCGGCAGAGACTTGGCAAGATCCCCGGAAAGCTCTCTACTACGCACTCATCCTGCGGGCGACAGGTCAAAGTGAGTTGGCTGCGCTTCATGAGACCAGGGCAGCCGCCTCTCCCGACCTGCTTCCGGAGGAACGACTCCTCCTGGATCCAAAGAAACTCCGTTAGAGGCTGTCTAGCTTCAGGGCCAGGAAAAATCCCGCACCACCGCCATATGCTGCATCTGCGGCGCGTCGCTATCTTCTCTTTGCACGGGTGATACCCTCGATAAATCCTTAAAAACCCGGCTGTCGAAAACAAAACCACCCGTCACCCCCGCCAACTGCTCCCCTCCGAACGATACCGCTTTCTCCCGGCCATGAAGTTCCCGACTCACATAAATTCCGTCATAAGGCTTGTTGCGTCCGCGATTGGTGTTTTCATTCCCCTGCTCATCCACCGGATAAGGCCCCTCTGTCATCACCAGCCTGTCCAGCGCCTTGAGCGCGGGTTCATGGCGATGTTGCACATTAAAATCCCCCCCGATCACCAAAAGCTCCTCCTGCACCCGTGCCTCCGTAATTTCGCGGGCCAGAGCCTTGGCTGAATTCTGTCGTTTCTCCGCGCTGCGGGCTGAGAGATGCACACTAACCACCAACAGCCTGCGTCCCTCCGGCAACTCCAGCCGCGCCCAGGCAAAGTCCCGGTTCACCTGCTCGGGATCGTCCCAGGAACCTGACTCCAAAATAGGGAACCTGCTCAATATGGCATTGGGCAACTCCGCCTTCTCCCGATAAGCAACAAAATCACCTCCCAACACCGCCTGCACCCAACCCAGCCACTGAGCCAAACTTTTGTCCCCAAAGCGCGCCTCCTGTAACAACACCACATCAGGACGCAAGCCCTGCAAAATACGGCTCCCATGCCCCGGATCATAGGATTGTTGATTGCCACTGGTCAAATTCGCCGCCGTGATCCTGAACCATCCCTTCTCCTCCGCTCCTGCCCGCCCCTGCAACAAAATGCTCCCACCAAAAAAGACCAACACCCCCAAAAGCAGGACGTCCCTCGGCTGACTTAACCTTGATCTGCGCCAACAAAACATGCCGCCAATCCAGCCCAAGCCCGCTCCCGGCACAAGTCAAATATCACCCAGCGCATCCATGAACTGCCCAAGTTCCCATCTCTGACCAAATCACCGCAGCGATACAAAAAAGTGACAGGCCCTCACCAACTCTGCTCTTGGCAAGCGCAGACAAATCCCGATGCTCTTTCTTTATGTCAGATTGGTTGCAAACCGTTCTTTTGGGTGTCATCGAGGGAATTACCGAGTTTCTTCCCATTTCCTCCACTGGCCACCTTCTCTTAGCCGAATACTTCATGGGAAATCTGCGTTCGGAGTTTTTTAACATCGGCATCCAGTCGGGAGCGGTCCTGGCCGTGGTTTTGATCTATCGTGAAAAACTGGTGCATCTCGCACTACACTGGCGGCAACCGGAACAACTCGATTATATCCTGAAACTGGCCGCCGCTTTTTCCTGACCGTCATCCTTGCCTTGGTCTGTAAATTCCTCGGTCTTCAACTGCCGGAAGATCCCGCACCCGTAGCCTGGGCCGTCTTGATCGGCGCCCTGCTAATCTTCGCCGCCGAGCATCATTTGAAAAAACATCAACCCCGCGACCACATCACCTGGCCCATGGCCATTGTGATCGGCCTCGCTCAGGTGCTGGCCGCTGTTTTTCCCGGCAGTTCCCGATCCGCCACCACCATCATCGCCGCCATGATGATGGGCAGCTCCCGCATGATGGCCACGGAGTTTTCCTTTCTCCTCGGCATCCCCACCTTGCTGGCCGCCAGCGTCTATGGCCTGCTCTCAGAAATCCATGACCACGGCAATCTGCCCAAGGAGGAATGGCAACACTTCGCCCTGGGCTTCTTGGTTTCCATGGTCGTAGCCTTCATCGTGGTCAAATGGCTGCTCGGTTTTATACGAACCCACAGCTTCATCCCGTTTGCTTGGTATCGACTGGTATTGGGACTGGGACTGCTGCTGTGGTTGTGGTTCCGAAACTGATGTTCTTGGGCGTTACCAGTCCCCCGGAAACAATCATCTTCCAGGCATCCTCATACTTGATGTCGCTGTTGACCACATCCGTCTCCTCAAAGGCCAACACAAAACCTGTGATCGGATTCGGCGCCGTGGGCAGGAACACCGTCACCATTCTTTTCCCCTCCGCGCTTTTGAATCTTCCGGTCTGAAACCCGATAAAATATCCCAAAGTCCCCGGATACCGCAAAAAAACCACCGGCTTGCGGCTTTCCTCCGTCTGAGCATTCCCCAGTTCCTTCAGGGATTCCACCACCTGCTTGGCCACAGGATAAATCAAATTGACCAAGGGCACACGATGCAGGGCCGACTCAATCCACTCGACAATCTTCCGGCCAAAAACATTGGTTGCTAACAACCCAACCGCGATCACCGTGGCCAGGGTGATAAAAAGCGCGGCGAACGGGATCGTGCCGTCAACAATCAAAAAGTTAGGAATCAAGGGCCGATACACCTCCACCAAAGTCTTGACCAAGCGCTCGGCAAAGCCGCTCATTACCTTGTAGAGAAACTTCAAAATCCAAAAGGTGGCAAACAAGGGAATGACCACAAACAAGCCGGTCAAAAACTTGTTTCTTAACCAAATCAAAGGCGCGGATTCTTTAGGTTCGGACATGCAGATATCATTAAGCCTGCAAATACCACGGATTACCAACTCTAAATGGAAGCTCCAGAAAAAGTGACTCTTGCTCTCGAACTTACACCCCTTTACTCTGTTTTTATGTTTCCAAAGAACAAATCCTTCCTGATCTTTCTGAGCTTTTTCGCGCTATCGCTCCATGCCGATCCACTCCCAGCCCAAACCCCGGAAAACAAAACCCCTCCTGCGGCGGCCCCCGCACAAAAAACGGAAGCACCTGACATCAAATCCCAGGACTGGCCCCGGCTTACCTTGGAGAAAGATGGACTTTCCCTCCTCATCGCCTTGCCCGATCCTGAAAAAGGCTTTTATCGAGGCTCGCGCTTCGATCATTCCAGCATGATCTACGAAGCCACCGTGGACGGCACCATCCTTTATGGCCCTTGGAAAAACGGTTTCAAACGCGGCGGCGGCGACTCCGTAACCGGCCCCGCAGGTGAATTCGGCATGGACAGCCCTCTCGGTTATGACGAAGCCGCACCCGGCGAAAATTTCATTAAAATCGGCGTGGGTCACCTCACCCGCAAGGACGATAAAAAATACTTCTTTGCCCACGGCTATGCCCTGGCTCATCCCGGAACCTGGAAACTTGAACAAGGGGAGAATTTTGTCGAAGTCCAACACGAACTGCCCGAACTGCGGGGCTGGAATTACTCCTACACCAAAAGAATCACCCTTGAACCCGGCAAGCAGATGGCGATTGTTTACACGCTGAAAAACACAGGCAGCAAAACCATCGAGACAGTTTTCTACAATCATAATCTCCTGACCTTCAATCAAACCATGGTCGGCCCCGCGCACCGCTTCACTCTCCCTTTCCCCATCACTCCCCTGCTCAGCCGCCTTCGGGATCACGCTCAAATCCAGGAAAACTCCATCCTCTTCACCGACAACATCGTGCCCAACAAGGGTTACTACGCCGAACTCGATATCCCTCCCGGCTTTGAAAAAGGACTGATCAACACCATCTCCCATCAGGAGTCCCAACTCTCCGTCCAACTCACCATCGACTATCGCCCCGGCAAGCTGGTCTTCTACGCCCATGACAAAACCATGTGCGTCGAACCCTTCCTCAACATCAAACTGGCCCCCGGCGAAACCCAGACCTGGACCGACCGCTATCAATTCATCAAAAACGATGCCGTTGCGAGCACTGCCGGAAAATAAACCCAAGCCATTTGCCTTGGCTCCCAAGCATATTCCCCTAGGCTCCGCTTGTGCTTCGATCTCTTACTCCCGCCTACCCCTCTGAAATAGAGGCCTGGTGGCTTCAACAAATCCTCCAACGTTTTCAACCTCAAGTCCGACCAGGCCGCCCTGAAGGTTCTCGCCCCCTACGCCAAATCTCTCAGCCATCGCTACACCGACGAGCGCAGCAGCGAAGCCGCCGACTTCAGAACTCTCTACCAAAGCAAACAAAACCAATTGGCCTACGGCATCACCTTCTTTCCCCAGACTTATGTCCGCACTCTTTTTCCCCTGGGGGAACTGCTCGATTTTCGCCGCTGGAATCCCGTCTCCAGCCCCGGCGGCATCCGAGTCCTGGATCTAGGTTCCGGCGCGGGTGCCGCTGGATTCGCCGCCGCCCAACGCCTGCATCAACAGTTTCCAAAGGAACGCATCCATCTCAAATTGGTGGATCAGGAGAAACATCTTCTGCATCTGGCGGAGAACCTGCACCGCGATATTCTTGCCAAAAATTTTTCCCAACTCCAACTCAGCCAGCACAACGCGGACTTCACCCAGATCCAATCATGGAGAGCCAAATCCGAGACCTGGGACTTGATCACGCTGAGCTTTGCCTTGAATGAAGCCTTCACCGCCCAACCCCTGTCCGCTCTCTTCGACTGGCTGACCCAACTCCGCTCCTGCCTCAAACCCGGAGGCATTCTTCTCATCCTCGAACCCGCACTCAAAGAAAGCAGCGAACGCTTGGAGGAACTCCGCAACATGGTGGCCCTCTCCACGGACTGGAACATCTGGGCCCTGCCTTCACCGCGAAACCTGCCCCCTTCTGGCCCAGAAAAAATATTGGTGCCACGAAGTCCGCTCCTGGCCCCTCCCCCGCAGCCTGCAAATGATCAACAACCATCTCCGCCTCACCCTGGAAGATCTGAAATTCAGCTTCCTCATGCTGGGCCCACAGGCTCCTCAATCCCTTCCCGCCTCCGCTTCCACCTTCCGCCTCATCGCCCCCATCGCGGCCATGCACGGAAAACTTCTCACCAGCGGCTGCAACAGCCTGGGCCAAGCCGCCGAATACGACATCCTCACCCGCCATCTCGACCGCACCCCAAATCCGCACCCTCACCAAAACGCAACGCGGCAGCCTCGTCGAGGCCCAAGACCTCAAACCCCTGGGCGGAACCCACCAATACCGGGCTTCCAACCTTGTTCCCTCGATACTTGAATAATGAACATCCCAACCCTCTGCTCATACCTCAACACTTCATCCATTCCCCAACCTTCCCCCACAACTTGCCTCTTTTGCTTCTTGGCGTCCTTGCGTTAAGCTGCCCCCTGATTCATGAACATCGAAGTACTCAACACTGGCTCCGAACTCATGCTGGGTCAGGTCCAAAATTCTCATCTCGGCTACTTTTCCCAGCTCCTTCTCCCCCTCGGCCTCCGCATCCAACGCCAACACACTCTGCCCGATGGCCCCATCATCCGCGACGTTTTGGCCGAAAGCCTTTCGCGCTCTCATGTCATCCTGCTCACCGGAGGACTCGGCCCCACCTCGGACGATCTAACCCGCTTTCTGGTCTCTGATCTCTGTCACTGCCCCTTGGAATATCATCCTGAGATCGAAGCCAAAATCATGGATTACTTTGCCCGGCGACGCATCACCCCGCCCTCATCGGTCAAAGTTCAGGCCCAGATTCCCCGTTCCGCCCAAATCCTCGACAACCACCACGGCACCGCTCCCGGATTTCATCTCCTCCACCAAAACTGTCACCTCTTCTGTCTGCCCGGCCCCCCCTCCGAACTCTACCCCATGTTCGAGGAACAGGTCATCCCTCTCCTCCAACAACTCTCCCCCCGGACCGCCGCCATCCATTGTCGCAGTTTTCGAATCCATGGCTTGGGCGAGTCCGAAGTGCAACAAAGGGTGGAGGAACCATTGCTGGCCCTCGGTCAGGTCGAGATCGGTTATTGCGCCCGTTACCGAGAAGTTGATCTCCGCCTCATCTCCACCGACTCGGCTCTGCTTGATCGTATGGCCCAGCTCGTTCAGTCCGAATTTCAGGAATTTATCTACGCCCAGGGCCAGGACAATATGGAGCAGGTCGTCATTCACCTCGCCCGACAACAGGGACGACAACTCAGCACCGCCGAGTCCTGCACAGGAGGCCTGCTCGCTCATCGCCTCACCAATGTCCCCGGTGCCTCCGCTGTCTTTCATCGCGGTTGGGTCAGCTACAGCAACACCTCGAAAACCGAAGAACTCGGAGTCCCAACCGTCACCCTCGACACCCACGGTGCCGTCTCCGCCGCCACCGCCGAGGAAATGGCCCGCGGTGCTTTGTTGCGAAGCGGAGCCGATCTGGCCGTCTCCCTCACGGGAATCGCCGGCCCGGAGGGCGGCAGCCCGGAAAAACCCGTCGGCACCCTCTTCTTGGCCCTGGCCGAAAAAACTGTCGATGGCACAATTTCCTGTCTAACTGAGGAAAAGCGGCTTGTGCCCCGTCGGGAAGTCTTTAAAACTATGGCCTCGCAAGCTGCGCTGGATTTGTTCCGGCGGGCCTTGCTCAAACACAACCAACGAGACTCCGCGCTCACCACCTGAATCCCACACCCATCACAAGACTATGGCTGCCAAAACTGACAAAGCTGAAAAAATCGACCGAAACGAACCCAAGACCGCCGCTCAAAACAGCGCCGATAAAAAGAATCTCGATCTGGCCATCCAGTCCATCGTCAAACAATTTGGCGACAACTCCATCATGCGTCTGGGCGACGAATCCGCCAAGATGAAGATCGACGTCATCCCCACTGGCTGTGTCACCATGACCGCGCCCTGGGCGTAGGCGGCTTCCCCCGCGGTCGTATCATCGAAATCTACGGCCCGGAATCCTCCGGTAAAACCACCCTCACCCTCACCGTAGTAGCCGAGGCTCAAAAGAAGGGCGGCACCGCCGCCTTTATCGACGTGGAACACGCCCTCGACCCCGGCTACGCCCGCAAGCTCGGTGTTAACATGGACGAACTCCTCGTCTCCCAGCCCGACTCCGGGGAGGAAGCCCTGACCATCCTCGAGACCCTCGTCCGCTCCAACGCCATCGACGTCATCGTGCTCGACTCCGTCGCCGCCCTCGTGACTAAAAACGAACTCGACGGCAACATGGGAGATGCCGTGGTCGGCTCCCAGGCCCGCCTCATGAGTCAGGCCATGCGCAAGCTCACCGCTTTGATCAACAAAGCCAAAACGGTCTGCATCTTCACCAACCAAATCCGCGAAAAAATCGGCGTCATGTTCGGTAGCCCGGAGACCACCCCCGGAGGTAAGGCTCTCAAATTCTACTCCAGCGTGCGCGTGGACATCCGCCGCATCGGAGCCATCAAAGCCACGGAAGGTGCCGTCATCGGAAACCGCACCAGGGTCAAACTGGTCAAAAACAAAGTTGCCCCGCCCTTCACCGAAGCGGAATTCGACATCATGTATAATGAGGGCATCTCCAAAACCGGCTCCCTGCTGGATCTGGCCATCGACCTGAATGTGCTGGAGAAAAAAGGGGCCTGGATTTTCTTCGAAGGTGCCCAGGTTTCCCAAGGCCGCGACGCCGCCAAGGAGGAACTCAAGAAAAACCCCGAACTCTACGCCAAGGTGGAAACCGCCGTGATCGCCAAGCTGAATGATGGAGCCGAAATTCCCTCCAGCCGCAAAGCCCCCCCCGCCCCGCCCGAATAACTTCAGAACCACGCTGACCTGGCCCGCTCGGAACAACCTTCCGGGCGGGGCTCTGAGTCTTGCTCTCCCCCACCAGCACTCCATTTCATGAGTCAGACCACTCTACCCTGGATCTATCTGCTGCTGGCAGGAATCACGGAAGTGGCTTGGGCTGGCACCATGAAGATGACCGAAGGTTACACCCGTCCGGGCCCCGTGGTGCTCAATCTCGCGCTCATGGTCACCAGCGTTTTTCTCCTCTCCCAGGCCACCAAGTCACTGCCCCTCGGCACTTCCTACGCCATTTGGACAGGCATCGGTGCCGTCGGAGCTACCCTGATCGGAATTTATTATTATGGAGAAAGTGCTTCCGCCCTGCGCCTGCTCTGCCTCTTCTTGATCGTCGCGGGCATCATCGGTCTCAAATTCACTCATTCCTGAACCGCACCCATTTCCGGGTCAGCCATCGCATCAATCCTGCACCATTTGCATTTGATCCAGGGAATCCACTTTGATCTGAGGCGCACCATTGTATTCGCTGATCTCGGCCTTGATTCGGATTTTTTTGTTCAGATAAGGCTCCAGACTTTCCCGGCCAAATCCCGGAGCTTGATCCTTGATGAAGAAAACCAAGGTCAGGGTGTTGCGGAAATTTTCTGAAAAATTCAAATAAAGAATCGTCCCCGCCTTGTTCTCCCCCAAGCGCACCGGGCGCCCCTCCACCTCCCTCGTTTGTCCCACCGCAGCGCGGACCGCCTCCGTATCGAGGGGGTCCAAGAACGCTGCCTCCACTTTCGGCTCCGTCTGGATCGGCTCCGGCACGGACTCCACACGTTGAGGCAGGGGATCACTGATGACCTGGGGAGGCTCAGGCTCGGGGGGAACTGTTTCCGTCACTGGAACTATTGGCACGGCGACCGGAGCTTCCAGCTGCTCTGCCTTGGGCTGGGATAAAAACCAAACGGCCAAAGCTCCCACTAACAAAACAGGCAAGCCGATCCACAGCCCCAGCATCCATGGCTTGCCTCCGCCCGAACCCGAACGCCCCTGACGGTTGTGAGTGGCCGGAGCGGCCTGAACCTGCCGGGTCAACACCGCATTCTCCAAGTCTTCCAGATAACGCAGTGCCTCCCCCGCATCTTGAGGACGTTCCAAGGGATCTTTTTTCATCAATTGATGAATCCACAGAGCCAGGGCCGGATTCAAGTCAGGACGATACTCGTTGACAGGAATGGGGTTGGTGCATGAGATGTGAAAAAATAATCTGCTCCACCGAATCCGCCGCATGAGCCATGCGCCCGGTCATGGCATAATAAAAAACATTGCCCAGCGAGTACAAGTCCGCCCGCCATCCACAGGTGCCCGGCTGAACTGCTCCGGTGCCATGTAATAAATCGAGCCGAGCAGGTTGTTGTCATGATCCGTCGTTTGCGGCTCAGGGACTTTTTGGAACTTGGCCAGACCGAAATCCAAAATCTTGACCAGCGTTTGCCCCGCCGCCCCTTGCACCAACATGATGTTGGTCGGCTTGATATCCCGATGCACCAAACCCAGCTCATGCGCGGCGGCAATTCCCACCAGACATTGCCGGGCGATGTTGACAAACTCTTTCTCAGTGAAGCGGGTCATGGTGGCCAGTTTTTCAATGGTCTCCCCCGCGATGTATTCCATGATGAAATACGCACCTTCTTCATCTTCACCGAAGTCAAAGAGAGTCACAACATTGGGATGCTGCAGACTGGCCAGGGCCCGCGCCTCAACCCAACCATCCCGATACTTCTCATGGATGTAGCCCCCTTCCTTCAAACGTTTGATCGCCACAGGACGCTGCAACTGCTCATCCATTCCGTAAAAAACCTGCCCCAAACCTCCGGCCCCAATCGCCTGCACCACGCGATATCGTTCCTTGATCCACACTTCAGGGCTGATGGCATCCACGCTCACAGACTAACTCTATTCCCACCATGTCACAACCATGTGACAAAGACAAAGTTGGTAAAAATCCTTCTTGTGCGCTTTAACGAGGGGCCGAGGCAAGCATCTCCGCCCTGCCCCAGACATAATCAATCGCTTCCACCTGGGTGCACAACTCCGGCACGGCCTTGGATCCTTCTAAAAATTCCATTTTATCGATCCGCAGCTCTTTCACGCAGTATTTCCATGCCTCCTCCTTCCGACGTATCTGCAACACTGGCACAACACCCCCTCTCGGTTCGCCCAATCCCCTCGGCTGATACTTGAGAAAACGAGCTGCTTCCTCCACGGAGGCAAAAGGACTCCCCGCCACAGGCTTCCGGGGCTCACGGTTCGGGATGTCCACACACATGGAGGCACCAGGCGATTTCACCTCAATCCGGGTGGAGCCCCCACCTTCTTCACACAGGATCCGTGCCTGATGAAAACGAAAATCTGAACAAAAATTCCCCAGCGGAACCAGCCAGGCTAGATCGCAGTCGCTGCGGAGAAAATAAAGTCCCTGCACCCAGCTTCCATCCAAGCTCTGAAATTGTGCCTGGATTCGGTAGGCCACATGCCAGTAACTGAACCCACACCACGGCGGTAAAGGCCAGGGCCTCATCTTATGAATCTGACAAATCACTACATTATAAAAACCAAAACCCTCCTTGGTCACTGGCTGCAGAGGTTCAGGCAGACGCGCGGCGACTTCTTCCCTGGGTGCCCGATAAGACAGGAGCCAGCATCGCTGGATTCTTCCCCACATGGCCACGGGATGCTTGATGTTCATCATAGTCTCCAAAGGGATCGCAACAGAAAAAAGGCCAACAGCCCTGTTCCATTCAATACAACCAGCCAAAGGAAAAGGAGTTTCCTCCAGGATTCCCCCACCTGAATCAAGGACACACTCCAAACGAAAAACATCAAAAGATTGGAAAGCAAAATCCAGATTCCATTAAAAAACCACACCTCTCGATCGGACCAGCCCAGCGCATCAATCACCGCCAAATTCAGCACCGCTCCACACAACAACCAGATTTCCCCCCAAAACATGCTGACCAAACAGACTTGTGCCAGAAAAATAGGGTGCCTCTTGGTCAACCCCAGCAAGGCCAAACCCAGCACACACCAACCCAACCCGGCCGGAACCGCCACCAGGACACCGCCCTCCCAACCCATCGACAGGCCCGCCGTTGTGACCAAGGCATATCCATAGATCAGCGATCCCATCACTGCCATCAGACTCATCACCGTCCAGCCCGCCCAAGGAATCCCGGACCAACTCCATGCGTGATTCTGCCACTGAATCGCCTGTGTCCGGAAATCCGTCAGACCCCACCAAAAAACTTTCATCACAGCTCTCCTTCCAGCTCCCTGAAATAAAATCGGGTCCGGGCCGCCACCCAAGCCGCACCCAGGCCTGTGCCTATGGCTCCCACCAGCATCATCCCAATCATCGGTTCCGCGAGATCCTCGAAATTCAAAACACTTCCCTCTCTCCAAGCTGCGGCCCAGGCTGTCCCCAAAACCAGCAGAAGCATGATCCCCAAACCCGAGCCCGCGCCCAGCCAACATGCATTGCTGACTTTCCAAAATGAAGATTCTCCACTCAAACAACAATACACAGGCGTAAACACCAGCAGCCCCGCCGCCAGAATCACGGGCAGACTGAACAGCGCGAAGTAAAATAATAACCAATAGGCTTCCCCTCTCCATTCACGCTGGAAAAAAATCAAAGCAAAAGGAACCAAAGCCCCCAATCCCGTCACCCAACCCGCCAGCAACGAAACCAAGATCCCTAGGATTTGTCGCCACCACGGCCTTCGGACTCGACGAACAGCCCCGCTCATGCCGCCCTCCGATTCCGTCCCGCTTCCCCAGGGCGCAGGACATGGCATTCTCCATCACACTGACAGAGCCAGCGGGCCGAGTCCTGATTTTCCAAAACCGTCTTCAGGGCTTCTTCATCCCCTTCACTTTTGCCAAGAAAAGCCGATAAGACATGCCTGTTCCGCGCCACGGCTTCATAGGCTTTTCGGGCAAAAGGTTTCAGAATCGGATGAGCTAACTTGAGCGAAAGCTCGCGATACTCCACCAAGGCATACAACACCATGATCCAGGCATCAGCCCCTTGATAAAGTTCACCCCCTTCTCCCACCACGAGCAACTGTTCCATCGGTCGATACTTCTCAATGCCAGGGAAACGGATGCTCAAGTCGGGCGATTGCAGGGCCAGGAACTCCAGTTGGATCCAGGTATTCTGGGTTTCCAGCCAGGTCCGCGATTCACGGCAGATGCCACAACTGGCGTCATAAAGTAAGGTCATTTTTTTCATTGGATATTCCCTGGTTTCAACATCACAGCACCGGAATTCTTTGAGTCGGCGGCACCGGAGGCGGCACTGCTCCGAGCTGGGCCCGGCGACGTAGCCTCGAAAAGAGGAAGAGGTTGAAAAAGTGCATCAGCCCCAGAACCAGCAACACCGTGCCCATCTTGCCACTCAGAATTTCAAAACTGACCTGCACCGTGGTGATGGCTTCGCCCGTCTTGAGGACAAAGCTGACAAAGCCGATATTGATCAGGTAGAAACCCACCACCAAAAGATGATTGACCGAATCGGCCAGGGTTTCGTTCCCATGAAAAGCATCGACCAGGAAGACTCTGCCATTTCGATGTAAAGTGTGAGCCACCCAGACCGTCAGGAAGAGGCTCAGTGCCAGATAAACAATGTAAGTCCAAACCACCGCATTCATTTTAATTTCCCTTTCTTTTTGTAGTTTCAATAAAATTTGAAAGTTGATGGCAAAATGATTTCATTTGATCATCTTCAAAGCCAAAGGCATGAGCTGGCTTTCCGAGCCATTGGCCACCTTGTCCATGACCCGGTTCGCCACCGCCACAAAGTCACTCAAAGCCGCAATCTGCTTTTGGAAAACCTCCGCCTCCTCCCCCTTCAAGCCCTTGGTCGCCTGGCGGCACCTGGTCAACACCTCCAGCGCGGGGTCGATCTCGCGACGTTTCCGTTCCCGCACAATGATGCAAAACATCTTCCAGACATCCTTTTCCGCTTCAAAATATTCCTTCCTCTCACCCTTACGAATCACACTGCGGATCAAACCCCAGCCGATTAATTCGCGTAAATTGCTGTGCGCATTTCCACGGCTGATCTTCAGCTCATCCATGACTTCATCCGTGCTCAGAGGCCGGGCCGTGACCATCAGCAAGGCATGAATCTGTGCCATCGTGCGATTGATCCCCCAGGCACTCCCAATCGCCCCCCACTGGGTGACAAAGTCATCTTTGGCCTGCGACAGAGGGGTTTTTAACTCCTGACTCATACTATATTTTCAGATAATACTGAAAGTTGTGAATTTGTCAAGAGGGATAGTTTTCCGTAAGTAGTAACTCCCTCAATTCGAAATCAGAAATCCCCTTTCAACCCGAAACCCGAAACTACTCCCCCCTCCCCCCCTCGGAACTTTTTCGAGAAAAGAACTCGCCTCATTCCATCGCCTTGTGTACGTTTTTCTCCCTATGGAAATCTCAGAACGCGCAGAAAAGTTATCGCCCTCCTTGACGCTGGCCATTGATGCCAAAGCCAAAGCCATGAAAACCGAAGGGCTGGATGTCATCGCCTTCGCCGCGGGAGAACCCGATTTTGACACCCCGGAGCACATCAAAGCCGCTGCCATGGGCTCTCTCGATGCCGGATTCACCAAATACACCCCCGCCGCCGGTATCCCCGAACTGCGCGCCGCCATTAGCGACAAACTCAAGGCGGACAACCAGTTGGATTACGACCCTTCCCAGATCATCGTGACCTGCGGTGCCAAACACGCCTGTTACAATGCCCTACTGGCCAGCATCAACCCCGGCGATGAAGTGCTCATCCCCGCCCCCTACTGGACCAGCTACCCGGAGATGGTCAAACTCGTCGGTGGTGAACCTGTCATTGTTCCCACCACGGCGGAAAGCGGTTACAAAATTACCCCGGACCAATTCCTGGAATACATGAGCCCCCTGACCAAAATGCTCATCCTGAACAGCCCCGGCAATCCCACTGGCGCCGTCTATACAGAAAATGAACTGGCCGCTCTGGCCGATGTGGCCCTGGACGAAGACATGCTCATCCTTTCCGATGAAATCTACGAAAAACTGATCTACGACGACGCCAAACACGTCTCCATCGCCAGCTTCAGTAAGGACATCTACGAACAAGTCCTCACTATCAACGGCTTCAGCAAACCCTACTCCATGACCGGCTGGCGTCTCGGCTATGTCGCAGCACCGAAAAACATCGCGGCCAAGATTGAGTCCCTGCAAAGCCACTCCACCTCCAACCCCACCTCCTTTGCCCAAAAAGGTGCCTGGGCCGCCTACAAAGGACCCCAGGATTGCGTCAGCGACATGCTCAAAGAATACAGCAAACGTCGCGCCCGGGTTTGTGAAATCCTCGATGGCATCTCCTCCCTCAGTTACGTCAAACCCATGGGAGCTTTCTACTTCCTGGTGGACATCTCCGCCACCGGCATGACCTCCTCCAAGTTTGCCCAAAGACTTGCTGGAAGAAGAAAAAGTCGCCGTCGTTCCCGGCCTCGCCTTCGGGGATGACAAGACCATCCGCATCTCCTACGCCACCAGCATGGAGAATCTGGAAAAGGGTCTGCAACTCATCAAAAAGTTCGTTTCCTAACTCAAGCTTAAACCTTGAACCCAACGGAACTCTTGCCCTTGGGAAAACGAAACGGAATTCGCTCGCTGCGGCTGGTTGATCACCTGCCGCCTTGAGTCTTCCCGTCCATGCGCCTCACTCCCTGAAGCAAGGCTGACTAATCTGAAAAAGAAAGTTTAGGCCTTCTGTGCCAGAAGACTCCCTAGCCAGAGGAGCAAGCGGACCACATACGGATAAATTGTTGGTGCGCCGCCACGTCGTGAACCCGCCAGATTTGAGAGCCTCCCGCGTGAAGTAAACGGGCCGAGGCACCCAGACTGCCGATCAATCGCTCCCCGGCCCCCACTCCCAGTGCCTGAGAAACAAAGGACTTGCGGGACAGGCCCCAGACCACGGGCTGACCCAGTTCTTGAAAGCGTTGAGCCCCGCCGATGATTGCTAGGTTATGGGACAAGGTTTTCCCAAACCCTATCCCCGGATCAATCGCCAATCGCTCCAAGTTGCCGCATCTTTGAGCAAAGGCCCGGATGCGTTCCTTAAAAAAATGTTCCAACTCTCCCACCACGTCATGTTCGGTATATACGGGATTTTGCTGCATGGTCTGGGGCCGACCTTGGCTGTGCATGCAGACATATCCCGCCTCCTTGTATTCAGCTAACAACTCCGCCATACCCTCATCCCAAAACCCTCCCCCACGTCATTAATAATCGCCGCCCCTTCCGCCAAGGCTCGCCGGGCAACCTCCGTTTGTAGGTATCCACCGATACCACCAGATCCGGCCAACGCGCCAGCGTTCCCTTCAACACCGCCTCCAGTCGCCGCCACTCTTCCTCCACGAAACAGGAGAGGCCCCCGGTCGGGTCGATTCCGCCCCCAGATCCACCAGATCCATCCCCTCCTCTCTCAAAACCTCAATACGAGCCAGAGCCTTGTCCACTTGATGAAACACGCCGCCGTCGGAAAAAGAATCAGGCGTCAGATTCACGATCCCCATGAGCAGGGGACTCGATCCCATCTCAAAGCGGCCTTGGGCATGTTTCCATGTCATGAGGAATCCTCAAGTCTCCGTCCAAAAACCAGGGAACCGAGCGGACCCTTTCTCAGAACAAAACTCAGGCTCCGGCGGGAGCACCCTGCAATCCGGGTAAAAGGCCGTCGTCATCCTTCTTCTTCTCCGGTTTGGGCGCGGCATCCAAAGTTTCATCCGGCAATGGTGTGGCGGGCGGACTCACGTTTTTCGGCGGAGGATTGCTCATCCGACCCGTGCGCACGATGTCCTCGACCTGTTTGCCATCGAGAGTTTCGTATTCCATCAAGGCCAAGGCGATAGCCTGCACCTTGTCCCGGTGTTCAGAGATCAGGCTGCGGGCCTTTTCATGGGCTTCGCTAACCAATCCTCTCACTTCACTGTCAATTTCCTGGGCTGTCGCTTCGCTGTAGCTGCGGGACTTGGAAATTTCGCGTCCAAGGAAAACGTAGTCGTCGTTCTCCCCGTAGTTCACCATGCCCAGCTTCTCGCTCATGCCCCACTCACAAACCATCTTCCGGGCGATCATGGTGGCCTGGCGGATGTCCATGGAGGCACCGCTGCAGACATCTCCCAGGAAGACTTCTTCCGCCACGCGTCCGCCCATGATCATGCACATCATATCTAACATCTTCTTGCGATAATAACTCACCGCATCCTTTTCCGGGAGCGACATGGTCACGCCCAGGGATGGGCCGCGGGGAATGATGGTCACCTTGTGCAGCGGATCGGTGTTTTCCAACAACACACTCAGAATGGCGTGTCCCGCTTCATGGTAGGCGGTGTTTTTCTTTTCCTCCTCCGTCATGGCCATGCTGCGACGTTCGCGACCCCAACGAACCTTGTCGCGGGCCTCCTCCAGATCAGACATCTCAATCGCTTCCGCCCCGCGCCGCGCCGCCAGCAGAGCCGCTTCATTGATCAGGTTGGCCAGTTCCGCCCCGGAAAAGCCCGGTGTGCCTCGCCCAATCACCGCCCAATCCACGTTCTCGGCATGCTTCACCTTCTTGGCATGAACCCGAAGAATCTGCTCGCGACCTTTGACATCCGGCAGGCTGATGATGACTTCACGATCAAAGCGTCCGGGACGCAACAAAGCCGGGTCGAGCACGTCCTTGCGGTTGGTGGCGGCGATGATGATGACCCCCTCCTGGGTGTCGATCCCGTCCATTTCAACCAACATGGCGTTCAAGGTCTGCTCACGTTCATCATGTCCGCCGCCCAGGCCATGGCCACGACTGCGACCCACCGCATCGATTTCGTCAATGAAGATCAGGCAAGGGGCTGATTTGCGTCCCTGTTCAAACATGTCACGAACCCGGGAGGCTCCCACGCCGACAAACATCTCCACAAAGTCCGAACCACTGATGCCGTAGAAAGGAACATCCGCCTCACCCGCGATAGCTTTAGCCAACAGCGTTTTGCCTGTGCCGGGGGAACCCACCATCAGAATACCCTTGGGAATACGACCACCGAGACGCTGGAATTTTTTGGGATCTTTCAAGAACTCTACAATTTCGCTGACCTCTTCCTTCGCCTCATCCACCCCGGCCACATCCTTGAAGGTGATCTTATTTTTGTCCTTGTTCATCATCTTGGCCTTACTCTTGCCGAAGTTGAAGGCGGACTTGCCTGCCATTTTGATTTGTTGGCGGAAGAAGAAATACATCAACAAAATAAAAAGCAGAAAAGGCAGCAGAAAGTTCAAGATCTGCCAGGTCGGATTGTTGTTGTAAGCTTGCGGGATGCTGCTGAAGCCGTGCTTGGCCAGGATTTCATCCAGATTTTTCTGGAAACTGAGCACCACAAAAGTTTTAAACTTCTGCCCCTGCGGTTCCCCATTGACCAAAACCGGCTCCGCTCCATCAACTGCACCCAGCGGCTTCAGCTCACCCTCGAGATGCACCATTCCCGTGGAAGGTTCGGCAAAGAGAAGCACGGACTTGACTTGCCCCTCCTCCAGTTGGGTCTGGAACTCTTTGAAAGTCAGTTCCTTGACCGAACCCGTGGTTTGCATCCGATGGGCCATGAAGGCCAACAAGAGGATGGAGGAGGCAATCAAAAACAGGGTCAAGCCTTTCCAGTTGCCGGAAGGTTGACCATCGCTGGAGCCGGGCGTCGGGTTGCGTTGAGGGGCTTTGGGTAACTTGGGCACCTTGGGTGCTTTGGAGTCTTTAGACATGAGTGTTGAGAATATCACAGCGTCCATCCTTTGGCAACAAACCCTGAACGCTTATTCAGTGCGTGTTTTCAGTATGATTTGTACAATCTCCGACCTGCTGCCAATCCGCACCGGAGGTCCCCAGGTTCCGTAGCCGCTGGAGACCACCACATGAGTCCCCGCCTTGAGCTTGTAGCCGCGACTGACTTCATACATCAGGCTCGTGACCAGATTCCAGGGCCAAAACTGCCCGTGATGCGTGTGCCCCGAGAGCGAAAGATCCACCCCTGCCCGCGCCGCCTCCTCCAGTCGAACGGGCGTGTGATCCAAAACCACCCACAGCTTCCCCGGATCCAGGCCCTGGGTCAGCTCCTGCAAACTCCGCTCTTCCCGCTCCGAGCCAAATCGTTTCGCCGCCACATCCTCCCGCCCAATCACCACCATGAAATCCCCAAGCTCCGCCACCTCATCCCGCAACACACGCACTCCATGGCTCCGCAGATACGCCACCCCCTCCTCCACCCCACCGATGAATTCATGGTTCCCGGTCGAAGCAACCACCCCGTGACGTGCTTTGATCTCCCCAAGCAAAGCTCCCAGGTTTCCCCTCAGCACTGGCGCCAAATCCTCGTCGAGCAAGTCTCCCGGCATCAACACAATGTCCGGCTCCAGAACACGTATCTCCTCCACCAACCTTTGCACCCTCTCCCGATTCACCAGACTTCCCATGTGAATATCCGAAACCACCACCATGTTCAAACGCCCCCCCGGCAACGCCTTCGACGACTCCAAGTCATACCGGGTCACTTTCCCTTGCGTGGCATTCCAATGCCCCCAAATCAGCAACACCCCAATGCTCAACCCGATCCCAAGCTCCCCCCAGCCTTTAGGCAAGCCAGGAAATCCCATATACATCAAATGTAAAAGAGCCAAACCCAGCAGCGCATACACCACTCCCGCCATCCAAAAGGCGCCCAGCATTCCTAACGCCTCTCCCAACCCAATCCAGCCCTGCTTCTCCAAAAATCGTCCCAGCGGATAACTCAAAAAACCCAGAACCAAAACCACCACGATAGCGACTCGGGCCCAAGCCTCCTGCCCCAAAGTGCTCCACAACCTGTAACCCACATAACAATGCAAGGCCCCATACAAACTCAGCAGGATTCCAAAAAATGCCCAAAAACGCCATGAATTCATCCTGCCCAGCATAGCGCGAATCCCCCAAGTTCCAACTTGCCCAACTCTTTCCATCTCCCTCTGCCAAGCTCAGTTCTCATCATAAACACCGCTATCTGAGAGCAAAACAAAGCCTCCTCCAGGCTCCCCTCCACTTCAAAACTAACAGGATAGCTGCATTAAAATTCAGCTGTAGCAGGGGTGTCTCCCCCTCTTCCGTCATCGTGAGAAGCAACGCGACGTGGTGATCCAGTGGGTCGGGAACCTAAGGACGGGACGCACGATCTTGCGGGTTAGATGCCAGTGCTACCCCAATTCAAGCCATTCTTGTCAAGCAACATGAACTGCGTTCGCCCTGTTAGGCGAGTGAAAGAGGTTCAGGGTGCATCATGTCATTCTCGTCCCGAAAAATTCACCTGATTGTCACATCATGTTAGGTGTTGATGTTGAAGTCTTTGCGAAAGGGTAAAAGGAGTTGTGAACAACTTTTATCTTTAATTTTGACTGGGGGGATATGTCAGGCTCAGGATGCGCGCCATGACTAAAGCACTGATTAAAATTTCTCTGACATTAAATTTTGTTCGTATTATTGAACGTTAGGCTTTAC
>JAAUTS010000183.1 GCA_012031345.1 Blastochloris sp. | reverse complement strand
GAGCATGGCGGCGTAGTAGGCTTGATCGACACAGATGCCGCCTTGCTCCTCGATGTCGGCCAGTCGATAGCTGGGGTGCGGCCAAACGAAGGCCTGGGACTGAATGCGCGTGAAGTCATACTTGATGAAGGAAAAGGCGCGCTCAAATTTGTTGCGGGGAATTTTCGAGCTGCGACGGGCGTAACGCAGTTCGTCCAGGCTGATGCTTGAGTCCACCACGAACTTCAGTTCGGCCACGGAATAGTCTTTGAGGTTGAGATCAACGTTGACCGGCTTCGTTGGCTTCAACGTAGTCATGGAAACGGAGGACAGGGTCGCCGTGATCCAGGGGGAGTGCGGTGGCTTTGACCTGATGATGAGGCCAGTTCTGCGGGAAGGGTTGATCAAAGACCACGGCGTAGGCGATGGCGAGGTTGCTGTATTGTTTTACCTCTTCCGGATGAGTCGCGTAAAGACGGGTGAAGATGAGGCAGGCCTGGGCCGGGTCATCCTCGGGGTCCAGGCTGAGGATGAAGCGATGACTGAGCTGTGGGGATTGGCCGAGTTGAAGGAAGGCGGAGAGCAGGGCGGGATTGTCTGAGGGGAAGTTTAGAGTCAAGCCGAGTCGGAGCCATTCACGGGTCAGGAACCAGGAACTGAAATCGGGGTGACGGCTGAAGCTGTCCTGGGCTTGGCTTTGGTGGACTTGAGTCAGTTCGGCATCCAGTGTTTGAAGTGCCTGGGGCCAGAGCCTGGGGTTCTCATGTTTTTTCCACCACTCGCCCAGAGTTTGATCGGAAAACGCGGGCAGGGCTTGGGCTTGTCTGGCGGCTGAGCACATCAGAACGAGGGCCAGGAAGACTGCGGCGAAAGGGAGGGATGGGGATGCGAACCGCATGGACACAAGATAACTCAAGAAATGGGCACTCCCAAGCAAAAGGTTGCGGTTGGAACGAGGGACGGTAAAATCACGCACCTGAAATGAAAGCAGTGCCCTTCACCACCACACAGCAGGTCCGAATGCAAAAGGACCTGGAACTGAGCCATGAGCGGTTCCGCATCGTGGTGGAGCAGACGGGGCAGTTGGTTTATGATTATGACTTGGAGACGGGCCACATCGAATGGGATGGGGCGGTGGAAGCCATCACGGGATACAGCCACGCGGAGTTTCAAAAAGTGGGAATCAAGGACTGGGAGGATAAGATCCACCCGGAAGACAGGATGCGGGCCCTGGCTTTGTTGGCGGATGCCTTGGACAGCACGTCCGCCTACCAGGTGAAGTATCGGTTCAGGCGTCGGGACGGCAGCTACATCCACGTCGAGGATCATGGGGTGTTTCACACGCATCGGGAAAGTAATCGGGTGCGGATGATGGGGGTGATGTCTGACATCACGGAACGGGTGAATGCGGAAAACGCCCTGATTCGAAGTGAGGAGCTTTATCGTTCCTTGGTGGAGGCGTTTAGTCACATGGTTTGGATGGCGGATGCGGAGGGGCGGACGACCATGGATTTGAAAGCATGGGCTGAGTTCACGGGACAAAACGACGGAGAAAAAGCGGGCTACGGCTGGGCGGAGGCCGTTCATCCCGAGGATCTACCGGGCATGATGCAAAAGTGGAAGCAGAGTCTGGATAGCGGGACCAATTACCAACACGAATACCGTCTGCGCCGTAAGGATGGTGTTTACCGTGTCATGGCGGCCAAGGCGGTGCCCGTGCGGGACAGTCAGAGTCGCATCCACACCTGGATCGGCACCTGTGAAGATGTGACTGAACAGCGGGAGGCGCGCCGGAAGCAGGAGTTTTTAGAGGCGCAACTGCGGCAGGCTCAGAAGATGGAGGCGATTGGGACAATGGCGGGTGGGATTGCCCATGACTTCAACAACATCCTTACTGCCATCATTTCCTACGCGGAGTTGGCGGAGTCCGAAGCGCAGGGCAACCGGGTGCAACAGGAAAACATGGCGCACATCCTACAGGCGGCGGATCGTGCGAGCGATTTGGTGAAGCAGATCCTTTCCTTTAGCCGTCAAAACAAGAACGAGACCAAGGTCCTGCGTCTGCCCGCGCTCATTGCGGAATCCATGAAGTTGTTGAAGGCGGGCCTGCCGGCGCAGGCGGAGTTGGAGGTGGATTATGGC
Source organism: Blastochloris sp. (assembly GCA_012031345.1). GTDB lineage: Bacteria > Verrucomicrobiota > Verrucomicrobiia > Methylacidiphilales > JAAUTS01 > JAAUTS01. The sequence goes on along the minus strand of JAAUTS010000183.1, from coordinate 3,699 downwards.
CGGGACATTCCCTGCATCATGGGAGACTCGACCCAGATTCAGCAGGTGATCTTGAATTTATGCACCAATGCCGCGCAGGCTTTGAGCGGGGATGCGGGCAAAATCGAGGTGGGCTTGCAGAGGCTGGACTCTTCCCGCAAGTCTTCCCACCCCAAGCCCATGGATCTGATGGAAGGAGACTGTGTGGTACTCAGTGTTTCCGATAACGGTGTGGGCATGGATGAGGAAACGACCAAGCGCATCTTTGATCCTTTTTTCACCACCAAGGCACCGGGGGAGGGGACGGGTCTGGGTTTGTCCGTGGTGCATGGCATCATGCAGGCGCATGGGGGCAGGATTGAGGTCGAGTCCGCTCTGGGACGGGGCACACGATTCCGACTTTATTTTCCGGCGGTGACCGAACTGCAAAACGAGCCGGCCGGGGTGACGGAAGAGTTTACCCCCGGCATGGGACAGCGAATTTTATTGGTGGATGACGAGGTCAAGATTTGTCGTGCCCTGTCCCGGATTTTACAACGTCTGGGTTACGTTACAGATTATCGGATCCGTCCGCTGGAAGCCCTGACCTTGTTTGAAGAAAATCCCGACTTGTGGGATGTATTGATCACGGACCTGACCATGCCGGGTCTGACGGGCATTCAATTGGCGGAAAAAATCCACAAAGTGCGACCGGACCTACCCGTGCTGCTCGTTACGGGTTACAGCGGGACCTTGACCCGTGAACAGTTGCAGGAAAAAGGCATCTTGGAGTTGATCCAAAAACCCATGACCGCCCAAACCCTGGCCGTTGCCTTGTCCAAAGCCTTGGAAAAAACAAGGTCCAACTGACCAGCTGATAAACGTATCGTTTTTAAAAGAATCCGTGGCCAGAGAGTTATTGGGAATGCGGAGTAAAGGGGCTTGGCTGGAATTTCTGGTTAAGATTTTCTCTCCTTTTCATTTCTGTGCCGGGATAAATCCTTCCCTCGCCATAAGCACTTGCGCTTCTTGAGAATGAGTAGCCCACTCAATGAAGTCATTTACGGACTGCTTTGAGTCAGCTCGTGTAAAATAGAAGCTAGGCCAACGGTATGGATATGAATTATCAGACGGCAAAAGCGTATCAACTTTCACTGTTTTGATGGCTGGATCGTTTGCATATGCGAAACCCAAAAAAGTAATTCCAAACGGGTCCCGACTAATCGCGGTAGTTATGGGATCAGAGTTCGGCCATCTGATAGCTGATTTTGTATAATTGCGGCCATTCATTGCTATCCGTTGAAAGTCGTGAAAAGAGCCAGAGGAAGTATCTCGATTGTAGACCACAATTGGAGCGTTAGGACCGCCAACTTCAGACCAATTCATTACATCGCCGGTAAAAACCGCTTCGACCTGTTTTCGGCTCATGTGGTAATCGAATTCTTCGGATTGATTACCAAAACGAGGCAATGGATCATCGCGTCGTGACGAGCAAGACGAACTCCACGAGCCGAAAATTGGTCAATCTCTTCCTTCCTTGGATTACGAGAGGACATGACGATATCCGCATGGTTATCAAGTAGCATTGTGAACGCGCTGCTGACATCTTCCACAACGATTTCAAAGCTATTGGCTGGCGTCTTCAGCTTGTAGGACTTGCAGAGCATGGGAACCAGCTTTGCCCCAAGAGTGTCGTTGCCCCGAATCCTAATTGAGTCTGCTCGAACCGCGTTCAGCAAGGTAATCGTAAAGAGTAAAATAACTCCGAAAAATTTCATAATTCTACCGAAGGTCCTCGATCAACCAAGGGCTGAAAGCTCCTTGGTTGAATCGACTGGTTCGACTCTCTATCTATTATGTTAGTCGGACAAGATCAAGAGTGATGAAAACTCGTCTCCAACGACTTTCTTAATTGTTTTTATCTTTTTTGGGAACTCTGTCTATTCGACTCAAGAAATAAAGAAGTGCTGCAAGAATGTTAAAGAAATAAATCAGGCAGATCCATGTAGCACGACTTCTGGGTGAGGGCACATTGATCGCGCAGTCGATCAATGCCCAGACGGTAACGGCAAGACCAAGGAGTGCTAAAACATAGACCCATCCTGGCATATCGGCTGACAAAAGAGCTATCACTGGAGTAATCATCTCTTGTCTGTCGAACGTCGTCCATGAACAACGAGCGTTTAGCGAGTTGGTTCAATCGGCTAGTTCGGGTTCCTTATAATTTTTAAAAACACGGCTTGATATTTTGGCTTTCCGTCTGAGTGCATATAAGACTGGCTCCATATACAATCAAAACCATCGCCATTTAGTCGATCCAACCTCATCTTGTAATAATCATAATCCATGGCATACCACCAATACCAGTACCACTCCACGCCTTGAGGTGAGGGCGTAAGACGGACCCGATATTCTTCTTCACCGTTTCGCATTCTGCCTTCAACTGCTTGGACGTAATAGGATTTTCCAGCGGAATCATCCTCCATCCATTTCCCTAATTCCGCGCGTTTGACCCAGGGAGAAAATCCATGATTCTGTAGCCAGATACAGAACACGGTCACGCAGATGGCGAATACGATTAAAGCCAAGGCGCAAATTTTATATTTTTCATAAGTTTCATCAAAAGTAGCTGGTTATAGCGGGATGAAGTGAGATGGGCTTTCTGAAGTGACTGGACTTTATTTTAGCGGAAGAAGAAACACCGCATATTCCTCGACCTTGTAGGTGTATCCTGAGATTTCGCAAACACGCTTAAGAATGGCTTCCACTGAGGCATTTTCCATAGACAGGGTAATATTCTGGGGGAGTTTTGTCTTATTGTCGTCTTTTACTATCATTGAAATTCCGATCTGATGAGGATCGGGGAATCTTGATAAAAGTGAAATCAACTGTGCTGCTTCGCTTATGGTGTAATTTTCAGTCTTGTATTCTTTGATTCGAATTTTTTCGATTTTGTCGGCAAGTCCAAGAGATATTGACCGCTTGGTCTTTGGTTGCTCGACTTCGGCCCATCGATAAACCAAGTCGCCAATGTATGGGAGGATATCCGATGATAAAGCTGTGGAGCTCAGTAAGAGCAGTAAGGCGAGTGGTCTCATAATCTTACGGTAAGTCCGATCTGCACCCGCAAGCTTCTTGACTCCCTGAGGCCTTGGATCGAAAGCAAGAAGCTCAATCTCTTGGTAGATTGAGGAGAGCCTCTATTTATCGATCTTTCTGAGATCCTTTTCTGCAGATCGTGTGAATTCAACGCGGTAGGAGTCCATCTGCAATCAAACGCTCCTTAACCTGCTCCAGACTAATTCGTTCTTCGTTGCGTCTCTCGGCCACTGCAGCCAAATCGGAGACATCCTCCATGAGTTCATTGAAATCCTCAACGGGAAGGACGACAGCCACTCGCTTGCCAGCCTGATCAGTAAGAAACTGTGTGGTCATGTTAGGAGTGTATCACAGTGAGGATGCAGGTTCAATTGTTTTGCGGACGTCCAAGGTCAGCCACGCTCGACCGTGGCGCGGTTGCTGCCAAGGAGCGAAGCGACAGCAGGAGGTCCGGTAACTGCCGGACGGGTGAGCGTTGGGTGCAGCGCCAGGTTCGGCATGGCTCTCATTTTGCTAATGCTGCAGCATAATTGGGGTTGAGAGGGTTGACGTCCACCTTGCGCTGCTGTGGAAGAACGACCAAATCCATATCTTCCATGGGATTGCGCCAAGAAGAACCTCGTCACCCATCACAATAGCTCC
>JAAUTS010000182.1 GCA_012031345.1 Blastochloris sp. | reverse complement strand
AAAGCCAGAAGGGCTGCCGGGGACTTACCCCGCGTTTAAGCCCGTCCCAAAAATAAGAATCCGCAGGGCCCACAGTCGAAACCCCTGCGTTGAGTAGCCCTCGATTCCCCAAGGTTAAGTGAAAAAATCTTTTCTTTTCCAAAGGACGAAGAACTTGAAGCAAGCGTTTCACAAAAGACGATAGCTTGGGCAAAATAACGCTGGATAGGACTTTCTTTGCCTACGATGCCGCTCACATAGTGAATAATGAGTTTAAAAATCGCCATGATAGGTGCCGGATCGATCGGGTTCACCCGCCGACTGATGCACGATGTATTAAGCGTTTCAGAATTGTCTGACACCCACTTTGCCCTGACCGACCTTTCCCCGCGCAATCTGGAAATGGTAGCCAGATTGTGTGAACGGGACATCAAAGCCAACGCCCTTCCTGCTCGTCTGACAGCCAGCACAGATCGCCGCTCCGCCATCCGGGACGCCGACGTGGTGCTTTGCATGATCCGGCAGGGTGGCCTCGAAGCCTTTCAAACCGACATCGATATCCCGCTGCGTTATGGAGTGGATCAGTGTGTGGGCGACACCCTTTGTGCGGGAGGCTTGATGTATGCCCAACGCACCATTCCGGTGTTGCTAGAGTTTTGCCGCGACATCCGGGAACTTGCCAAGCCGGGAGCCCTCCTGCTCAACTACTCCAACCCCATGGCCATGAACACCTGGGCCTGTAACCGCTACGGCGGGGTTCGCACCATCGGGCTTTGTCATGGGGTGCAGGGTGCCCACTGGCAGATCACCCAATGTATTGAACGTCTGGCTCGAAGAAAGAAATGGATCGCCCCCCAGGAAACTCTGCACCGCAACGACGTGAATGTGATCGCCGCCGGGATCAATCACCAAACATGGTTCATTAAAGCGGAATGGCGTGGCATGGATTTTCTGCCACGCCTGCTCGAACTGTTTGAAGATCACCCTACCTTTTCCAAAACCGAAAAAGTGCGGATTGATGTGCTACGACGTTTTGGATACTACAGCACGGAATCGAACGGACATTTAAGCGAGTATCTCCCTTGGTATCGCAAACGTCCTTCAGAAATTCGCAAATGGATTAATCTAACCACCTGGATCAACGGGGAAACAGGAGGCTATCTGCGGGTCTGCAAAGAGGGGCGCAGTTGGTTCAAAACGGATTACCCCAATTGGTTGAAAGACAAACCCCCGGAAATTTCCCCGGCACAGCGCAGTGAAGAACACGCCTCCTATATTTTGGAAGCCCTGCAAACGGGGCGTCCTTACCGCGGCCACATTAATATCCCCAATCAACATCATCTGACCAACTTACCGAATGACGCCATCATCGAACTTCCCGGCTACGTTGACAAAACAGGTATCCATGTGCCCGTCATCGGCGATCTCCCTCTGGCCTGTGCTGCCACCTGCTCCGCCTCCATCCGTGTCCAGGAAATGGGTATGGAAGCCGCAGTGCATGGAGATGTCCAACTGCTCAAACAAGCCATGCTCCACGACCCCCTGATCGGTGCCGTCTGCTCTCCGGAAGAAGTTTGGCAGATGACCGACGATCTCCTTTTGGCTCAAGCCCGTTGGCTTCCACAGTATCAAGCCTCCCTACCATCTGCACGCAAACGCCTGCTGACAGCCGTCCGAACGGGATCACGGGTGAAACTCAAGTCAGGCGCAGGCGCCGCCCGTCTGAAAACCAAATCTGTTGCCGACATGAAAAAGGACGCTGACCAGGCCCGGGCCAACGCCGCCGCTGCCGACAAAGGAAATATGACACGCCGCCGCCTGAGCCAATAACCTACTCAAATCCGCCCGCTCACATACCCTTGACCTCCAGCGCAGGTCATTCTGGTGATTTCGATAAGCTCTTAAAAACAAAGCGTGTGGAAAGATTCCGGTGCCATCACCAGCTCCACCTTGGCTCCATCAGCCAGAGTCAACTTGAGTGATTTTTTCTCTTCGTGGGAATTTTGCAACACCAACACCGTGCCTCCATCCGGGTTTACAAAGCCCAGCGCGTTGACACACCAATTTCCACTCAACTCCACTCTCTTCGCCCCCTTCTGCACAAAAGCGGACAGATGGCGCATCACATAATATTCCGGATTATAAATCGCGCGGCCATCCTCCGGCTGGATGGTCACCATCGCATTCTGCGGCCAGCCCAGGTGCTGCGACCCTCCGGCTCCAACACCATGTTCCAATAGACATAGGCGCGGGTGCCGTTCTGAATGAAGTGCCAAATCAGGTCGAACACATAATGCGCCTGAAACCAGGCATTTCTCCCGTCGCAACATTCATTCTCTGTCTGAACGATGGGTAATTCCGGATAGGCCAGATGCGTCCGCTGCACCGCCCCCTTGCCCGCCCATTGATAACCCACTCCACGAATGTATTTCCGCGCCGCAGCATCCATCAGGATCAATCCTGCCCAGTCTTTGTAACCCTCCTGTTGCGCAAAGCTGTCGATCCCCCTTTCGATCGTGCCGAGCCAGATTTCACAATCCAGACCTGCCCGCTCAAACTCCGGCCCCAGATAATCCCGAATAAAATCCCGCATGGCCGGCGCCTTCCAAACACAGGAGGGAAATTTCTGATCGGAGTTCGGCTCGTTCTGCACGTGAACCGCATCGATCTTCACCCCTTCCGCCGCGTAAGCTTCTACAAATTTTCTGAAATAAAGTGCGTAAGCCCGCAGATTATCCGGGGTTTGGATCAGCTGTCCGTTATTATAAGCCTTGGGAAATTTCATCCAGGTCGGCGGCGACCACGGGGAGGCAAAAAGAGTCATCTCCGGACAGTAACTCAAGCCCGCCTTGATATAGGGTAAAAGGTGCTGCCGATCCCGCTCCACAGAAAAATGCTCCATGGCATGATCACCCTCCGACTCGTTGTGGCTATACCATTCCGCTGCATAATCATTCGCCCCGATGGGGAGGCGACAGTAATTAAATCCACAACCTTTTTCCGCATGAAAAAGCGCATCCAGAACCTCCCCGCGCACCTGCTCCGTGGCCTTGCCCAGGGCGATCCATCCCAGCTCATTGAAGCAGCCACCAAAACCCAACATCTCCTGTCCGGTGACCTTCCCGATCCTCAACTCTGCATCCGTCTCCGTTCCGACCGCACCAGATAGGCTGCGACTCGTCCAGGGAGAGTCCGCCGTTGTTTCAATCCATGTCATCTTGTTCATCAATCCCGATGCTGCCTAACTCGCCGATACTTGAACAGAAAATCAAGTCACCGAGTTCAAGAGGTAAATTCCATAACCAAACGGGGCGACTTCAACCCTCAACATTGAATTGCCCAGCTTCAGCTTCACACCTTCCTCCAGCAAAACCTGCGCCTCCTCCCTGTCCAAGGATAAACTTAAAGTCTGAGTTCGTCCCGAAGGGTTCAACACCACCAAAGCGCAGTGCTTTTCCAAGCTTCGCTCATAGACAAGGGGATAACTTTCATCCTCCACGTTTAAAATGCGGAACTCCGCCTCTGCTCCCAACACCGGAAACTGCTCCCTCAAACGTAACAGACGACGTACAAAATGAATCAGACTGTTCGCGTCCGCCTCCTGCTCCGCCACGTTCGGACGCTTCGGGTCCGGGTCCAACGGCAGATACAGATCCTCCGGCTTCGCTGTGGAAAAACCCGCATTGTTGGTTCCATCCCATTGCATGGGCGTCCGCGTCCCGGACCGCTCCCCATCCGCCGCTCCCGCATTGTCCGCCGTGATTCCCTCCAGCGTCGATCCCTCCTTGGCTGGTGTTCCGGGGACATAGCGCATCCCGATTTCATCACCGTAGTAGATCGTTGGCAGCCCCGCTTGTGTCATTAAAAATACCCAGAGCGGGCGCAACTCCTCCCAACTCCTCGAACCACAGCGCGGACGTTGAATGTCGTGGTTGGCACTTGGCAGGGAAATGTAACCCAAGCCACGGCAAGCCTCCCGCTGTTGCGCGTAGGATTCCCGAAACGTTTTCAAACTTCCCCGCCCGGCTGAATCAAAATAACAAGGACCTTCCTTGGCTGGGATCGTCCCCGTCCCATTAAAAAAGAGAGAAGGATATCCCGGCGCATTAAAATGCATCATAAAATCCAGATGAAACCCCGCCGGAATCGCCTTGTCAGGATAACTCCATTCCGCCACCAAAGCCCGTTCTGGGTATTGTTCATCCATCCAACTCCGCAACTCTTTCCACAAGGCGATGTTGCCCTCACCTCCACCCCCCTGGGCTTTCAAATCATGCTTGACCAGCGTGGCTGCCATATCCACCCGAAAGCCATCGCAACCCAGATCAAACCAGTAGGAAAGAATCTTGCGCAACTCCGCCCGATTCTTCATCGGCCCCGGCGCATCCACGGCATCCTGCCAGGGCTCCGTAGGGTGATCCCAGCCGTAATTCAGTGCGGGTTGATACCAAAAAACTGGGCAGAAAATCCTCTTTGGCCGGACCGACCGCCGGATCAAAATCCCGGTTGATCCAAACATAACGGTTAGACTCCGCATCCTGCGGATTCCGCGCCTCCTGCACAAACCAAGGATGATCCATCGACGTATGTCCCGCCACCAAATCCAAAATCACCTTCATTCCCCGGCCCTGCGCGGCCTGAAAGAGCAACACCAAATCCTCCTGCGTTCCATAACGCGGAGCCACCTTGTAAAAATCACGGATGTCATACCCGGCATCCCAAAAAGGAGAATCAAAAATGGGATTCAACCACAACGTGTTCACCCCCAAACTTTGGATATAGTCCAGACGCTGCACGATCCCCGGCAAATCTCCAATCCCGTCTCCATTGGAATCCTGAAACGATTGCGGATAAATTTGATAAATGACCGCCTTTGGAAGCCAGGAGGGAACCGTTTTTTGAGCATGATGAAGAATCATGAGACAGACTTTTTAAAATATCCACCACCTTTACCCAAATATTTGAAAATCCCGCTGCTCACTTAATCTGACCTCAGGATGCCACAGCGACCAGGTCGGAAACCCGAACAAAAGCCACATCCAGTCAGGAAATCACCGTGCTCGTTTAAGCAATCAACTGATCCCCCCAAGAATAAAGCTCGGGTGCGGGTCGATGTGGTAGTTGGCACCTATGTCATTCTCCATGACCGGGTTGTGGGCAAATTTAGTTTTCCGTCCGATTTCCAGATTTTAAGGGCCAGCGTGCTGACACAACCCCGCTAGCATCCATGATTCTTATCTCCCCCCAAATAGCACTTCTCACGGGAAGTGAGGGGTCAAGGGAAAAAACACGGCGCATTATGCTACACATCTTGTATTGTAAAATTTGCCTTCTTTTTCATAGTGCCAACAAAATCCAAAATATGACATTCCCACTCGAACTGGAACCTGTGCTTCATGCCATGCGCCAGGCTATCGCCCAGGCGAGACTCGGACCGGGGGCCTATGCACGCTGGTTGGGCAAGGAACGCGAATCACTTCCCGGTGGAACAGAGGTTAATCCCTACGGTTGTGCCGATGCCGCCAACTCGCTTTATACCCTGGGAGATTTCCCCTCGGAGCTAACGGAGCGGGCCGCGTTCATTCAAGTCATGCAGGAAATGCAGGATCCTGCCACAGGCCTTTTTCAAGAGGCCACCCATCACACCTTTCATGTCACCGCCCACGTCATCGCCGCATTGGAACTCTTCGATGCGCGTCCACGACATCCTTTACGCGGGCTGGACTTTCTTTCACCGCCCATGGCAATGGAAAACTTCCTCGATCAACTGGCTTGGACCACGGACCCCTGGAGCGCTCCCACCAGGGAGCCGGGGTATTTGCCGCACGCGTCATCACGGGTGAAGCTGATGCCGCCTGGCAACGCCGCTACTTTTC
>JAAUTS010000031.1 GCA_012031345.1 Blastochloris sp. | reverse complement strand
AGGGGAAACATGGGTCTGATGTAAAGCGGGTGGAAAAAATTTGAATACCGTGCGGTTATAAATTTTCGACCTACGCCACCTGGTGGATTCGGCAGGCCATCACCCGCAGCATTGCGGATCAGGCCCGAACCATCCGTATCCCGGTGCACATGATCGAGACGATCAACAAGCTGATGCGGGTGCAGAAACAGTTGGTGCAGGAGTTTGGCCGTGAACCTACGCCGGAAGAAGTGGCGGAAGAGACGGCGATGCCGGTGGAACGGGTGCGCGCGGTGCTCAAGATGGCCCAGCAACCCATTTCTCTCCAAGCCCAAGTGGGAGACAGCGACGACACCACCTTCGGAGATTTTATCGAGGACAAGAGCGCGGAAAATCCTTCCGACATGACGGCCTACGCGTTGTTGAAAGAAAAGATCAAGGACGTGCTGGATTCCCTGACTGAGCGTGAGCGTGCGGTGTTGGAGCAGCGTTTTGGATTGGTGGATGGGTATAGCCGGACTTTGGAAGAGGTGGGACGCCAGTTTAAGGTGACCCGGGAACGCATTCGTCAAATCGAAGCCAAGGCACTGCGTAAGATGCGTCACCCGACCCGCATCCGCCATCTGCAAGGCTTCCTGGAAACCGAAGCCTGATTGGGAAGTGGGAGGTTCCTCAAGGTGAGACCGCGGGCTTCAGCCCGCCGCCGGAGACGGAAGGCTTGAAGGCGGGGGGAGCGGGAAGGCCAGATTCAGTGGCGGGTTCTGTGGGTTTCTTTTCCTGCACAGGACTCAGTTGGGAGCTGAGGGCGGGGGACAGGTTTTGCCAACCCACCTTGGAGCTGTAATCCAGAGCGATTTGGGGGACTTGATGGAAGCGGGATTCTGCGGGCAATTGGGCCATGAGAGTTTCGTAGCAAGCGATGGCTTTGGCCGTTTCCCCCTGGGCAGCGTAGGTATCGGCCAACTTCAGGTAGGCACGAATTTTGTTGAGGGGTGAGTCGGCTTGGCGGAACGCGTTCTCGTAGGCTTGGACCGCGAGATTGGGGTCGGCTTTCAACTCACGTAAAATATCCGCATAACCTTCCTGAAAAACGGGGGAGTCTTTGGCCAGGCGTGAGATTTGAGCCAATTTTTCCAACTTCACGGGTGCAGGATCCAGGTTGCTTGAGACGCGGCGGGCTGTTCTTAGGAGGAGCCAAGGATAGTCCGGGCTCTGTTGTTTTTCCGCCAACTTGACATTCTCTGTGTAGTGACGGGGAAAGGGGCGATACAGGGGATCACCGATCATGGTGATGGTCCAGGACAACGCGAGTTGGGATTGGTAGGCGGATTCTGCAAAGGTGTAGCCGGTGACCAGGCTGCGTAAAAAAATGGCGGGGTCGGGAGTGAAGCGCAGGTAGGGTTCATACACCGAGCCCATGGTGGCACTGGCACCCTTGGCCAGCAGTGGGCCGGCCCAGTTTTGGGTCGTGCTGCGCAAGGTATCGGCACTGAAAGAATGGATGTGATAGGCCACGGCACCGCGACGGAAACGAAAGCCGGGGCGCGCCATGGGTCCGTTCAAGTGTGAGGCATACCAGCCAAAATAAAGTGCCGTCTGATCCCAGAGAGCGGTCTCCGGCACGGTGGCTTCCACGTTGTCCAAAGTAGTTTCCAGGCCGGCGGTTCGTGCGATGCGGGCGGCTTGGTCGATCCAGTCGTCACCCAGCTTGTAGCCGGAAGCCGGGTCCTGGATGCCGCGGGCGTCCAGATGAACGCGTCCGGTCAACTCAAGTTTTTCCGTGGCCACGGCGTCATCCATCATGCGTCGGACGATTTCCGGTGTGGGGGCATCGAGCCGACAGACCAGGATCATTTGATTGGCATCGTTTTGGCTGAAGGCGTGGGGAGATTGATCGGAGAAGAAGGAGTTGGTAATCAGTCCGCTGCGGGGCAGACCTTCGATGGGGAGGGTGCTGAGTTCGGAATCTACCGAGGCACGATTATGTTGCAGGGCGGAGGAGATGGGCATTTCCGGTTTGAGGGAGCTGTCTTCCTCGATTTTGAGAGGGATGCCGTGGATGAGGGCGATGGCCCAGATTTGGTTGCGCACAGCCCGTTGCACTTTGAAGTTGTGGCCGGAGATGTTGAGGAGTCCGGGTTGACGTTCGATCCATTTTTTTTCCAGAAGATAACGGTTGATCGGAGCGGAAATTTCTTTTTGAAAAGCCTGCCGGGAGATGCTTTCGCCCAGGCTACAATCCAAGGCGAGGACTCGTTCCGGCGGGATTTTACGCAGTTGGGCATAGTGCTTAGCCAGAGATTCGGAGGCGGGCAGGTTGCGGTTGTAAACCACGAGAAGTTTTTCTGCCAGAGGATGAGCGGGGAGTGGGGCCGTCTCCTGGCTTCTGAGCAGGCTGGGGATACTCAGTAACAGAGTCAGAAAAAGGGAGACAGGGAATGGGGACAAACCGTTCACTAAGTAGGGAAGTCTAACACAAGACCGTCGTAGGCCAAGAAGACGTTTTCTGGCAGAAGGGGGCTGCGCTGGGCATGGGAGATGTCGTGGGTAAGGTGGGTGAGGTAGGTGGTCCCGGCCCGAACCGTGCAGGCGGCGGCCAGGGCGGCGGGGACATTCATGTGGGTGGGGTGGGGTTTATCCCGCAGCCCGTCGATGATGAGGACGGGAATATCCCTGAGAGCTTCCGTCATGGACTCGGTGAGGGCGGCGCAGTCCGGGATGTAAGCCAGGTGGCGGATTCCATTTTCCTCCAGAATAAAACCATGGGTCAGGGTGCGCCCGTGAGGGACGAGCACGGGAACAAACCGCAAGGCACCCAACTCAAAGGGACCATCAAAGACATGGGCCTGGGCGCGCACGTAGCTGTTGTAAGGAGAGTTGTCTTCCTGGAAGGCGTAAGGAAAGACGGTCAACAAACGCTCATGGGTTTCACTTGAGCAATAGACGGACAGGGGCGGGCGATTGCGATCACAGAATCGACGCAGATCATCGAAGCCGATCAGGTGATCATTGTGAGCATGGGTGCAGACCACGGCGTCGAGGTGACGGATGCCCGCCCGCAGGGCCTGGGAACGGAGGTCGGGCGTGGTGTCGATCAGGATGGAAAGGTCGTCACTCTGCACCCAGGCGGAGCAACGGAAGCGATGGTCCTTGGGGTCGCTGGACTGGCAGACCTCACAATCACAGGCGATCATGGGCACTCCCTGGGAGGTTCCGGTTCCAAGCAAAGTCACGCGCATGGTTCGAGGCTAGAACGGCTTCGTGGGCAGACAAGGGAATCCTGATCCTGTTGGCAAACGGTGCTCGGGGAATTTGCAAGTTGCTCAGCAAGCCTTCTTGCCAGCCGAGAGTGATTCGAGCAAGTTAGGTCTTGTATGCTGCGTAGTTTGCGTATCAAAAATCTGGCCCTGATTGAAGAACTCACCTGGGAGTTGGACGAAGGCCTGAATGTTCTCTCCGGGGAGACGGGTGCGGGCAAATCCATTTTGATTGATGCCTTCAGCCTGTTGTTAGGTGGGCGGGCGGAGCAGTCCTTGATTCGGGACGGTGCGGCGGAATGTCTGGTCGAGGGCATCCTGGCCGTGGGGCCGGAAGTGGATGCCCTGCTGGAGGAGGCTGGTTTGGAAAAATCCCAGGACGGTGAATTGCTTCTCAAACGCTCCTTCAACACCCAAAAGCAAAACCGTCAGTTCATCAATGGGAGTCCGGCCACGCTGCAGGTTCTAAAAAAAATCGGGGACATTCTGGTGGACATGCATGGTCCCCACGATCACCAGTCCCTACTTTCCACCGACAAGCAACTGGAGGCGCTGGATGCTTATGCGGATCATTTGCCCGCCTTGTCCGCCTATCAAACCAAACATCGGGAAGTGTTGAGGCTGGGGCAGGAGATCCAGGAATTGGAATCCTTCGATCAACGCAATTTACAGGAGGAGTTGGATTTTTTGGATCATCAAATTCAGGAGATCGACGCGGCCAAACTTAGTCCGGAGGAGGAGGAGAAGGTGGATCAGAATTATCAGATCGCCGCCAACGCACAACGTTTGATGGAGATGGGCAACACGATTTACGGAATTTTATCCGAGCAGGATGAAAGTGTTCTGGCCCAGCTCGCGCGGGTGCAGCGGCTTTTGCGCGACTGGCAACAGATTGATACAACGGTGGAGGAATTTGTGCATCGGAACGAGTCCGTGATTGCCCAGTTGCAGGACCTGACCCGTGACCTGCAGGACAGGGTGGAGCGGATTGATCTGGATGCGGGGCAGTTGGCGCAACTCGAAGAGAGGCTCAATCTGATTCAGCATTTGAAACGCAAATACGGCTCCACCGTGGAGGCGGTCCTGACCAAGGCGATTGAGCTGCGTCAGCGTCGTGAAGCATTGGCGGGGCGTGAGGCGGGTCTGCAACAACTCAGACAGGCGTTGATCCTGGTGCAGAAAGAACGCGATCAACTGGCAGGGGAGCTGCGCCAGGGGCGGAACAAGTTTGCGCCGAAGTTGGGCCGGGACATTTCGCAGCAGCTCAAAGATCTGGGCTTCAAACAGGCGGAGTTCAAAGTCGAACGTCAAGACTTGGAGGTGCCCGGATTGAGGGGGCAGGATGGGATTGAGTTTCAATTTGCACCCAACCCCGGAGAGTCGGCCCGCGCTCTGCGCTCGATAGCTTCCAGTGGGGAAATGGCCCGCGTCATGCTGGCTATCAAAACCGTGCTGGCGGAGAAGGATAAAATTCCCGTGCTCATTTTTGATGAGGTGGACGCAAATGTTGGCGGAGAGACGGCGCTGGCTGTGGGTAAACGACTGCGTCGATTGGCGGACAAGCATCAGGTTCTTTGCATCACCCATCTGCCCCAGGTGGCGGCGGCGGGACATGTGCATTTCCGGGTGGAAAAGAACGTCATCAAAGGCCGCACCCTGACCCAGCTTCAGCTTCTGGAGGGTAAGGAAAGGCTGGGGGAACTGTCCCGCATGTTGGGGGATCAAAGCAGCGCGGCCCGGGATTTGGCCTCTTCTCTGCTCTCGCAGTTTAAGTGATCTGGGATTTTCGAGTTGAGGGGAAAATTTCTGATTTCTAATTTCTGATTACTGAAAACTGAACACTAAAAACTGAAGACTAATTTCTGATTACGAAGTGGGGGAAGAGGGGAGTTTTCAGTAGTCAGTGTTCAGTCGTCAGTTTTGAGTGAAGAAAAAAATACACACCTGGAAGCGGGCTCGGGGCGAGAGGTTTCTGGTTACGAGTTTCGGGTTTCGGGTTTCGGGTTTCGGGTTTCGGGTTTCGGGTTTCGGGTTGGGGGAAAGACACACCCGGAAGCGGGCCTGCGGCCCTTTCTGCCCCTCTTGCTTAGTGGGGACGGGGAGGGGAGCGGTTCCTAGTTACGGGTTTCGAGTGGAGGGAAAACACACCAGGAAGCGGGTCTTTGGCCCATTCAGCCCTCTTGATATAGGGGATGGTTTTAGGCTGGTGAAAAGTTTGTGTTTGTCGGGTTCTAGGGTGGATTGGATTTGGGTTGAGCATGATTGACGGGTTGGGATTCTTCTGGCTTGATGATTCTCTTTATGAGGAAACTTGGCATTGGGATGGTGGGTTGTGGTGTGGTGGGAGGTGGCGTTCTGGCGCACCTGACCCGCAACCGTGACCTCTTGCAGGAGCGTAGCGGGGTGGATTTTGAGGTGGTCCGGGTGGCGGTGCGTGATTTACAGAAGGCGCGTGGTATCGAGGCTTCTAAGTTGACCACTTCCTGGCGTGAAGTGGTGGAAGATCCCCAGGTGAATCTGGTGGTGGAAATGATGGGGGGAACCACACTGGCACGTGAGGTGGCCGAGGCGACTTTGAAGGCGGGCAAACCCTTGGTCACCGCCAATAAAGCACTGCTGGCTGAGTGCGGGGAGGAACTCTTTGCGCTGGCCGAGCGGAACAAAGTGCCGATTTATTTTGAAGCCAGCGTGGCGGGGGGCATTCCCATTCTGAAGGCTCTGCGCGAGGGGCTGCGGGCCAATCATATTCTGGGTATTCACGGGATCATCAATGGCACTTGTAATTATATTCTGAGTCGGATGGCGGACGAGGGTAAAAGTTACGAGGAAATCCTGCTCGACGCCAAACGCCTGGGTTACGCCGAGGCGGATGAAAGTCTGGATGTGGACGGCATCGACGCCG
Source organism: Blastochloris sp. (assembly GCA_012031345.1). Taxonomy (GTDB): domain Bacteria; phylum Verrucomicrobiota; class Verrucomicrobiia; order Methylacidiphilales; family JAAUTS01; genus JAAUTS01. Next base: position 17,010 of record JAAUTS010000031.1, on the reverse strand, counting down.
CACATAAGGCCGCGATTCTGGCTTCCCTGGCTTATGGATTCTGGGTTCGGATGGATCAGGTGTATGTGGAGGGAATTCGCAAGGTTAGTGCGCTGGACATGTGCTTCGCCAAAAAACTCGGCTACACGATCAAGCTGCTGGCCACCATACAACCGAATAGCGAGCGGGCGGTGGAGGTCCGGGTTCACCCCACCTTGATTCCCAGCACGCATGTTCTGGCCTCCGTCTCAGGAGCTTACAATGCCATCGCGGTGGAGGGGGATGTGGTGGGGAACACTCTGTTTTACGGGCGCGGCGCGGGACCGGATGCCACGGCGTCTGCTGTTTTGAGTGACATGGCGGAGGCGGGAATCGCCTTGGACGCAGGTTGTGTGTATCGTGGCTTTGAACGGCACAGTTTCAATGGTCAAACGGTGCCCATGGCGGAGGTGCGGACACGCTATTATTTCCGTCTGACTGTGCTGAACAAACCGGGGGTGCTGGCCCGCGTGGCCGCCCTTTTCGGGGCGCACGATCTGGGTATCTCCTCTGTTTTTCAACCGGAGGATCATGATGAGGAGACGGTGCCGCTGGTGATTTTACTGGATTATGGTAAGGAATCTTCCATGCGTAAGGCGTATGACGAAATTATGAAGTTGGATGTGGTGCAAACTCCCTGTCAAATGATCCGGGTGGAGGATTTCTCATGAACTGGCCCGGCGTCATTCAAGCCTACCGTAGTTTTCTGCCCATCTCCGATCTGACTCCGGTCATTACGTTGTTGGAGGGGAACACCCCACTCATTCCTGTGCCCGGCCTGGTGCGTAAGATTGGCGGTAACTTCTCCCTTTATCTCAAATACGAGGCACTGAATCCCACCTGCTCCTTCAAGGATCGCGGGATGACCCTGGCCATTTCCAAAGCTGCGGAGAAGGGTGCCAAAGTTGTTGTCTGCGCCAGCACGGGCAACACCTCCGCCGCCGCTGCGGCCTACGCTGCTCGGGCCGGGATGAAGGCCGTGGTCATTTTACCGCATGGGAAAATCGCCATGGGTAAGCTGGCCCAGGCCCTGATTTACGGAGCCAGCATCATCCCGATCGATGGCAACTTCGACGAGGCTCTGCGCGTGGTGCGTGAGCTGGGGGAACTGAATGAAATCGAGGTGGTCAATTCCATCAACCCCGTCCGCATCGAGGGGCAAAAAACCGCCGCGTTTGAAATTTGTGATGTGCTGGCTCACGCTCCGGATTATCACTTCATCCCGGTTGGCAACGCGGGTAACATCACCGCCTACTGGAAAGGTTTCAATGAATACAAGGCCGCGGGCAAGATCATGGGCCTGCCCAAAATGATGGGCTGGCAGGCCGCAGGTTCCGCCCCCATCGTGGATGATCGCATCATCGAAAATCCTAACACCGTCGCCACCGCCATCCGCATCGGTAATCCCGCCAGTTGGCAGGGGGCGAAAGCTGCCGCTCAGGAATCCGGCGGCTCGATAGGCAAGGTCACGGATGAAGAGATTCTGGAAGCCTATCGACTGCTGGCCTCGACGGAGGGGCTTTTTGTTGAGCCCGCCTGTGCCGCTCCTCTGGCTGGTTTGATCAAGACATTCAAAGCCGGGGGGATTCCGGACGATGCCGTCATCACCGCCACCATGACAGGTCATGGATTAAAGGACCCGGACACCGCCATCGGTCAATGCCAACAAGACCTCACTCCGATCAAAGCCAGCAAGGAAGCGGTTTTGCGGGCCATCGGCCTGTAGGCAGGGTGGAGTTGTCATGAGTTCCGAGCGCATTCTCGTCACGGGTGCCAGCAGTGGGATTGGTGAGGGCTTCGCCCGGGCTTGGGCGGCTCAAGGTAAGGCATTGATCCTGACCGCGAGGCGCGTGGAGCGTTTGGAGAAATTGGCGACGGAATTGAGAGCCCAGGTTCCGGTAGAGCTTATCGCCGCTGATCTCAGCCAGCCGGAGGGAGTGGATCAACTCGTGGCGGGATGTCAGCAAGGGCCGTGGACGATAGTTGGATTGTTGAACAATGCCGGACTCGGCTGGCAATCCAGCCTCGCTCAGACGGACCCGGCGAAAGTTGCGGCCATGCTTCAGGTGAACATGTCCGCGTTGACGATGCTGTCACGTGCGTTCCTTCCAGGCATGATCGCAAGGCGTCAGGGATTTATCCTGAACATCGCCTCCACAGCCGCCTTCCAGCCTGTGCCTTACTTCGCCGTTTATTCCGCGAGCAAGGCCTATGTGCTTTCTTTGAGTGAGGCACTGCATGAAGAAGCGCGGGAGCATGGAGTGCATGTTGCCGCACTTTGCCCCGGTCCGGTGGCGACCGAGTTCCAGGAGGTGGCGGGCATGGAGCCACGTTTTTTTTGCCCACAGCCAATCGGTGGATGAAGTGGTGGAGGCGGGACTGTGCCTGTTGCGCCGACGTTCTGCCGTGGGCTGGACCTCGATCTTCCAACGCTGTTTCAGCCTCGGCTCCAGCCTGGCACCGCGTGGGTTGCGTCGTCGTCTGGCCGCCGGAGTCATGCGGATGGTGGGGGCGAAATAAGCTCCGCGTCTGGGCGTTTTCCGTTGATGATGCGGAGGGTGGTGCTATCTTGTTAGAACAAGATATGCAAATCCACATCAGCACCCAGCACCTTAAACTCACAGGTGCCATCCACGCCCACGTGGCTCAGAAAGTGAGTCATCTCGAACATCTCACCGACCAGATCATCGGCGCCACGTGGTGCTGGTGCATGATGAGACCAAATCCCCGTCCAAGGCCTTCGGAGTCAAGGCGCACCTCGCCGTGCCGGGGCCCGACATCCACATTGAGGAGCATCACCGCGATCTTTATGCCGCCGTGGACATCGCCGTGGAAAAGTTGGCGGGACAACTCAGAAAACGCAAAACCAAGATCGTGGATCAACGTCATCGCAAGGCACAGAGAGTGAAAGAAAAGGCCAAGCGAACAGGCAAGGGTCTTTAAAGTCCGAGTCGCTACCGGATCCATACGGTAGCAGCTTCTTGATGCTTACTCGTTGAGGCGGAGCAGGATTTTTCCGTTGCGCCTGCCTTGTTCCGCAGCGGCGAGAGCTTCCCGGACTTCGCTCAAGGGGTGGATGGCGGCCACAGGGATTTGGAGATTGAGTTGGGCCAAGGACTCGAACATGGCATCAATTTGATTACGCTCGGCTTGTTGATACCAGCGGCTGACCCAATATCCGTGATAAGAAAGATCCTTGAAGATGAGGAGACCGTTACCCAGGCGCAGACCCTGTTTGGACATGGCACCGTAGGTAACGATTTTGGCACCAGTGGCCACCGCCTTGCTGAGCAGTTGCACGGATTCCCCGCCGACCGCGTTCAAGGCCAGGCGGGGAGCATGGGAACCGCAGAGTTCTTTGATCGCGGGCAAAGAGTCAGGCTCATCCAGCAGGACGGCATCGGCTCCCAAGTCGCGTAATTCCTGTATCACCTCCGGGCGACGCACCAGGTTGATACTTTTCCAACCCTGGGCTTTGGCGATTTGAATGACGGAACGGCCCACGGCGGAGTTGGCAGCGTTTTGGATCACCCACTCACCGGGTTGCAGGGGAATAAAATCGTGCAACATCCGCCAAGCAGTGGCGGGATTGACATAAAGCATGGCTGCCTGCTCTGCGCTGAGTGAGGCGGGGAAGCGGAGGCAATCCGAGGCGGGGCAGGCCACCCACTGCTGCCAGGTGCCAGTGCCTGTGGCGGGACGGACACGCCGCTGGAGCCAAGCGGCATCGACGCCGGGGCCGAGAGCTTCAACCACTCCGACGCCTTCATTCCCCGCCACGGCGGGCAGGGAGGCTTTGATGCCGTAGGTTCCCTCAATCATATTCAGATCCGAAGGGTTGACCGGAGCCAACTCCATGCGGATGAGCAACTCTCCGGCCTGTGGCTGGGGACGCTCCCTGGATTCAATTTGGATGGTGGCGGAGGGAGGACCGTTTTCGGCGTAGATGGCGCAAAGATTTTTCAAATCACTCCGAGTTTTTTCAGGAATGGCTCAAGTTCGGCCTCACCAAAGTCCGCGAGGATCTGGCCGTTCCAATCCAGGGTGGGGGCTTTGCTTTGGCCACTGAGTTCGACCATTTCATTCATGGCTCTGGCGTCGTTGGAGACGACAATTTTTTCGTAGAAAATTTCGTGCTGGTCCAGGTAGTCGATGGCTTCATCGCACCAAGGCATCCGGCTTTGACATAGAGTTTGGGTATGGCTTGGGACATAACTCAAGATTGAAGCAAGCGAGGCGGAAGGGCAAGTTTCATGACCGTGCCGTTTTGATGGCTCCCAGGTTTCGGCTTGGATGGGTGTTGCCTCATTTCCGTGACAATGCGCCGTGAACCCAGGCTGTGGAAAATCAAATCGGGTTCTGACTCCAGGGAAGTCGGAACCCGATTTTGAGGGAACAGATGGTTCAGGTTAAAACCCGATCAACTGACGCCACCAGTCAACTGGGTGATGATGCTGATGAGCGGGAGGAAGAGGGCGACGACGATGGTGCCGACGACCACGGCCAGGAACACAATCATGATGGGTTCGAGCAGCGAAGTCAGGCCCGCGACGGTGACATCGACTTCTTCTTCATAGACATCCGCCACCTTGGTCAACATGTCAGGGAGTTGTCCGGTTTCTTCACCGACCTGGATCATGCTGACGACCATGGGGGGGAAAAGTCCGCTGGCTTCGAGGGGGCCGACCATGGATTCGCCTTCCTTGACGCTGTCATGAATTTTGGCGATGGCGTCGGAGATGATGAAATTGCCGGAGGTTTCCTTGGTGATGTTCAAGGCTTGAAGGATGGGAACACCGCTGGAAACCAAGGTGCCCAAGGTGCGGGCAAAGCGGGCGATGGATGTCTTGCTGATGAGATCACCGAAGAGAGGCATCCTGAGTTTGAGCCGGTCCAAAATAATGACGCCGGCGGGCGTGGCGGAAAAGATTTTCCACATGACCACGAGAGCGACGATAAAGATGGGGAGGTAGGGGATGGGGAGGGCACTGCCGGGGAAGGTCGGCACGGAAGGGGGCCAAACCAAATATTGCACAGTCCTGCTGACATTGATGACGATCTGGGTCAGAATGGGAAGTTCCTTGTCACCTAACATGTCTTTGAAGATGGCTTCGAAGCGGGGAACGATGAAGAGAAGAAGGAAGGTCAAGATCCCCACGGCAATGACCAGCACCACGATGGGATAGACCATGGCCGAGATGACTTTGCCACGGATTTTTTGTGATTTTTCCTGAAACTCAGCCAGACGGGTCAGGACAATTTCCAGCACCCCGCCCAATTCACCAGCCTTGACCATGTTGACATAGAGTTTGTTGAAAATACCAGGATGCTGGGCCAATCCTTCCGAGAAGGTGCTGCCGCTTTCGACGGAGTCGGAAAGGCTGAGCATGGCGTTTTTGAGGGCGACATTTTTTTCCTGTTTGAGCAGGGTTTTCAGACTGCGGAGGAGGGGAAGACCCGCATCAATCAGCGTGGCGAGCTGGCGGGTGAAGACCATGAGGGTCTTACCCTTGACCTTGGGAGTGCCGAAGGTGAAGGATTTTTAGCCGCACCCGTGTTGGCCATGGTGCTGCTGACGGCGGCGGCTGTGATTTGGGAACGTTGGTCGGGAAAAGTCCTTTTTGCTTCACCAAGGCTGTGGCCTCGGTGGTGTTGGCAGCTTCCACGGTTCCTGTGGTCTGTTTTCCGGAGGAGTCAACGGCGGTGTATTGAAAGGAGGGCATATGGGTTGCGGGGGTTGGTGGAAAATCAGGTGTATTTGATCACTTCTTCTATGGTGGTTTCGCCATCAAAAATACAGCGTAATCCATCCTGACGCAGTGTGGTCATGCCCAGTTCAATCGCTTTCTGCCGCACAACAACAGTGGGAGCTTTGACGTTGATGAGTTGTCGGATGGGTTCCTTGACATCAAGCAGTTCATAAATGCCTTTGCGTCCGCGATAGCCTGTTTGGTTGCAATGTTCACAGCCTTGACCGTAGTAGAAAGACTTGTCGCCTATATCGTGCGCGGTGAGGCCGATTTGTGCAAGCACGCTTTCCGTAGGTTCGAAGGGGTTTGCAATGAGTGCAGATTTTACGGATGAGACGCTGACCCAACACGCCTTCCAAGGTGGCCGAGATGAGGAAAGGCTCCACGCCCATGTCGATCAAACGGGTGACGGCTCCCGGTGCATCGTTGGTGTGGAGACTGGTTAAAACTAAGTGTCCGGTGAGTGAGGCCTGGATGGCGATCTGGGCCGTCTCCAAGTCGCGGGTTTCCCCAACCAGGATGCGGTCGGGATCCTGACGAAGAAAGGCCCGCAGTGCGCGACCGAAGGTCAGGCCGATGCCTTCATGGGCCTGGACCTGCATGATACCTTCCAACTCATATTCCACCGGGTCCTCCACCGTCAAAATTTTCACGTCGATGGTGTTGATCTTGCGAATGCAGGAATAAAGCGTGGTGGTTTTGCCTGATCCGGTCGGGCCGGTGACGATGAAAATGCCGTGGGGTTTTTGGATGGTCTCGGAGATGTAGTCCTTGATGGAGTCGGGCATGCCGAGACTTTCCAGATCAAGGTTGACCACGCTGCGATCCAGAACGCGCAAGACCACGCTTTCCCCGTATTGGGTGGGCAGGGTGGAAACACGAAGATCGACCTGACGCCCGGCCATGGTGGTTTGAATACGTCCATCCTGCGGGATGCGGCGTTCCGCGATGTTCAGGCCGGCCATGACCTTGATGCGTGAGATGACGGGCAGGGCCAGGCGTTTGGGGGGAGGAGACATTTCGTAGAGAGCACCGTCCACCCGGTAACGTATTTTGAACTCCTTCTCGAAGGGCTCGAAGTGAACGTCGCTGGCCTGGGCCTGGATGGCTTTGGCCACCACGGTGTTTACGTATTTGACGATGGGCGCGCTGCTGGCCGCATTGAGACCTTCTTCATCCAGGCTGTTGCCGACGCTGTCCGAAACTTCGCCCGCCAGTTGGTTGAGCAATTCATCCACCGAGCCCTGTTCCGTGCCGTAGTAGTTGGTGATGAGGGATTCAATTTGCGAGAGCGGAGCCAGGATGACGGAGATTTCCTTGCCCGTGGTGAAGCGAAGATCTTCCACGGTTTGTTGATTCAGGGGGTCCAGCATGGCCACGGTGATGGTGGAGGCATCCACCGCGACGGGGAGGGAACCATGCAGACGAACGGTTTTGGGCGGGATGGAGGAGAGCAGTTCCGGGGTGAACTGTGCGCCGGACAAATCATAATAAGGCAGGCCCAGACTGTCGGCCAGACGCTGCATCAACTGTTCCTCGGTCAGGATGCCGTAGTCCGCAATGATTTTTCAATCGGCTTGCCGGAGCGTTGCGTTTCTTCAAGAAGATCCGAGGCCTGATCCTCCCGGATGACTTCATGGTCGCGTAAAAATGACACCAAAAGATGAGGGTCCATAATGATTGTTAGTCCTTGTCTCCCATGGTGACGGAGATGACTTCCTCCGGACTGGTCATGCCCGCGACCACTTTGCGGATGCCGTCCTCCCGCAGGGTGCGCATGCCGAGATCCCGGGCACGTTGGCGGATGACGGAGACACTGGCTTGGTCGTTAATCAGGTTGCGGATTTCGTCGTCCACCAACAAAATTTCGAAAATCCCGGCCCGTCCTTTATAACCTGTGCCGCGACAGTTGTCGCAACCGTGACCCATGCGGAAGTTGGCCTGGGAAATCTGACTGGCGTTCAGGTTGAGCGCCCGCAGTTCGTATTCCGAAGGGGTGTAAGGCTGGGCGCAATTCGAGCAGACCTTGCGGATGAGTCGCTGGGCCATGACGGCCCGGACGGAGGAGGAGACCAGAAAAGGTTTGATGCCGATGTCAATCAAACGGGTCACGGCGCTGGGAGCGTCGTTGGTGTGAAGCGTGCTGAAAACAAGGTGACCTGTGAGCGAGGCGTTGATGGCGATGCCTCCCGTTTCCGCGTCACGAATTTCCCCGACCATGATGATGTTCGGTGCCTGACGGAGCATGGCGCGCAGGGCGTTGGCAAAGGTCATGCCCACATCCGCATTGACCTGCACCTGGTTGATGCCGGCCAGTTCGTATTCCACCGGATCTTCCACCGTGATCAATTTACGGTCCGGTTTGTTCAAAGTATTCAGACAAGCGTAGAGAGTGGTGGACTTGCCGGAACCCGTCGGGCCCGTCACGAGAAAGATCCCATCCGGCAGGCCCAGGATGCGCTCCATCAGAAGCTGGTCATCCGAGAGGAAACCGAGCTGGGGCAGACCCAGGGTAAGGCTGCTCTTGTCCAAGATACGCATGACAATCGATTCCCCGTGAACCGTCGGGACAGTGGAAACGCGAAGATCGATGGAGCTGCCGTCCTGCATGGCCAAGGAAATACGGCCATCCTGGGGCAGGCGTCGCTCGGCGATGCTGATGTTCCCCATGATTTTGATGCGGCTGATGATGGTGGATTGCAGGCGCTTGGGCGGGTCGCGCATTTCCTGGAGGACACCATCCATGCGATAGCGGAGGCGGAGCCGCTTTTCCAAAGGCTCCAGATGAATGTCACTGGCCTTGAGGCGCTGGGCATCCATGATCATGCCGTAAACCATCTTGATGATCGGCGCGTCACCTTCCCCTACGTCATCGCCGCCCTCACCATCTGTGGCTGCGGCCTTGACCAGAAGATCGTCCCCGCTGTAGCTGTCGATCAAGGCTTCCACCGATTCATCCGTCGAGCCGTAGTAACGGCTGATGGCCTGATCGATTTTGTCGCCGGGCACCACGATGGGTTCGACATCTGTTTTCAGAACGTAACGGAGCGCATCCAGGCTTTCAAAATCCAGAGGATCGGCAATGGCCACTTGCACGGCATGAGCCAGACGATGCACCGGGATCACGCGGTATCGTTTGGCCTGGGCTTTTTCAGTAACTCGACAGCGTCGCTGTCCACCAAATCCAACTCCGGCATGAACTCCATGCCACAATCCGTGGCGATGGTTTGGAGAATATCGTTTCGGGTAACTTTGCCTGCCTTGACCAACTCATCCGCCACGCTGTTGCCGCTGGAGGAAGCATCAAGGCGGGCCGTGACGGAATCTTCCTGGGTGATCAATCCGGCATTGACCAAGAGTTCCAAAATATAGTCGTCATTGGCTGCCATGCGTTCTACCAGATTTAAGGTAAGGGATGAGTGCTGCCAAGGATTTACTGCATCGGCTGTAAAAATAGTGAATAGGCTGTAAGCATCATGTATTTACAGCGCGATCAGGATAATTTTTTGCGCAGGATTTCATCAATCACAGCCGGGTTGGCCTGACCCTTGGTCTTTTTCATGACGAAGCCCTTGAGCGCATTGATGGCTCCGGTTTTCCCAGAGCGGTAGTCCGCCACGGATTTTTCATTGGCGGCGATGGCTTCATCACAAAAAGTTTCCAGTTGCGCCGTGTCGGTGACTTGCTCCAGGCCTTTTTCCGCGACAATCAGAGCGGGGGCGCGGTGCGAGTTGAACATTTCGGCCAACACCTCTTTGGCTTGTTTGGAGTTGATTTTGTTGCCGCCCACCAGCTCGGCCAGTTCCCGGAAATGGGAGGCGGGAATGGGGAGTTGATTGAGGTCGGGTCCGGTGGCGAGGAAATCGTTGATGATGTAGTTGGCGATGGCTGCGCCGTGGCTGGAGCCTTTGACCGCCTCGTCATAATAATCCGCCAGGGCTCTTTCCTGGGCCAGCACCTCCGCTTGATAATCGCTCAAGCCAAAGTCCTTCATGAACCTCTCTTTTTTCTGGCGGGGCAACTCGGGAATCAATTTTTCCGCTTCCGCCTTCAATCCCTGATCCGTGCGCACGGGCAGAAGATCCGGTTCCGGGAAATAACGGTAGTCATGGGCGTTTTCCTTCACCCGCATGATGATGGTCTGCCCGCTGGCATCGTCCCAGCGTCGGGTTTCCTGACGGATGCTGCCCCCTTTCGAGACCACTTCGATTTGCCGGGGGATTTCATACTGGAGCGCGCGGCGGACGCCGGAGATGGAGTTGAGATTTTTAATTTCGGTCTTGGTGCCGAACTCCTTCTGACCCACCGGGCGGACGCTGATGTTGACATCGCAACGCATCTGGCCCTTTTCCATGTCAGCGTCACTGATGCCGCCATAGACCATGATCTGGCGCAGGGTGGTCAGGTAGGCAAAGGCTTCTTCCGCCGAACTCAAGTCCGCTTCCGACACAATTTCCATGAGCGGGGTGCCGGCGCGGTTGAAATCAATGCCGCTTTGCTCCTCGAAGTGAAAGGACTTGGCCACGTCCTCTTCCAGATGGATGCGGACGAGGCGAATGACTTTTTGCGCGGTGGCGAAGTCCTCTTTTTGCACATCCTTAGGGAAAGCATATTTTTCCAAAATCACTCCGCCCCGCAGGCAGAGAGGCAGATCGTATTGGGTGATCTGATAATTTTTGGGCATGTCCGGATAGAAATAATGTTTCCGGTCAAACTTGCAGATGGGTGCGATCTCACAGCCCAGCATCAGACCCGCGGCGATGGTTTTGACGATGGCATGTTCGTTCGGGGTGGGCAGCGCACCGGGCAGGCCGAGACACACCGGGCAGACCTGGGTGTTGACTTCAGCTCCGTATTCGTTTTTGCAACCGCAAAACATTTTCGTGGCGGTTTTGACCTGGACGTGGACTTCGAGTCCGATGACAGCTTCGTATTGCATGAGAAAAAGGGGGTTGGTGAAAGGTGTGGGGTTGGAAGATTTCAGAGGTTCGGCCTGTGCAGATACCAGTCGTGGGCCTGTTCATAATGATGCGCGGCACGGAAAAGACTGCTCTCCTGGAAGTGGGGGCCGATGAGTTGAAGGCCGATGGGCAATTGTTCCGAGCTGAATCCGCAGGGTATAGAGATGCCGCAGACCTCCGCCAGATTGACGGCGATGGTGCAGATGTCCGCCAGATACATTTGCAGAGGATCGCTCATTTTTTCGCCCGCCTTGAAGGCCGGAGTGGGGGAGGTCGGAGTCAGCAAGAGGTCACAGTTTTGGAAGGCGTTGGTAAAATCGCGTCGCAGAAGTTGGCGCACCTTTTGAGCCTGGTTGTAATAGGCATCGTAGTAACCGGAGCTGAGTACATAGGTGCCGAGAATGATGCGACGTTTCACCTCGGGTCCAAATCCTTCCGCACGGGATTTGCGGTAGATGGTGAGGGGATCGCCCAAGGTCTGGGTGCGGTGACCGTAACGCACTCCATCGAAACGGGCCAGGTTGGCTGAGGCTTCAGCGGTGGCGATGATGTAGTAAACCGCTACGGCTGCGTGGGTGTGGGGCAGGGACACTTCCTTCAACTCGGCTCCCTGATCCGCAAACCAATCCATGCTCTTTTTGAGTGCGGCGTTGACTTCCGGGTCGATCCCTTCGGCAAAGTATTCCTTGGGGATGCCGATGCGGAGACCACGGACAGGTTGGTTCAGGGCGGCGCGGTAGTCGGGAACGGGCACGGGACGACTGGTATTTTCCATCACGTCCTGACCGGCGATGGCTTGGAGCAGCAGGGCGGAATCCTCCACCGTTTTGCTGAAGGGACCGATCTGATCGAGCGAGGAGGCGAAGGCGACCAAGCCGTAGCGTGAGACGCGGCCGTAAGTGGGTTTGAGGCCGACACAACCGCACAGTGCGGCGGGCTGACGGATGGAGCCTCCGGTGTCGGAACCGAGGGAGGCGATGGCTTGATCCGAGGCCACAACCGCAGCGGAGCCACCACTGCTGCCGCCGGGGATGTGGTCCAGCTTCCATGGATTGGCGGTTTTTTGATAGGAGGAATGCTCGGTGGAGGAGCCCATGGCAAACTCGTCCATGTTGGTCCGTCCCAGCAAAATGGCACCGGCTTCCTTCAGCTTGCGTGTGACGGTGGCATCGTAGGGAGCCTGATAACCTTTTAAAATTTGGGAACCGCAGGTGCAGGCCTCATCCTTTTCGTTGATGTTGTCCTTGATGGCGATGGGAATGCCCCCCAAGGGTTTTTTGAGATCGGTCTTGGCTGCCTGGGCCAGGGCTTTTTCCGCATCCACTCTGAGATAGCCTTTGACCTTGGGATCCACGCTGGCGATGCGTTGGAGCAGATCCTGAACGATGTCCTGGGAGGTGATTTCGCCAGCGGTGAGTTTACGACGGAGGGAGGCGATGCTTTCGCGATGAAGGGGGAGACTCATAAAAGGAAGGTGGGAAGGGGAGCGAGGAAACTATTCCACGATCTTGGGCATGATGACCAGATGGTTGGCTGACTTGGGTGCATTGCGCAGGACGGATTCCACGGGCAGACTCTCGCGCTGGGTGTCTTCACGCAGGACATTGGTGGGGAGATTGGGATCGATGGGGGTGTCGGGAACCGAGGAGACGTCGATTTGTTGGAGAGCTTCGACATAATCCAGGATGCCTGCGATTTGTTTCTGGAAGGTTTCCGTTTCCTGCTCACTCAGTTCCAAGCGGGCCAAACCCGCCACATAAGCCACATCAATACTCGATTTCACGCCAACGTTTCTAGCACAAGGCGAAGTGGAGACGACAAGATTTTCTTTTACAAGGCAAGAAACCTTGAGGGAAATTTGCGGCTAGAGTATGGCAAAATCAATCCATCCCGATGTAGTTTAGGGTGAGTTGCCCTCTTGGTTCCGTATCGCTTCATAACTTGAAGGTTGCTATGTTCTACGACTCTCAACATTTTTTATGTTGTAGTCCGACCTTAAAACATTCTTTTTCTCCTCGACCTCTTTTTGTCAGCTACCATAATACAGAAATATGAAATTCAACAAAGATAATTTAAATGACGAAATTATCCTACGCCTGAAGGATGCTGAATATACAGCATTAATGGGGGCATTAAGATTTTCTGCAAACGACATTAAAACAAAAAATACTGATTTTGTTTTAATTTATGGCGTTGAACGTGGTGATGTAATTTCCCTTTGCAATGAGATGATCAAAAATGAGGGAAGATGAAAAATTCTAATTAGCTTAAAAAATTCAGAATAAACTCGATCTGGCTAGTCGAACCAATACGTGAAGCATGTTGTAGCAAACTGGAGGCGATAGTTGTGAATAAAGACAAAATCTTATCTAAAGAGATCGCAAAATTGGGCGGATTTGGAGGCTTGGGCGGTGGCATAGGTGGAGCTATGGGAGGAGCCCTTGCAAGTTACATTGCATCTGTGTTTTTACCTACGGAGACCGAATCTTTAGAAATCACATTACCGTTTCGAGCAGAAGACGCTCTTCAGCTTTCGGCTTCAGCATTAACTAAAATAGGCACATTATTTAGTCCATGTGACCCTGGACCTACTCCGGTTCTATACGCCAAAGTCGGATCAGGATTTCTGAATATGAACCCTTGTGTTGTATCTATAGAGGTAATATTTGCATCTGAGCATGAGACTAAACTTCATATTTCGGGCGCAGCTAAAGAAGGCTTAATCAAGCAGCAGTCAGCAAAAAAAGCCGTTAATAGAGTTTACAAAAAAATAATGAATTCCGTATCAACTTCATGTCTTTAACGCAAGACCAAGCGGGGGCTACTCCAATTTTTTGAACTGTCCGGAGGCGAGGGAACGGGTGGGTCGGGGAGCAGAGAAATGTGGGCTACTTCATTCTAGGACTTCGGTGTCATCTTGTGGATTAACTCAAGACTCAACGTTCATCAAATTTTTGATTTAGTGCCGACGTAGTCTGATTACTGAGAATTGCATAGCTAGTTAATATTTAAGGCCAGGCCAGACCTGTTTGTTTCCAGAAAGATTGGAGCAGATCCGGGCGGCGTTGGGTGCTTCGTAATTGGCTGCGGGCTTGGGATAAAAGTCCCCTATGATCCAAGCCGGATCGATTGGCCAATCGGCCTTTGGTATGTCCCCAGAGGTATTCGGTGGCATTGAGTTCAGGGCATATCCCGGCCAGCCATGCCAATTGGAGCCGCCCCTGGCTTTGTTTTCAAGCTGTGCCACCAGGCTTGGTTCGGTGGGCTGGAAGCCCATCCAATACCACCAGCAAGCGACCCGGAATTTGACGCAGCCACGCACGCAAAAAGGCTGCGACATCGCGCCCTTTGACGGAGTGCGGCAAAATACGGAACACGGCTCTGCGCCTGCCTACCGCCGCAATCATGCTCCAGCTTTTCCAGTTAAAGTGGTGCCTGATCACCAGTGGCTGGCCACGGGGTGCCTAAGCTCCCCGCAAATGGGGCTTATGACTCAGACCGCTTTCATCCAGGAACAGGATTACCCGGCGCTGGGCGCGGGCTTTTTTTTTTAGCAGGGGCCAGGTCCGCTCTTTCCAGTGCAGGATGGCTTGCTCATCGCGTTCCATCGCCCGGCGCACAGGCTTTTGACAACTCCATCCCAAGCCGCGAAGAATGCGCCAGACGTGGCTGGGGCTGTAATGGACCCCGAGAATCTTATCGATGAGCCGGGCCACTCGGGCCAGTGTCCACAACCCGTCGGCGTAACCTTGTCGGGCGGCTCCGGCCCGCAGAAGTTTGTCCAGTCGGCTGCGTTGGGACTGGGTCAGGCGGGACTGGGTGCAAGCAGGTCTTTGCGAACGCTGGGTTCCCTTTTGCCTTCGTTGGTTCCATTTGCATACCGCCGCAGGGCTCACTTTAAGCCGACGCGCTACCTCGGCCTGACTCTGGCCCAACCCTAATAACCGACACCCTTCCAGGCGTCGCTTTTCCAACTTCTCCTGTCTCTTGGTCTTGTAGATCTTCATGCCCCTTCAGCCAAGCAGGCTTTGTACCAACATTAACTTCCTGTACAAATCTCAGTAAGAGTCATTATAAGTTATCGAACTTTTGAACTTTTTTAGTATTAAAGGCTATTTTGTCAGCATCAAAATTACTTGACCTAGCATGAGTCTTACAATGAAGAGGTAGGAGGCCAAACTGACAAGATTTAAGGCGGAGCCCGTTTGTCTCGAATGAGGTGTGCAATCCAAACTTATTGAGGGTAGTTTCGGGTTCGAGTTGGGGAAGGAAGGGGAGACACACCCGGAAGCGGGCCTGTGGCCCTTTCTGCCCCTTTTGCTTAGGGAACCGCTGATTAAAGACAATCAAACCGCAAAGACACAAAGATCGCGAAGAAAGCCAGTTTTTTTACAGAGGGATTTATTTTTTCTTTCTTAGCGGTCGATCGCTGTCTTGGCGGTTAAATCAGTGTCTCCTTAGAGGGCACGGTTACGGGTTTCGAGTTGAGGGGGGATTATTCTTCGTTGGGGAGGGGTTTGAGGATTTTTTTCGGGTGGAGGGGGGCGGTTTGGAGGGCGGCTTGGTTTTCTTTTTCGGCCATTTGGACGAAGCGGGCTTGGCAGCGGGAGGCTTTTTCCGTTTCTTTGGCTTTGAGGCGCTCGTGGGTGCCGTCGGGGAGGAGTCGTCGGGTTTTGACGTTGTCTTGCAGGTAGCAGGGGATGAGCTGATCGAGGAGTCGGGTTTTGATTTTAGGGTCTTCGATGGGGAAGATGACTTCGACGCGGCGACGGAGGTTGCGGGGCATCCAGTCGGCGCTGCCGAGGTAAACTTCGGGTTGACCGTTGTTGGCGAATTGGAAGAGGCGGCTGTGTTCGAGGAATTGATCCACGATGCTGCGGACCTCGATGTTCTCACTGACGCCGGGGATGCCGGGACGGAGGCAGCAGGTGCCTCGGATGAGGAGGGTGATGGGGACGCCAGCGATGGAGGCAGCGTAGAGCGTCCTGGATGATTTCCATGTCCACCAGAGAGTTCATTTTGGCAAAAATGCCGGAGGGACGACCTGCGCGGGCGTGGTCGGCTTCACGGTCGATCATGCCCAGGAATTTGTCGATCATGTCGAAGGGGGCGACGAGAAGTTTTTTTGAACCGTGATATTCGGACATGCCGGTGAGGGCGTTGAAGAGGGCGGCGACTTCGTCCGTGATTTCGGGCTTGGTGGTGAAGAGGCCGAGATCGGTGTAGAAGCGGGCGGTGCTGGGGTGGTAGTTGCCCGTGCCGAGGTGGACGTAGTGGCGGATGCGGTCGTCGTCCCGGCGAACGACGAAGAGGACTTTGCAATGGGTTTTGAGGCCTACGAGTCCATAGACAACGTGGATGCCCGCGTCTTCCATGCGTCGGGCCCAGGCGATGTTGTTAGCCTCGTCGAAGCGGGCTTTGAGTTCGACCAGGACGGTGACTTGTTTGCCGGCTTTGGAGGCGGCGATGAGGCCCTTCACGATGGGGGAGTCTCCGCTGGTGCGGTAGAGGGTCATCTTGATGGCAAGGACGCGGGGATCGACGGCGGCGGTTTCGAGAAATTCGATGACGGGGCTGAAGCTGTCGTAGGGATGGTGGAGGAGGATGTCCTGATGGCGGGTGATTTCGAAGATGTCCTGCTCGCTCTGGAGTTGGCTGACGGTGACGGGGTTGTGAGGTTTGTATTTGAGGGTGGAGAGAGTGTCGAGCTCGGTCAGGGCCATGAGGCGCAGGAGGTTGATGGGTTCATCCACGAGGTAGAGGTCCTGGGGGCCGAGTTTGAATTTATCGAGCAGAAAGGCTTGGACGGAGGCCGGGCAGGCGTGATCGATTTCCAAACGGACGGCGTTGCCACGGTTGCGCTTGCGGAGTTCCTCCTCAATGGTGCGGAGGAGGTTGAGGGCTTCTTCGTCGTCAATGTAGAGGTCGCTGTTGCGGGTTACGCGGAAGGCGTAGGCGCCGGTGACGTTGACTCCGGGGAAAAGAAGATGGGCATGGCACTCGATGACTTGGCTGAGGAAGACGAAGTCGTGGATTTTTTCCGCCCGACCGGGAAGCTCGATCAGACGGTTGAGGACGCGGGGGACTTGAACGATGGCGTAGCGGGATTCGCCGGGGTGACCGGGGCGTTCGAGGGTGACGATGAGGTTGAGGCTTTTGTTGAGGAGCTGAGGGAAGGGATGGCTGGGGTCGATGGCCAGGGGGGTGAGGACGGGGTAGATCTCGCGGCTGAAAAAAATCCAGGGTCCAGAGACGTTCGGATTCGGGAAGTTTAGGGACGC
>JAAUTS010000181.1 GCA_012031345.1 Blastochloris sp. | reverse complement strand
CCAGCACCGTCCCCGGCCCCTGCAACCACTCCCCCACCGCCAGTGCCTTCTTCATCGGCAAAACTTCCTCCCCGGTGGCCATGTCGATCCCCTTGATATAGGGTGTGGTGATGCGGTTGGCATACTGCGCCAAAACCGGACCCAACACAAAAGGCGTCACCGCCACCACGTCTCGGTCCCCCTTCAAAACCGCCTCCACCCCACGCCAATCCTCCACCAAACCCTCCTGATGCGTCACCGTGATCTGTGCGTTGAACCCCGTGATCTTCTCCCTCAACTCATTCTCAAAACCCTCCATCACCGCTAACACCACAATCAACACCAACACCCCCGAAATCACCCCCAGCAGCGACAGCACCGTAATAACCGAAACATAGCTGCGCTGCGGGCGCAAATAACGCCAGGCCAGAAACCATTCAACCATACGGTGCATCAGCGAATGTTCGGTCTTTCCCGGAAACGAGACTCCTCGTTCCGGGAATCGCCCTTATCTGGGGGCACGCCTTTTTTCTTGATAGGCTTTGAGTCCACTGTTGGTGGTGTTTTCCACCACCTTCAATAATTTTCCATTTTGAAAAATTTCCATCACGCAGCCCGCGTATTTGCTGCCCCCTTTGGTTTTGATCGTCGATTTTACCTTGTAGTCTCCACTGCCCGTGGTGGTTGTCTTTTCCGCCTCAAAACGACTGAAGGCATGACTGCCAAGCTCCAGTTCCAAAGTCTGCGACACCAGTATCTCGATGTTTTTTTTCTCAAAAACCTTGTAAATATACTCCTCACTCTCGGAACTTTTCCACGCATTGGTCTTGCCCAATACGTAAACTTTCACACTGATACCCTTCAACGGTTCCTCCGACCAGGATCTGAGGGTGGCGGTGAATTTATACTCATTATCGCGCTCTTTTACATCACCCAGGGATTTGTCCTCACTCCGTTCCGAACCGGAATCCAACATTTTGCCCTCCACCGTTCCTTCCACCACGTCAGCGTGCGAGGCATCGAATCCCAGCATCAACCCCAACACCACCAAAAGCAGTATTTTCATGAACCCATCCTTAGTGGCCCACACCCTGTGAAACAAGCTCTTTTTACCCGACAAAAGCCTCTTGCCAAGCCCGACCCAACCAAGGATTATTCACCTTCTGTGTCTTATCTACGCCAAGCCAAAAAGGTCTTCGATATTCAAATCGAATCCCTCAGCCACCTGAAGTCCCGCCTGGATGGCAACTTCTCCCTGGCCGTGGACTGCTTGCTCGACTCCCTCCAACGCAAAAACAAAATCATCCTCACCGGCGTCGGCAAATCCGGCCACATCGGTGAAAAAATCGCCGCCACCTTCACCAGCACCGGAGCCCCCGCCGTTGTCCTCAACCCCCTCAACGCCATGCACGGCGACCTCGGCATGGTCTCCAAAGGAGATGTCATCCTCGCCCTCAGCTACAGCGGCGAAACCGAGGAACTCCTCCGCATCCTCCCCAACCTCAAACGCGCCCAGGCCAAAATCATCGCCCTCACCGGCCAACCCCAGTCCACCCTGGCCCGCAATGCCGACCTCCACCTCGACGTCTCCGTCCCACGCGAAGCCTGCCCCCACAACCTCGCCCCCACCTCCAGCACCACCGCCATGCTCGTCCTCGGCGATGCCTTGGCCATGGTCGTGCTCAGCACCCGCGGCTTCAAAAAAGATGACTTCGCCCGCTTCCACCCCGGAGGCAGCCTCGGACGCCATCTCCTCCTCAAAGTCCAGGACGTCATGCGCCCCGCCGATCAGGTCGTCATCTCCCGCGGCTCAGACACCGTCCGTCAGGCTCTCGCCGCCATGACCGCCAAACGCTGCGGCGCCGCCATGATCGTCGATGCCAAAGGCAAACTCATCGGCATCTACACCCATGGCGATTTCGCCCGTAGCTTCCAGACCGACGCCTCCATCGGCACCACCCCCTTGCAGGATGTCATGATCCGCAACCCCATCTCCGTCCAGATTGACAAACTGGCCGCCGAGGTGCTTAACATCTTTGAAAAGCATCGCATCGAGGATCTCGTCGTCGTGAACCACCGCAATCAACCCATCGGCCTCATCGACGTTCAGGATCTGACCAAACTCAAACTCCTTTAAACCAACCCCTCAACCCCCCAATCTTATGGCCTATACCAACGCAAACGACCTCAAAAAAGGCATGGCAATCCGCTTCAAAGGCGACATCTGCATCGTGCTCGACACCCAACACCGCACCCCAGGCAACCTCCGCGCCTTCGTCCAAGCCTCCCTGCGCTCCCTCAACACCGGACGCTCCTCCGACGAACGCCTCGGCTCCACTGACAAAATCGAACTCGTGGACGTGCGTAACGAAAAATGGGACTTCAGCTACAAAGACCAGTCCGGCTGGAACTTCATGAATCCCGAAACCTATGAAAGCATGACCCTCACGGATGATCTGATCGGCTCCGCCAAAGATTACCTCACTGAGAATCTCCAGGTTCAACTCGTCTTCGTCGAAGGCCGCGTCGCCGAAATCGAACTCCCCCCCACTGTCACCCTCAGCATCATCGAATCCGCCGATGGCGTCCGCGGCGACTCCGCTAACAACGTCCAAAAGCCCGCCAAACTCGAAACCGGCCTTGATGTCCAGGTCCCCCTCTTCATCAAGGAAGGTGAAAAAGTCAAAGTGGACACCCGCACCGGAAAATACATCAGCCGAGCCTGATTCATTTGACCCCCCCGGTTCGACTCTTCGTTTCCGGAAAGAGAACTCTCCAGCGGAAACGGCAACAGCAGCCACGGAGTGAAATGTGGAGAAACGGAGATGGGGAACCTACCAAGCCACCGGGTGACTTCTCCTCACTCCACACACTCTGGATAGGCACCCGTGAATGCCTGACGCCTCCGGCACGTCTCATGCCCATGACTCTTCGCCTCGACTACCTCCTCCTCTTTCTTCTAGCCACCACTCTGCCTCTTTCCGCGCAGGATTTCGGACTGCGTCTCGCCCAGGCCGCCGAATCCCAGATTGGACAAACCCTTCTCTACGATCCCTCCTACCAAGCCCTGGCTTACCCCGGTGGTGATGTCCCCCCAGACCGCGGCGTCTGCTCGGATGTCATCATCCGCGCACTGCGTCAGCAGGGAATCGATCTTCAAGTCGCCCTGCATCAGGACATGACTCTCCACTTTAAAAAATATCCACCCCTCTGGAATCTCGCCCGTCCGGACCGCAACATCGATCACCGTCGCGTTCCCAACTTGGAGTATTACTTTCAACGCCAAGGCTTCTCCCTCCCCCTCAGCCGCAATCCTGGAAATTTTTTACCGGGTGACATTGTCTCCGTCCGCCTGGCCAATCAACTGCCCCACATCATGATCGTCTCCACTCAAAAAAACGCTAACGGTCAACCCCTCATCGTCCACAACATCGGAGCCGGCACCCGGATGGAAGACTCCCTTTTTGCTTTTCGCATGATCGGACACTATCGCATCCAAGCGAAACTTCCCCGCTCTCCCTGACCGCTAGGGATCGACCTTGGCCGCACCATTGAATACCACAAAGACCGTCCCGTCGCCCGCCTTGGCATAACCCACCCCCATCAGCGCAATTTTATCCTCCAACATGTTTCGGCGGTGAGCCGGACTCTCCATCCAGCTCTTCACCACCTTGGCGGCGGAAAATTCACTCAGGTTCAAATGCAAATTTTCATTCATAAAACGAAAGTCGTGCTTCTCACACAATTCCAATAAATTTTTACGATGCTTCAAACGCCCTTCCTTGGACATGCGATACGACCACTCCCAGGCGATCCCCATCAAGTCAGGACTCATCACCAATTCCTTTTTTCCCGCCTTCACCCGTTCCTGGTTGATGAGCTGCATCAGACTTTTTAGTCCCTCATCCTCCGTCCCCTGCAAATCCGGCAACACCGTGAACAAAACCAATCCCAGCAGAATCAACTGTTTCATCATAAATTTAAATAAAGGCCACATCCACCGGCTCAGGCAAAATCCCCGCCTCATGGCCCCGACGCAAAACTCCCGCACGGCCCGGCGTCCGCGCTCCCCGTAATCCAAAGTCAACTCATTGACATACATGCCGATAAAACGATCCGCCATCTCATGATCCAAGCCGCGCCCCAAAGGCAGGGCATGTTCCACCCCGGCCCGACGATGCTCCAACCCGAACCGGATGCTCTGCTCCACAATTTCCGTGATTTCCGCCATGGCTTTTTCTCCCAGGGAGCGGCGGATCACATTCCCCCCCAAAGGCAGGGGTAGCCCTCCCGTCTCCTTGAACCACCAACAGCCCAGGTCTTCACAAAGAACAAAACCTTCCTCCCGATACGTCAATTGTCCCTCATGGATCAACAAACCCACCTCGGCCTGACCACGACGCAGTGCTTCGAAAATCTCATCAAAAGGAACCACCACCACATCCAGCTCCTCAATTTTCCTGCCCAGATACAGTTGCAGGGAAAGACTGGCACTGGTCAGCAAACCGGGCACGGCAATTTTTTTGCCCGCCATCTGCTCCTTGCTTAGCAATTCCCTGGCCACCAACATCGGCCCATAATTATCCCCCATGCTGGCACCGCAATGCATCAAAGCATAGTCCTGCGTCAGATATGCATAGGCATGAATGGAAACCGCAGTCACATCGAGATCCTGACGCCGGGCCCTTTCGTTCAGGGTTTGGATGTCTTGGAGAATGTGTTGGAACTCATAGTCCCCCATCGGAATTTGGTGGGAGGCCATGGCATAAAACATAAAGGCGTCGTCCGGATCAGGACTGTGGCCCAGGGAAATGGTTTGCATAAATCAGACGTAATCCTCCTGTTTGATCGAAAGCGGATTCCGTTCCCCCAACAATCTGGCTTGGGCCGTCACCGCTGCCACCTTGGAGTCGAACCGGTAACCATTGCAGTTCGGACAAACACAAGTCCGTCGCGCCACAATGGAGCCACAACTTTCACAGACCTTGAACTTTTGGGTTGCTTCAAGACCAAGTCCGCCGCCGCGCGCGTTCCGACTCCACTTTCGAATTCACATCAACATCCTACCCCCATTCCCCCCCCTTGGCGAAACCAAATTTAAGCATCCGCTCATCGTCGATCCATCTTCCTTGCCCCGCATCCCCTCTCCGTTCTAGCCTTTCTCATGGACCTCCCCATCTCCACCCCCGCCCTGCTCTTCCCGCCGGTGGACCGCTGGCATCCGTTCGCGGAAGCGCTGGGCGTGTGGATGTACCGCGACCGCGACCTGGCCTTCCAGTTGCCCGTCGTCAATCACCAGCCCTCGGACTATGTGCCGGCCCCGAAAAGTCCCGGCACCTTCGACTGCCAGGTGGACTCCCCGCTGATGGCGGGCTTGCCCCGGGTCGCGTCGGGTGGCCGCATCTTCACCCCATCGGGAGTGCCGCTGGAGGGAGACTGGGCGCCGGGCCGGCTCCAGGTGGTTTCCTCGGAGATGCGTGAGTCAGGCAACGGGACGGAACGGCCCCTGGGTGCACGGCTGGATGCGAAGCGAACGGCCACGACGGTGGTGGAGGAGGGAGCCCTCGTGGTCGAGGAAAGCCTCTCCTTTGCCGAAACGCCCAGCGCCGTGACGATCATGCTGCCGGAATCCCTCCGCCCGCTCCAGGTGAGGATCGAGGAAAGTTCGTCCGCGGCCCACCTGACCACCACGGATGTCTCCGGCATTGCCCCGCACCGCTCCTTCTGGGGAGAGCTCAGGCGCCTGCACGAGATCCACCTGGCCCCTGCCCGCGAGGTGAAGGTCCGTTACCGCGTGTTGCCCAAGGTGCGGGTGGTCGTGTATCCAGGCGACCATGACTACGTGCGCGCCCTCTACGAGCACCTGCCGGCGGAGCGATTTTCCGTCCAGTATGTCAATCAGGGAGCCAACGACCTTGACCTCCGAGCGCGCGCGCATCCTGCGGGATGCGGAC
>JAAUTS010000180.1 GCA_012031345.1 Blastochloris sp. | reverse complement strand
TCCTAGCATTGATCTCCATGGACAGAAGCTTTCGATCCCAGAAGTTTTTTCAATCAGCCCGCTATCTTGAACCACGAGTTCAACCTCCCGATCTTTAGTTTTCAGAACTGCCTGCCTAAGATTCGCATGGTAGATGCGTGAGTATGGAATTCTATGACGAAGATACATCCACAGACCAATCAAAATCAAAAAACTTAAAAACATGGCTGGCTCCCAACTGAAAACAGCGGCCAAAATTGCCATAGTAGATGGGAATAAGAGAGATTTGTAGTATTCGTTTCTAGACTTCTTAAACTCATCTCCAAAGAGTAGTAGGTAATGATTAACGAAATCTAAATAATTAATTTTGTATCGAAGTAGCATAATATTGAAAATCTATAGTAGCTCTAGAAATTTTAAGGACGAGAGTAAAGTGAGGAAGGGGGCGGAAGTTTCGGGTTCCGGGTTTCTAGTTTCGAGTTGCAGGAGGGGGGATTTTAAATTTCAAATTTCTAATCTCTGATTTCGAATGGGGAGGGTTCACGCGGGTCGGTGATCCCGACCGGGGTAGGGTCGGGAGGCGCGGAGACGCGGGGAGAGGAGAGAAGTTGTGAGTTTCTAAATGGTGCTGAGTTTGGAGAACGAATGATCAAGAAAAAAGTCCTAAAGGTAGACTTCATCAAGGATAAATTTGCAATGTAGTAGGCTAGCTTTCATCGTAGCGTTTCCAGTTCCTTGCCCGAACGTCCGAGGTGACTTACGGCTGCCCGTGGCGCGGCTTTTACCCCGAGCCAAGCGGAGAAGGCAGGAGGTCCTGCAGCCGCCGGACGTCTAGATGTTGGGTGCACGGCATGGTTCGGCTTGTTGTCCTCTGTAATGTCGCTTCCCATTTCAATCAAGAACGCCTTCTTCCCAGTCAAATAATCGTGGTATCTGAGATAAAATGTTCCGATCATCTTTTCCTTCGGATCTGCAAAGTTAGGGCATCGGTAACCAGCCCCCTTGGGTGACATCAAAAAGAATACTGTCACTGTCGACTCCTTGAGTTCGGGGTGAGCTTTAATGGTCTTATCGATCTTCAAAACAGCGGAATACAGGTCAATATCGGTGGTCTCATTCTTTATCTTTTTAACCGAAATCACTACCGCCGTAACTACGGCGTCGCGGTGCTCAATGCGCTGTTCTGGTGTCCATCCAGGCTCGTCAGCAAAGATGACTGCCGCAGAAAGTAGGATAAGTAGAATTGGCAGTAGACTTTTCATTTTTTTACCGTCCAAGGTCACCCACGCTCGCCCGTGGCGCGACTCCTGCCCCGAGCGTATCCAGGAAGCAGGAGGTCCGGCAGCCGCAGGACGGGTAGCCGTTGGGTGCAGCGCCTAGTTCGGCTGCTTGGATTCATAAATTAGAGACGAAGTCTCGACATTAAAAAAGATATAAAACCAATGTGCGTTCGAATACCAAGTATCTGAATGGCATGTTGTCATCCATTCTTTTAAGGTTGGCAAACCTTCTGAAGTCAGCAGCGACTTTATGTTGCCTCGCAGTTCCCTAGGAACAGGTGAAATCTGCAAGTAACATCGGCCTTCCTTTTTGGGCGGGAAGCGGGCCTCAATCAATTTGTATCTTGGTTTTTCTTGTCCTTTTCTGGGCGCTTTGTATGCGAAGAAGCACACTTCAATATCCTGAGCGATGGATGCATCTCCTAGTGCTGAATCGAGATGAGAATGGGAAAGTGGATAGGAAAGGTGATTTCCGATCTTACTTTTAAAGTTTATCTCAAGAAGTGACATTTTTATGCCTCACACCGATCATGATGTCTTAACGTAGCAAGTTGGGTCAATGATCCGGTTTGAATTATTTTGCCTTAGCGGTGGCAACTGTCATTTGCCTCCCAGTTCTGGAGGCAGTTCAGAGTCCTGTGAGTTCGTAGCTTTGTAAGGCGAGTTTGAGGTCGACGTCGGGACGCAGGTGGATGGTTTGCCAACCGAGTTTGGAGGCGCCGATGACGTTTTCTTCCCGGTCATCAATGAAAAGGCTTTCATATTTGTCCCCTTTCATTTCCGCCAGGGCATGTTCGTAGATGGCGGCGGCAGGTTTCATGATGCCAACCTGATGCGAGTAGATGCGTTTGCGGAAGATGGGGAAGAAGTCATAAGCTTTTTCCAGAAAACGGATGTGGGCGTCGGAGGTGTTGGAGATGATGGCCAGGGGATAGTATTCCGCCAGGATGCGGGCGTAGTGGATGTGTTCGGTCATGGGGCTGAAGACATCGCACCAAATGGTTTCCAATTCCTCTGTGTCACCCTGGAACTGGAAGTGGGATTTCATTTCCCGAAAAAAAGTTTCCGTGCTGATCCGTCCATGTTCGTAGTCGTCGATCAGGGGATAGTCGGAATAGACCTTGTTTTCGAGGTGACTGAGATCCAGGGGGGATTGTTGCGCGACGGCGGTTCAGGGCGATGTTGAAATCATAATCAACCAGCACCTTGCCAAGATCAAAAAAAATGGTGGAGATTTTCATGGGAGTGGGAGGGGTGACTTAAAGTTCCTTGCGGCCCTGGAGGGCGTGGGTGAGGGTTTGTGGGTCGGCGTAGTCGAGGGAGCCGCCGACGGAGAGGCCTGTGGCGAGGCGGGAGACCCGGAGGCCGGAGCTTTTGAGTTCCCCGGCCAGGTAGAGAGAGGTGGTTTCCCCTTTCACATCCTGGCCCAGTGCTAGAACAACTTCCCGGACCAGGCTGCGACAGCGTTCGAGCAAGGGGGAGATGTTAAGTTGCTCCGGTCCGATGCCGTCCAAAGGGGAAAGGGTGCCTCCCAGCACATGGTAGAGACCCCGGAAGGAACCACTTTTTTCCAGGCTGAGTACGTCGGCGGCTTTTTCCACGACACAAATTTGGGTGCTGTCTCTTCGGTTGTCGCGGCAGATTTCGCAACGATCTTCTTCCGTAAAAAAACCGCAACAAGGGCAGGCCTGAACGCGGATTTTGACTTCGCGCAGGGACTCGGCCAGACCGAGGGCGAGTTCGGAACGGGGTTGAAGAAGGTGCAGGGCCAGACGTTCCGCATTGCGGGGGCCGACGCCGGGAAGTTGACGCAGGGAGGCGATCAACTTCCGGATGGAGGCGGGGTAATCCAGCATGGGCGGAGGCAGGGCGAGGGCAGCAGGTTCAACCCAAGCCGGGGATGTTGAGGCCGGCGGTGAGTTTGCCCATTTCCCTGGCGGCTTCTGTCTTGGCCAGAGTTGAGGCTTCGCGCACGGCGGTCACGATCAGATCCTGAAGCATTTCGACATCGCCTTCTTTAATGAGGTCGGGAGAGAGGGCGAGCGATTTCAATTCACCGTCTCCACCCACGGTGGCCTTGACGGCTCCCCCAGCGGCACTGGCTTCGTAGTTGCGGTTGGCCAGATCTTCCTGAATGCGGGCCATGTCTGCCTGCATTTTCTGGACCTGTTTCATCATTTTCATTGGGTTCATAATTTTTAAAAAGAGAGATGGTTGCCGGGATCAGGTTTCTTTGATGGAGACAATGCGCCCTTTGAAGGCGTCGAGGGCGGCGGCGGATCAGGGGATCGTTTTCGAAATCAGCCTTGGACAGGTTGGAGGGTTTGGAGTTACGGGTTTCGGCGGGTGCCTTGGTGGAAGCTGTCTCTATCTTGGCCGGACGGGTGGGCGGGGCTTCGGCGGACTGAGGTTCAGGCGGGCGTTCGTTGAAGACGAGATCAATTTTGACTTGGGAACCAAAAGCTTTTTTTACGGCTTCTTCCAGAACGCGGAAGCTGGCGGGCTTGGTCAGGGAGTCGTAGAGGGGGCGTTGAGCGGTCATGCTCAGGGAAAGGGTGTTGCCGTTGAACCCAAGAAAATCACAACAATCCAGAGGACGGCTCATGAGGATGTCTGTTTTTTTGATTTGAGTGACCAGACGTTCCCAAAGAAGAGTCGGGGGAGGGAGTTCGGCTGGTTCTGGTTTAATTTCCGATGCAGATGGGGTTGCTGGGGCGTGGGGGGGATCGGCGACCTCGGGCTTTGATCTTACGGCTTCGACTTTGGATTCGCTACGAGGTTCGATTTTGGGTTCAGCCAGAGGAGCGGTGGATTTGGCGGGTGTCGGGCGGGCACTGAGCAGAGGTTTGGTGCTGAGCGGGTTGGCTGTGGGGGGAGAGCCTCCGCTGAGTTGTTTCAGAATTTCTTCCAGGGAAACCTTTTGGCGTTGTTGGCAGAGGCGGATGATGGCGATTTCAAAGAGGACATCTTTGACCAGGGCGTAGCGGATTTTTTCCTCCAAGCGGACGAGTTCATCAATGAAGGCCATGAGGAGACTGTCCGAGGGCAGGGGTTGCATGTTCTGAAAGTGATGCAAGTCATCGGCATCCAGTTCTTCGGCGGACATCTGGGGGGAGATGACGAAGACGAGGAGGTTGCGGAAATGGCGCAGGAGCTCCTGGGTCAGGCGGGTGAGGTCCTTGCCCCGTGCGACCAGGGCACGGACCTGATGAAGGGCGGGTTCGGGTTCGCCAATCTGAATGGCTTGAGCCAGATCCCAGACTTCCTGGGAACCAGTGAGGCCGAAAATTTCGAGGACATCACTTTCCTCGATGGTGTTGCCGCAGAAGCTGATGAGTTGGTCGAAGGCGGATTCGGCATCTCTCATGCCCCCTTCCGCATTACGGGCCAGGAGTTTGAGAGCGTCGTTGCTGACGGTGACTCCTTCATTTTCGGCGATGAGGCGGAGTTGTTTGACCAGGTCTTTTTCTGAGATGCGTTTGAGGTCGAAGCGTTGGCAGCGGGAAAGGATGGTGGGGAGAACTTTATGGGCTTCGGTGGTGGCAAAGATGAATTTGATGTGAGCCGGGGGTTCTTCCAGGGTTTTGAGCAGGGCGTTGAAGGCGGCGGTGCTCAGCATGTGAACTTCATCAATGATATAAATTTTAAACTTTCCGGTGGTGGGGGCGTATTGGGTGTTTTCGCGCAACTCCCGGACCTGATCGACGCCATTGTTGGAGGCACCGTCGATTTCGAGGACATCCATGGAACGACCTTCGGCAATTTCCTGGCAAACGGGGTCGAGAGGATCGAAGTCGGCTTTGGGACCGCCGGGGCAGTTGAGGGCTTTGGCCAGAATGCGGGCGGTGGAGGTTTTACCGATGCCGCGCGGGCCGACGAAGAGGAAGGCGTGGGCGATGCGTCCGGTGTTGATGGCATTGGTCAGGGTTTGAACCACATGATCCTGACCGACGACGTCTTTGAATGTTTGGGGACGGTATTTACGCGCTAGAACCTGATAACTCACAGGGTCAAAAACTACGGGGTGGGAGGGAAAAAGAAACGACTTTTTTCATCAGGGGCGCAGTTCACTTTTGGGGAAAGAGAAGGGGGCGACTAATCGACGATGCTGACGATGGTGCCGACATCTACAGTGGAGAAAACGGTGCGGGCATTTTCGTAGGGAAGACGGATGCAACCGTGGGAGGCGGGGTAGCCGGGCAGGGCGCCGGCGTGAAGGCCGATGGGGCCGCAGTTGAGGCGGAGGAAGTAGGGCATCTCGGCGTCGTAGAGGGTGGAGACCCAGTCCTTGTATTTGTTGGTGATGACAAAGGTGCCCTTGGGTGTGGTGAATCCCTTGCGACCGGAGGAGATGGGGGTGTTGAAGACGGCGGCTCCGTCTTTGAAAACCACGGCTTTTTGTTGGGAAAGAGAGATTTCGATTTTGTAGCGTTGATCCTCCGGTTTGGGGCTTTTGCCCAGGAGAAGTTGAACCACGCCGGAGTGGTGGTAAATCCCGGCCAGATAAATGGCGGTGGTTTTATGTTTGGTGGTGCTCAAGGCTTTGTTGGCACCCTGGCGTAGCAGGGCTTCCACCATGGGAGTGCGGCCGAGTGCGGAGGCGAGCATGAGAGCGGTGACGTTGCTTTCCTGGGTCAGGTAGTAGTGAAGTTTTTTGTTTTCAATGTTGGCGAGGAAGGCGGTACTGGC
>JAAUTS010000030.1 GCA_012031345.1 Blastochloris sp. | reverse complement strand
GTCGAGGGGATTAGTAAGATTGTACATGGATTCCATGGAGGGTATTAGGCGTGGAGTCGGGGGAAGGACAAGACAAATCATGTTACAGATAGATGAAGTTGTAAACGAGGGAGGTAGGGGGTGGAGGGAAGTTTCGAGTTTCGGGTTTCGAGTTGCTGACCACTGAAACTAATTCCTGGATCTTGGATTACCGTGTCGCTTGGCTCGTCGTGATGACGGAGGGGAAGAGGTATCTGCTGTGTTTAGATTTTTGACTTCAGATGTTGCTCGGCCATTTGGACAGGGGAGGCGGGGAGGCCGTCGAGGAGGATGCGGGTTTGGGCGGAGTCGGCGTAGCGACCGAAGCTGAGAACTCCGGTGGGGCATTGTTGGACGCAGGCGGAGCAGCGCACACATTCGGGATCCTGCATGGGCAGACCTTTGTTGGCGAAGTTCATGATGTCGATGCCCTGATGACAGACGGAGGTGCAGACGTTGCAGGAGATGCATTTTGATTTTTCGGCAAAGATACGGAAGCGGGAGAAGCGGGCGTAGATGTGCATGAGTGCGGCCAGGGGGCAGGCGAAGCGGCACCAGGTGCGGCCGGAATACCAAAATAAAATCCGTAACCGAGGATGCCAGCCAGGACGATGTCCACGAACCAGGCGTAGTTGATGAGGGGGATTTTTTTGAAGCCTTGATCGAAAAGGTTTTTGGCCCAGGCGACATCCATCCAGCCAAGGATGCGAAGCAGCATGAGGGCGAAGGCGAAGGCCAGGATGATTTGTCCGAGGACATTGAGTCGGTTCCAAGCGGGGCCGTGAGGCATTTTGTGGCGATGTTGGTCTCCCAGGGTTTCGGCCAGGGCACCGCAGGAGCAGACCCAGCCGCAGTAGGCGCCCTTACCCCAACGCCAGACGATGAGGGGGATGATGACAAAAGTTTGGAGACAGCCGACGATGAGCCAGCCCGTCATGGGATGTTCAGTGAAGAAGTTGTAAACAAAGAGGGGCCAGGCCAGGATGAGGCCGTAGGCGCGCCAGTATTCTCGCCCGTGGCCGTAAGTGACGGCTGGAAAAAATTCGTCCGCGAGGGATTTGAGCCAAGAGTGATCGAAGAAGCCGTTATGACCGAGGAGGGGGAGGATGAGTTCGGGCAAAAGAAAGAGGGGCAGGCACTGGAAGGCGATCAGGCTGAGGGTCTGCACCTTGACGTAGGGGGTGCGGCGGCGTTGGATGCGCCGCCAACCGAAGATGACGATGATCAGGCTGTAGGCCAGGGTGTAGTAAAAGGAGGGGCCGGAGGCTGATATTTTCAGGGTTCCAAGCAGGGTGGCGGGATCTGCGGCGGCGGGGAGATGACTTTGAATCCAGAGCCAGAGTTCGACAGGTTTCCAGTTCAACCAGTCGGGCAGGCTTCCGTAGAAGGGGATGTCCTTGCTGCTCTTCCAGTGGTAGAGCCAGAAGCAAAAAAGCAGGAAGAGGCCCATGAGGCTGTAGTCCTGGAGTTTCCACTCCCCGTTGATACGGATGCCGGCGCGGCGGAAGAAATCGAGGGGGGCTTCGCGTCCGATCATGGAAAAGACGGCGTCATTAGGTTCGGTTTTTTCCGTGCCGTCGGCGAGTCGGAGGGTGACGGCATCCGGCCGGATTTCGCAGACTTGGGAGCCGAGAGCCAGGGTGACACGACCGGGGGCGGCGTCGCCGCGCAGGGTGGAATCGGCGGCGGTGGTGACACGCTCGGAGCTGGGGGTGGTGATGGCGACATCGGCCATGGGGTTTTCGGCCAGTTGTTGGAGTTTGGCGATGTTCTCCGGTTTGGGGCGGGAGAATTCTTTTTTACGGTAGCTGAGGGTGACGCGGGCACCGCAGCGCCGAGGGCGATGGCGTCTCCATGGCGGAGTCGCCGCCGCCGACCACGAGGACATCTTTCCCGCAGTAGTCTTTAGGGTCGTGCAGGCGGTTGCTGACTTTGTCCAAGTCCTCGCCGGGGACGCCGAGTTTACGAAAGTTGCCGCTGCGTCCGATGGCGACGATGACGCGGCGGGCTTGTTCGGGGGGGGCGTCCGTCGCCGTGGTGAAGCAGGATCAGGTTGCCTTGAGCTTGGATGCGTTCGATGCGGGCTTCGGTGATTTCGACTCCGGCTTGTTGACGTTGTTGTTCCATTTCAGCCAGGAGATCCTCCTTGATTTGGGCGCTGAACTGGAGGTCGCCGGCCGGGGTCATGCCAGTGGGGTAGGTGTAGATGGGTTTGCGTTTGGGGAAATTGGCCACGGTGGAAAAAATCTGGGTGGCTTCGTAGAGGCGGAAGTTGAGGCCATGTTTTTTAGCCTCGATGGCGGCGGCGACACCGGAGACGCCGGCACCGATGATGGCCAGGTCGAGAGTTTCAGGTTTCGAGTTTTGAGTTTCGGGTTTGATGAAGTCGGGTTCCTGAAGGAGAGATTGGACGGCCCTGGCACCGCTATGGGCGGAGAATTTAAGGAGGGGAATGCCGGTGAGGTCACCTACGATGCGGACACCAGGGAGGGAGCAGGTGCCGTCGGGTTGGACGTCAGGGAGTTGCTCCACGCGGCCAGCGGGCCAGCGGGTGTGAAGCCAGTGAAGGTATTTGGAAAAGAGAGAGAGGGGATTGACCATGGTTT
This sequence comes from Blastochloris sp., assembly GCA_012031345.1. Lineage (GTDB taxonomy): Bacteria > Verrucomicrobiota > Verrucomicrobiia > Methylacidiphilales > JAAUTS01 > JAAUTS01. The sequence goes on along the minus strand of JAAUTS010000030.1, from coordinate 20,666 downwards.
TTTGAGTAGTGGTTAGTCTGGCACTGCGATGTTTCGATAGGAGGACTTATTCCAGAAATAATGTCAGGGCTTGGAGGAGGGAGGGGGTGTCAGGGATTTTTTTGAGAGAAAGGTCCGGGGTGAGAAGGCCGTAGCCGGGACCCCAGGCGGGGCCGTTGAGAATACAGGCGTTGCTTTGGGCGGCACGGAGTTGGTGTTGGCCTTTGTGAAGAAGATCGTCCGGGGAACATTCCACTTCGTATTTCCAGGCGATGAGGAGGGCTTGGGGGAAAAGGGGACGGAGCTGGGGGAGAACCTTGAGGGCGGGTTTCAGGCGGAGAGTGATCTCGCCCTGGCGGCTGGGAATTTTTGCGCCTGCAGGGCGTGGCCGTCGGCGTCGTGAAGGGAGGCAACTTCGTAGTCGCCCAGAGCGGCGGCGTGGAAGACGGCGTGGAAGTGGTGGCGGGAGGCTTCTTCCTGAAAAAGGGCGAGCAGGCTGGAGCTGGTGGTGAATTCGCGTTGGGGGATGTCGGGTTGAGGTCGGATGACGCTGCCCTGGCCGAGGAGGCAGGTGACCTGATGCCCTGAGCGGTGGAGATGCTGACAAAGGCTGGTGCCGAGGGCACCGGTGGAGTGATTGGTGATGCGCCTGACCTGATCGATCGGTTCGTAGCCCGGACCCATGCTGACGAGAACATTCACGGAGAATTTTTAACGCAAAGACGCGAAGATGCAAAGACGTGAAAACTGTCGTTTACATCAAAAGCGGTAGGTGGTTCTAAGTTGAACAAAGTCCACGTCATTGGAGGGGCCGGTGTCCTTGATAAAATTACCTGGGAAAAATGGGCATACTCGAAAGAGCAGCTCCAGTGGGGATCGATTTGCCAGTGGATGCTGAAGTCAATTTGTGTGCCGATGTAATCAGCCTGGCTAGTGCCGGCAGCACGGATGAGATTGCCCGAGGGGCCGTAGATGCCGTCGTTCAGGCTCTGGCGCCAAAAGAAAATTGCATCCGTGGACACGCGGAGACCCTTGGCCGGGACGAAAGACAGGTTGGGGTGAAAATTATAAAAGTTGGCCGGACCGATGAGCCCGATTTCTCCGAAATAACCGCCGCGGGGGTAGAGGGCGTTGAAGGTGTTGAGATTGCCATCACCGCTGGTCTCGTCTCCAGAGGCGATGTTGGCTTTCATTCCCAACCGTGGTTTGCCGGGCAACTGGCTCCAGGTGTAACCGTTGTCTGAAGCAAAGGTCCAAGCGGACAGGTTGCCTTCGCCAAAGTTTCCGAATTGGTAAAGACCTTCAAGATTCATATCCACCCCCGCCCAGCGTCCATGCAAGCGGCTGCCAAGGGAATAGCGGGTTTCTCCCCGGATACCTTCATTGAAACGCGAGGGGTCCCGGTCAAAGCCCAGGAAGTAGAGGTCGGACTTCAGGCCTTGAACCCCGGGAACGGCGGTTGTGGCATAAAGACCCCAAAGCGATTCGGTGTCCAGGGTTTGATTGTCAAAAGCGCGAGCGTCTGTTTCCAGCGGACGCCCGACAAAACCATCCACACTCCATTGATCCGCGGGTCGGGCCAGGGTCAGAACAACCGCTTCGAATGCCAGCCGATTGTTGGGTCCATCCCGGAAGGTCACCAACCTGCCGCTTCCGTAATTCAACTCCTGCCGACCCACCCGAAGGGACAATTTGAAATCCTCTTCGAGGGGTGTCCACTCGGCAAAGGTCTGGTGCAGGTCCAACTCATCACGATCCACCGGACGGGGTCCGCCGCGCCGACCGTCAATCAAGCTGCTTTGAAGTTGTACAAAGGAACGGAAGGAAGGCGCGACATGAAAATCGGCATGGAGGAGATAGCGTTGCAAAAAGAATCCCCCGTTGTCCTGGGGGCCTGCGCCAAAAAGATTGTTTTCGTAAAACTCGTAAGTGAGGCGGGCTTCTCCCCCCAAACTCAGATAGATGTTTTTTTCTTTATCGAAGGGGATGAATTTAACGGGATCCCAGAAATCTTTGGGTTCCACTGATCCAGCCAAGGCCGAGAAATCATCCAGATAGCGGGGCATAGGGGAAACTGGGGGATAAGGTCTGGCTGGTGGGTTGGATGCAGTCGGCTGCGCCGGACCGGGAGAGAACTCAGAGAAATGATAAATAACGCCAGGTAAGACATGGCGTTGTGCCGAAGGAAGAGCGGCAGCCGTAGCCTCATGACGCGGATGGTATAATTATTCCTGATGCTGCGGACTTGGTCGATCGGTGCATTGCCCGGACCCTTGCTGAAGAGGACGTTCACGGGAGATACTTAACGCATAGATGCAAAGACGCGAAGAGATAATTTAATATGGGATGGAGGGATTACATGGCCAGGGTTTGCAGGACTTCTTCCCGGAATCGGTTCAACTGGGCTTCCATGAAGTCGTGCAGGCTGAGGCCGGGGTTGAGCAGGGGGCTGAGATCCATGGCCCAAGTGACGGATTGGAGGGTGTCCACGCGGCGGGGATGGGAGTAGGTGGCGTTGGCCTGGCGTCGGCCCAGGGTGCCGAGGTCGTAGCGTTTGCCTCCCTGAATTTGGGAATCAAAGCAAGCGAGCAGGGCGGCGGCCAGCTCGGGGTGAGGGCTGCAATCCAGGGCGATTTTTTTATCATCAGGCAACCAATCCAGATCGCGCCAGACCTCGCAGCCATAGACATAGCGGGGTTGCTCGATGGGTTTGAGAGAGCGGAGGGCGTCGAGGGCGAGCTTGAGGACGGCGACGTGGGTTTCGTGTTTGTCGGCGGGGTTGTGGAGGTAAAGCACGTCGGGTGCGACGGCGAGCATGAGTTCGCGGAGCGGGTTGGGTTGGCCGGGTTTGTGGTTGCGAACTTGCTCGGAGCTGAGTCCCAACTGGCTGACGAAGCCGTATTGGCCGAGCTGTGCGGCCTGGCGTTGTTCCTTGAGACGGCACTGTTGGATGGCTTCGTCGGTGTAAGCCGCGTAGGGACCGCTGCGGGGTGAAGAGGCCCCGTCAGTGACCACGATGCCGCCGAACCACAGTTCGGGGTGTTGGTAGCAGGCGGCGATGCCATGATAGGCCATAATTTCCAGATCGTCGGCATGGGCTCCGATGGCGAGGTGGGTGCAGCGGCGTAGGGCGGGATCGCGGGGGAGTTGGTCGGGGATGAAAAGATCGGGGGCCATGGAATCTTGTAACGCAACGGGGCCCGGACGCAAAGGCGCAAGTTTGGCGGTGGGGGAATGGGTCATTTGCCTGAAGAGCGGGTTGCGGTAGTCTTGGGCTTATGGAAAATGAGAAGAGTGTGGTGGCCCGTTGCTGGATGGGTCCGTCCCTGGCAGGTCTGTTGTTGGGAGGTTTGGTGGGCTTGTCTCCGCTGGCGGAGTCCGAGGTTCTGGAGGCCAAGGCCATCTGGACTTTGGGTGCGGGTCTGGCGTTGACTTATTTGAGTGTGGGGGTTTTGGTGGGCGTGTTACCGGGCTTTGCGTGGACGGATCGAAATCGGTGGGGAGGCTTTCTTTTTGGGCTTCTGGTGGGGACGGCTTACAGTTTGCCCGGTGCCTTTTTTACCATGGTGCCTTATCCGTTGGCGGAGGATGCGGCGGCTTACTGGAGGGAATTTGCGGATGGAGGCTGGAGAGCTTTTGGTCTGACCCTGGGTTTCGGCGGAGTGGTGGGCGGCTTGTGTGGCTTGTGCCGTCGTTCTTTCAAGAGGAACCTGACTTCCTGAGGGGGAAGCAGGAGGCAAGCCTCAAGGGCACTCTATTTTGTTCCGCTGGCGAGGAGGGTCTGGAAGTGGGGTGGGTCTTTTTCCTTGGCGACGAGGGAGGTTTCCACCTGTTTGAAGCCGGATTTTTGCAGAAGTTGTTGCAGTTCTGATTCGGAAAATCCCAGCCAGAGATCGGCGTAGAGTTGGCGGGCTTTTTCGAAGTGATGTTGATTCAGGTCGAGAATGAGAAGGCGTCCGCCTTTTTCAGGATGCGATGGGCGGCGGCGATGGCGCGGGCGGGTTGAACGGCATGATGGAGGGCCTGACTGAGCAGGGCCAGATCCACGCTGTTGGGTGGAATGGGGGGGGCTTCCAAATCCCCGAGTCGATACTCAAGATTGTGCAATTCGTTTTCCCGGGCGAGTTGGGCACCGACCTCGACCATGCGGGGGGAGTTGTCCACGGCGATGACTTTTTTAGCGCGACGGGCCAGGAGTTGGGAGAGCAGGCCCTCGCCAGCACCGAGGTCGGCGATGACGAGGGGCGGGGTGAGCTGAAGCAGGAGGTGGCCGACGGCTTCCCAGGAGCGGCCAGGGCAATAGTTTTTCCGAGACGTCCGGCGATGGTGTTGAAGTAGGCCCGGCTGTGTTCCTGACGTTTCTTGAGGGTCAGGTTGAGTGCCTTTTGGTCATCGCGGGCGGCGGGGATTTCGGAGGCGGCCTTGAGGGCGAGTTGGAGAAAGGATTGGGTCTCGGCGGGGAGGGCGGGATTCCAATGGTAATAAACGCGTTGTCCGTCGCGGCGGGTATGCAGGAGTCCGGCACTTTTGAGTTGGGCGAGGTGCCCGGAGATGCGGGACTGACCCACGCGCAGGACTTGCTGGAGTTCGGCCACGGAGAGTTCCTCCCGGCCCAAGACGGAAAGGAGCCGGAGTCGGGTTTGGTCGCTCAGGAGGGAGAGGAGCTTGAGGTGGGACATGGCAGGAAGTCCAAAGTTTAAGGTTTTAAGAAAGGAGAGCTTTCAGTTCGTTGGGTTCAGTTTTCAGAAGAAGGAAGGGGAGAGGATACTTGGGTCAAGACTGGGGAAGACATATCAGTCCATCATGATACGTCAATATTTTGCTTGCCGACCCCGGACAGGAGACTAGCTTCCTCTAATGTCAAAAAGTTATATTTTCTCCTCCGAGTCTGTCGGTGAGGGCCATCCCGACAAAGTATGTGACACTATTTCCGATGCGGTGCTGGATGCCTGTTTGAAGGTGGACCCGAAAAGCCGGGTGGCCTGTGAGACCTTTGCCAAGAGCAATGTGGTGGTGGTGGGCGGGGAGATCACCATTCCTAAAATCGGCCAGAAACCAATCGGGGAAGTGATCAACATTGACAAGGTGATCCGGGACGCGGTGCGTGGCATAGGTTATGTGAATGACGACGACGTGTTCCACGCGGACAGAATTTTCATCAATAATTATCTCACGACGCAGTCGCCGGACATTGCCCAGGGGGTGGACGCGAAAAAGGCCAAGGGAAAGAAAACGGCGGAGCAGGGGGCGGGGGATCAGGGGATCATGTTTGGTTATGCCAGTGATGAGACGCCGGAGTTGATGCCTGCGCCGATCATGTTTGCGCATCGTCTGGGACGCGAGCTGACAAGGATTCGTAAGAACGGGAAAATTTCCTGGTTGCGTCCGGATGCCAAGAGTCAGGTTTCAGTGGAGTATGTGGACGGCAAGCCGACGCGGATCACCAACGTGGTGATATCGACCCAACATGCGGCGGGGGTGGAGCATAAGGAGATCGAGTCATTTTGTATTGAGCAGGTGATTCAAAAAGTTTTGCCCAAGTCGATGTTGACAGCCAAGACGGAGTATCTGATCAACCCGACGGGGAACTTTGTGGTGGGGGGACCGCAGGGCGACAGTGGACTGACCGGGCGCAAGATCATTGTGGACACCTATGGTGGCATGGGCCGGCATGGGGGAGGCGCCTTTTCCGGCAAGGATCCGAGCAAGGTGGACCGCAGTGCGGCTTACATGGGGCGTTGGGTGGCCAAGAACATCGTGGCGGCGGGTCTGGCCAAGCGTTGCGAGGTGCAGTTTGCCTATGCCATCGGGCATCCCAAGCCGGTGAGCGTTTATGTGGACAGCTTTGGAACGGGCACGGTTTCGGATGAGAAAATTCTCAAAGCAGTGTTGAACGTATTCAGCTTCAAACCGGCGGAGATTGTTTCTCAGCTCAATTTGCTGCGTCCGATTTACTCCAAGACAACCAACTATGGGCATTTCGGGAAGATCAAGGACCGGGACATCACTTGGGAAATGACGGACAAGATTGGGCAGTTAAAAGAAAGTATTTAAGTTTAAAGTTTAATAATAAAATATAAAAAATTATGAGCACCAACGATTATAAAGTAAAAGACATGAGCCTGGCTGAATGGGGGCGCAAGGAGATTCAGGTTTCCGAGCATGAAATGCCGGGACTGATGGCGCTGCGGGAAAAGTATGGCCGGGAAAAACCTTTGAAGGGGGTGCGGATCACGGGCTCCCTGCACATGACGATCCAGACGGCCATTCTGATTGAAACGCTGGTGGAGTTGGGAGCCGAGGTGCGTTGGGCCAGTTGCAATATTTTTTCCACCCAGGATCAGGCGGCGGCGGCCATCGCGGCGGCAGGAGTTCCGGTTTTGCCTGGAAAGGGGAGTCGCTGGAGGAGTATTGGTGGTGCACATATAAGGCGATTGATTTTCCCGCGGACAAAGGGCCGGAGTTGATCGTGGATGATGGTGGGGATGCCACTTTGTTGATTCACAAAGGATATCAGTTGGAGAATGGTGATGATTGGGTGAACACGCCCAGTGGCAACCACGAGGAGCAGGTCATCAAGGATTTACTCAAAGGTATCCACAAGGAAAATCCGAAGCGTTGGCACACTCTGGTTCAGGACTGGAAAGGAGTCTCGGAAGAAACCACGACGGGGGTTCATCGTTTGTATCAGATGTTCGAGGCGGGCAAGTTATTGGTTCCGGCGATCAACGTGAATGATTCCGTGACCAAGTCGAAGTTTGACAATCTTTATGGTTGCCGTGAGTCGCTGGCGGATGGCTGAAGCGGGCGACGGATGTGATGATTGCCGGGAAGGTGGCCGTGGTGGTGGGTTACGGGGATGTGGGCAAGGGCTGTGCGCAGTCGCTGCGCGGTTTCGGCGCTCGTGTCATTGTGACGGAGATTGATCCAATCAATGCCTTGCAGGCGGCGATGGAGGGTTTTGAAGTGACCACGATTGAGGACACTCTGGGGCGTGCCGACATTTACGTGACCACCACGGGTAACTGCGATGTCATCACGCTGGAGCATTTGTTGGCGATGAAGGATCAGGCCATTGTTTGCAACATCGGCCATTTCGACAATGAGATCCAGGTGGACCGTTTAAACAAACATGGCGGAGTGAAAAAGATCACGATCAAGCCGCAGTATGATCAGTATGAGCTGCCGGATGGCAAAGTGATTTATATGTTGGCGGAGGGTCGTTTGGTGAACCTGGGTTGTGCGACGGGTCATCCCAGCTTTGTCATGTCGGCTTCCTTTACGAACCAGGTTCTGGCACAAATGGACTTGTGGGCGAACAAAGCCAGCTACAAGCCGGGGGTTTATCGTTTGTCCAAGAAGTTGGATGAGGAAGTGGCCCGCTTACATTTAGAGAAGATCGGGGTCAAGCTGACCAAGTTGAGCAAGGCCCAGGCGGATTATCTGGGAGTGCCGCTGGAAGGTCCCTACAAGCCCGAGCATTACCGATATTGATAGTTCTGCTTTATTGAGGAAAGACAGGGCGTGACGGAGGAAATTCCGGCCACGCCTTTTCTTTTGCTACGGCGCGCAGGAGTGGCATAGTGCGCAGCATGACAACCAAGGTGCCTGAGCGTCGTGCCGGAGTATTTGTTCCCATCTTTGCCCTGCGCTCGGAGCGAGACCTGGGGGTGGGCGATACGGAATCTCTGAAGGAAATGCTTGGTTGGTGTGCGCGGAAAGGGTTTGGGGTTTTGCAGGTTCTGCCCATCAATGAAACCAGTGATGACAACAGCCCTTACAATGCGATCAGTTCGCTGGCCTTGGATATTACGACGTTGGCGGTGGCCCCCGGTTTGATTCCAGGATTGTTGGAGGAAGATCTGGCGCGGCTGGTGCCGGAGTCGTTGAGGGATTCCCTGCGGCGCGGGCCGGTGCAGTATCGCAAGCTCAAGGCGTTGAAGTGGGATTTGTGTCGGACGGCCTTTGAGCGGTTTGTGTCGGGTGGGAACATGATGCCGGAGAAAAGGGAGTTTGAAGAATTTTTAAAAGTGGAAGGGGCGTGGTTGGATGATTACGCGTTGTTCCGGGCCTTGGTGGAGCAGGAAGGGCATCCAGCCTGGGAGCGTTGGGCACCCTGGTTGCAGAGCCCGAGGGAGGCTTCCACTTGGTGGATGGGTTTGGAAACGGAAGCCATGCACAGCTTTGGGCACAAGGTGCATTTTTATTCCTATGTCCAGTGGTTGTTGCATCGGCAATGGGCAGGGGTGGCGGAGTTTGCGGCGGAGAAAGGGGTTTCGTTGATGGGAGACATGCCCTTTGGGGTGAGTCGTCACAGTGCGGATGTGTGGGCGCAACCGGAGCAGTTTGATTTGAAGTGGAGTGGCGGGGCACCGCCGGAGCCGATGTTTCAATTGGATGCTTTCACGGCCAAGTGGGGACAGAACTGGGGGGTGCCCGTGTATGATTGGGAACGGATGGAGTCGGACGATTTTCAATGGTGGCGGCGTCGGGTGCGGGGTGTGGCCCGTTTTTTCAAACTGTTCCGCATCGACCATGTTTTGGGATTTTATCGGGTGTATTCTTTTCCTTGGCAACCGCAGGACAACGGGATCTATGTGGACATGGAGAAGGAGGGGGTCTTGGAGCGCGTGGGAGATCTGCCCCGCTTCTTACCCCAGGACGACAGCAGTCCGGAGAATGCCGAGGCGAACCGATCTCATGGAGAAAGCATTCTGGCGGTGTTGAAAGAGGCGGCGGGGGATGCGGTGATATTGGCGGAGGATTTGGGTGTGGTGCCGGATTATGTCCGACCCTCCTTGCAAAAGCTGGGGATGAGCGGATTCAAGATTCCCATGTTTGAAAGGATCGAAGAGACGCGTGAGTACAAGGATCCGTTGAAGTATCCGGAGTTGAGCGTGGCCACCCTGTCAACCCACGATCATGAAACGATGGCAGGAGCCTGGGAGAATTGGTGGCAGGTGATTGAACAGGATTTGGGGCCTGGAGTGATTCCGGTGGGGAACCAAGGACTGAGTGAGGCGGGCAGGCAGGCGAGCTGGGAGTTGTATCGCACCCAACGTTTTGCCGGGCTGCCGGATGCAAGACCGATCCGCCGTTTTGAACCGGAGGTTCGGGAGGCACTGATTTTGAAGTTGTTGCAGAGTCAGTCCTGGTTGGCGGTGCTGATGATTACGGATTTGTTTGGATGGAAGCTGCGTTTTAACGTGCCGGGCCCGGTGGCTGAGAGTAACTGGTCGGAGCGTCTGGAGTTGAGTGTGGCTGAGCTGGAGAGCAAGGCAGACACGGCGGGTGTGGGTGTTTGGGTGCAACAACGGATCGTGGAAACGGATCGAGGTTGTTGAGCCGCCTTCCGTGTGAGGAAGGTTCTGCTTTTAAAACTTTAACCTTCCGACTTTAAGCTGGGCTTAGTCTTCCACTCTGCCCAAGGGTTCGATCCGCTCCGGCTGGCCTGTGGGATCGACATTGCCCGTGGTGGCGGACATGCGCAGGAAGGAGAGAAGGGCGGCCCGGGTTTCCAGACCATCTGCGGAGGTAGCTTCGATGGGAATGTGGAACTTGCCGTCCTTGAAATTGAAGTGGTAGTGGAAAGTTCCGTCAGGCTGCAACTTGATGTCGGCCCCGTTGATGCGGACGGCGGCGTCCGGGCTGGTGCCGCCGTAGATGATGAGTTCCGCGTTGACGTGCATGAAAAACTCGCGCACGGCGGCACCAAAAGAAGAGCCAAAGGGGCTGGAGATGCTGCTGATCCACTGGCCGCTGCTCTGGGCAGGCTGCCAACTGCGCCGGGTGATTTCGATGATTTCACCGGAACCGGCCTGGACGCGGCGGATGGTATCGCCTCCGAGATAGTCGATGAGTTGTTGATGGGCTTCTTCCGTGAGGGAGCGGCGCTGACCGACGGCGAAGGGGAAGGAGAAGCCATCTTTCTGAAGCCGGGCCAGGGCGGCGGCGAGTTCTTCGCCTTCGAACATGTTGTTGCGAATGATTTCGAGCAGCTCGCGGAAGCTGAATTCAAAGGGGATGGTGACGAACTCGACATCGGTGCGCCAAGAGAGGGTGTCTCTGGGAGTGGTGGCTTGGCCGGAGCGGGAGAGGACTTCGAAACCGCCGTCCGCGCGATAGTAACCGATCTCGCTGAAGAAGGTGGTGTCAGGTTGATTGACGTGGAGCACCCATTCCTTGGACCAGGTGGAAATTTGAATTTGTTGAAGGCGCTGGCCGTTGCTGTGGTAGAGCTGGAGGAAGATTTTGCCATCGTGGGCGGAGCGTTCCCCTTCGACCAATTGATCGTGATTCAGATCCCAGTAGGCGTAGAGGAAATGAGGGTCCCGGGCCGTGAGATAAAGTTTGCGGGTGCCATAGGAGGGGGGGAGATCACCCAAGTCCTCGTAGGCGGGGAGTTCGTGATGGGGAGCCTCGGGTTGATTTTGAGGTTCGAGAATAAATTTGGCGGCGTGATGGTCCAGGGGTTCCTCCTCGGGCAGGCGGAGCTTGGGGTCTTCCGGTTTACGGGCGAGAGGAGCGGAGATTGTGGAGCTATCGGATGCTTGTGCCGTGGTGGGAGCATCCGCAGGGGAAGAGAAATTTGACGAGGGGAGGGACTCCGGGAGTTGGTCGGGGAAGATTCGGTTGGGTCATAGCTTGTCCTTGTTTCTTGGGGTTGATCCGGCAATCTTTAGCAGGTTTTAATCCAATTCGGTGTCAAATGAATGAAATTTTAGCGGAGAGAAGATTGTTTTCATATTAACAAGATGAAGTGGAAGGGCAACGAACTTTGTTCTGTTGTCGGGCAATTTAATTTACCTGCCTAAGTTATTAGAATTTTTGATATTTTTTGGGAGTGAGTTTGTATGTTAGCTAAACGAGTGATTCCCTGTTTGGATGTCGATGGAGGCCGGGTGGTCAAAGGGGTGAAATTTGTGGAAATCCGGGATGCAGGAGATCCGGTGGAGGCGGCACTGGCCTATGATCGTCAGGGGGCGGATGAGTTGGTGTTTCTGGACATCACGGCATCGAGTGAGGGGAGGGCGACGATGCGGGAGGTGGTGCGTCGCACGGCGGAGCAGGTTTTTATGCCATTGACAGTGGGGGGTGGGATCCGGGAGGTGGGGGATATCCGGCTGATGTTGCAGGCAGGTGCGGACAAGGTGAGCATGAACACGGCGGCCTGTCTGAGGCCGGAGTTGATCCGGGAGGGGGCGGAGGCGTTTGGGAGCCAGTGTATTGTGTTGGCAGTTGACGCGAAGCGAAGGGCGGGAGGGGCTGGGAAGTGTTTACGCATGGGGGGCGGAACCCAACGGGAAAGGATGCGGTGGCCTGGGTGCAGGAGGCGGAGGCGCTGGGGGCGGGGGAGATTTTGTTGACCAGCATGGATGCGGATGGGACAAAGGCCGGGTATGATGTGGAGTTGACGCGGACTATTTCTGACGCGGTGCAATTACCAGTGATCGCCAGTGGTGGGGCGGGGAAGATGGAGCATTTTTTTGAGGTGTTGGATCAGGGGCGGGCCAGTGCGGTGTTGGCGGCCAGTTTGTTCCATTTTGGAGAGATGACGATTCCGCAAGTGAAGGGATATCTCGGGGAGCGGGGTGTGCCCGTGCGCCGGTAGATGGTGGTCATGAACTGAAAACAGACAGGATTGCCAAGCGCGGAGGAGTCGGTTAGGTTCTTATTTTTATGGTGTTTCCGTCCAAGGAGATTTTTTGTGAGTTGGCGCGGCAAGGGAATCTGATTCCGGTCTATCGGGAGATCATTGCCGATTTGGAAACGCCGATGTCGGCTTACTTGAAGCTGGATACGGGGAGGCACACGTTTCTTTTGGAGTCGGCGGAGAAAGGGGAGCGGTTTGGGCGTTATTCCTTCATTGGGACGGATCCCAGCGTGATTTTCAGTGCGCGTGATGGGCAGGTGCGGATTGAGGAGAATGGGCAGGTGCGGGAGTATGTGAGCAAAACGGATCCGTTGGAGGAGTTGCGTCTGCTCATGGCCCGTTATCAGCCGATCACCTTTGGGGAGTTGCCGATATTTTATGGGGGTGCGGTGGGATTCCTGACTTATGAGAGTGTTCGTTACTTTGAGCCGAAGGTGCCGATGGCGGCCCGGGACGATCTCAATCTTCCGGATGCGTATTTCATCATCAGCGATTCCCTTTTGATTTTTGATCATCTGACGCGGCGGATTAAAAATTTTGGTCAATACTCATGTGGAGGGGGATCCGGGGGAGGCTTATGAGCGGGCGGTGGATAAGATTGAGGAGCTGGAGCGGCGCTTGCGTCGGCAGGTGTCGCATCGGGTGTTGGAGGTGCCACGGGAAATGGCGGCACCGGAGTCGGTGGCGAACATGAAGCAAGCGGAGTATGTGACCATGACCACGCGGATGCAGGAATACATCCATGCGGGGGATATTTTTCAGGTGGTGCCGTCCCAGCGTTTTTCGGTTCCTTTTGATCGTGATCCGATGACCTTTACCGGGCCTTGCGATTCATCAACCCCTCGCCCTACATGTTTTGTTTGAAGTTGGGAGACATCGCGTTGGTGGGGTCATCTCCCGAGACCCATGTGCGTTGTGAGAATGGGCGGGTGGAGATACATCCGATTGCGGGCACGCGACCGAGGCGTCCGTTGGCGGAGGAGGATGAGGCCATGGAGAAGGAATTGTTGGCCGATCCGAAGGAAAGAGCGGAGCATGTGATGTTGGTGGATCTGGCCCGGAACGATGTGGGCAGGGTATGTCGTTTTGATTCGGTGCGGGTGACAGATTTTATGAAGGTGGAGAGGTATTCGCATGTGATGCACATTGTCTCACATGTGGAGGGGCAGCTGGATCCGCGTCATTCCCCGTATGATGTTTTGCGGGCGACTTTTCCGGCGGGGACGGTTTCCGGTTCACCCAAGGTGCGGGCGATGCAGATCATCGCGGAGTTGGAGCCGACGCGGCGGGGGATCTATTCCGGGGCGGTGGGTTATTTTGGATTTTCCGGCAATCTGGATTCCTGCATCGCCATCCGCACGGTGTTGCTCAAGGATGGTCAGGCGCATATTCAGGCAGGCGGAGGCTTGGTGGCGGATTCCACGCCGCTGGGTGAGTATGAAGAGAGTGTGAACAAAGCGAAGGCGGCGATGAAAGCGCTGGCTTTGGCCAAGTCGTTCAAGTGAGGTGCTGTCATGATACTGATCATCGATAACTACGATTCGTTTACCTACAATTTGGTGCAGTATTTTGGGGAACTGGGAGCGGAGTTGGCGGTGCTGCGCAATGACCAGGTGACGCTGGAGCAGATCCGGGAGATGAAGCCGGGGAGGATCGTTATCTCGCCGGGACCGGGCACGCCCCTGGATGCGGGAATCTCGAATGAGGTGATCAGCACCTTCGGCCCCCGCATTCCCTTGTTAGGGGTTTGTCTGGGCCACCAATGCATCAGTCATGTGCATGGCGCGGTGGTGGTCCGGGCGGAGCGGTTGATGCATGGGAAGACATCCCCGATTCTGCACGATCACGAGGGAGTATTTAAAAATTTACCGGAACCTTTTGAGGCGACACGTTACCATTCCCTGATTGTGAAAAAAGACACCCTTCCTCAGTGTCTGAAAGTTTCGGCTTGGACGGAGGAAGGGGAGATCATGGGGGTGCGGCACGTGGAGTATCCCATCCATGGGGTGCAATTTCATCCGGAATCCATCCTGACGCGGGATGGCAAGAGCTTGTTGCAAAACTTTTTGAATTTGTGAGGTTTGTGGTGAACATTTGGAATGTTGGCAATCGCTGGGAAAGGACGGTGGCGCGGAGCCTGATCGTAGGACTGGTTTGGGCCATCGGGGGGCTGTCGCTTGGTGCGCAGGAAGGGAAGACGACGGAGGGAAAGCAGATTGGAGAGTTGATTTTTTTGAGGGATTACGGGACGGATGACATCGCCTATCTGGTGGTGCCGGAGCAGCAGCCGTTGGCGGGGGTGGTGGTTTTACCAGACAAGGAAGGGGTGACGGAGCGGACCAAGAAATTTTGTGATGCTCTGGGAAAAAAAGGGTATCTGGTTCTTTGTCTGGATATTTACAATGGGCGCACGGCCAAAAACGAGGCGGAAGCCGCGCAGTTGGCGGATTCTTTGAAGAAGACGCTGGTGGAGAAGACCTTGGCGACCGGGCTCAAATTTTTTGAAAGCAGTCCGCGCTTTCAGATGGAGCAGGTTTTTGTGTTATCGCTCGGCGTGACAGCCGAGGTGACGGTGGAGAGTATGGCCAGACAGAAGAATGTGGCGGGTCTCATTCTGATGAATCCGCAGAACTTCCCTGACAAGGAAAAATTGGATGATCTGCGTATGGGTTTACAGGTTTTGTTGACGCAGGAGGCGGGGACTTTTTCGGACTTCAAATCTTTGGACCTGGAATTTTCCGAGGCATCAAGGAAGCTTTGGGAACTGAGAATTTTAGAGAACGGAACCAAGCCGGAGGCTTACCTGGATTCTGTTCATGCCTTTATTAATCGTGTTTTGGTGGAGCCGCGGCGGGAAGGCCTGATCGAGAAAATTTTTTAGTTGGGGAAGTTTGAGATTTTGGTTTTGTTTAAGGCGAGGAGGCGATGTCGCAGGCGGGTTTGGGCGCGACTCATGCGAGTGTAGTCTTTGGGTTGGAGATCGTCATAACCGCAGAGGTGCAGGATGCCGTGGATGGCGTAGGTAAGAAGTTCGTCCGGCAGGCTAAGGCCTTCGAGATGTCGTTGCCGGGCGGCGATGGCGGGGCAGATGAGAATCTCTCCGTGTTCGAAGGTCATGACATCCGTGGGGCTGGGGTCTTGGAAGAAATCGCGATGCACCCTGGCACTGACGTTGGGGCTGACAAAAAGAATTTCCACCGTGTTGAGGTTCCTGGGCCAGGAACGTCGGAGGAGGCCGGGCAGCGGTTCAAGGGTGGTCTGGAGCTTCTTCAGCGGAATCGGGTGCTGTTTTTGCCGGTTGAACAAGCGGATCACGTTCTTTTTCTCTTTTAGCTTTGGGGTAGTCGATGCGGGCATGGAGCATGTTTTTCAGGGTGTAGATGAAACGTTCGGTCAGGGTGGAAATTTCGTTGAAGGTGAGCTGCGACTCGTCGAGTTGTCCTTCCCGGATGCGTTGTTCGATTAGACCTTTGACCAGATCCTCGATTTTCTGGGAGCTGGGCTGGCGCAGACTGCGGGAGGCGCTTTCGATGGTATCGGCCAGGGAGATGATGGCGGATTCTTTGGTTTGCGGGATGGGACCGGGGTAGCGGAAGCTGCGTTCCTCGACGTTAGGGAGATCGTCTTCGCGGAGCTTCATGATTTTGACGCCTTCGATGGCGTCTTTTTGCTGCTGAACGGCACGTTGATAAAAATAATAGACGAGGGAAGTGCCGTGATGTTCGCGGATGACGTCGATGATGGGCTGGCGCAGGCCGTGTTGGAGGGCGAGGTTGATGCCTTCTTTGACGTGGGAGATGATGATGAGGGAACTCATGGTGGGATTGAGTCCGTCGTGGGGGTTGGATTCGGTTCTGGAATTTTCGATGAAGTATTCGGGTTTGGCCAGTTTGCCGATGTCGTGGAAGTAAGAGCAGACGCGGCATTGGGTGGGGTTGGCATCGATGGCTTCGGCAGCGGCTTCGGCCAGATTGGCCACGTTGAGGCTGTGCAGGTAGGTGCCGGTGGCTTCTTCGGAGAGACGTTTGAGGAGGGGGTGTTTGAGGTCGGAGAGTTCGAGCCAGGTGATGTCGGTGATGCGGTCGAAGGTCCACTCGAGGGCGGGGAGCACGGCGCTGACGATGAAGGCGGTGATTACGCCGAGGAAGAGCGCCCAAACGCTTTGCACGAGGATGAAGTTGAAATCCGGGTTGTAGAGAAAGCCGAGCAGGACCGCACAGCCGAGGCCGACCAGACTGACCCGGACGCCCACCATAAGAATATCGGAGCGGCGACGGAT
The DNA here is from genome assembly GCA_012031345.1 of Blastochloris sp. Classification (GTDB taxonomy): domain Bacteria; phylum Verrucomicrobiota; class Verrucomicrobiia; order Methylacidiphilales; family JAAUTS01; genus JAAUTS01. The sequence continues at coordinate 4,755 of JAAUTS010000030.1, read as the reverse complement.
GCGCCGGGAGAAAAGGGTGGCGGCGAATCCGGTGAGGAGACTGCTGACCATGGTGTCGGGTCGTCCGGGATCAAGGAATAGACCGCCGAGCAGAGCGAGCATGAAGGCGATGATGTAACCGGGGCCGGGGCCCATGAGGATGGTGGCCAGCATGGGGGCGATGGCGCAGGGCACGAGCACCACGGCCAGCGGGATACTCATGAGGTTGAGGGAATCGCCGTAAACGTTGAGGGATTTATTGATGAGCAGATTGGTGCAAAGCAGAAAGACGAAAAGTAAAAGGAGGCGATTGCTGTTCCAGACTTCACGGGCGGCCAGTGGGATGATGACAGTGGCAATGACCATGACGAGGAAGCAAAGGACGCCGGTGTCGAGCCAGTCGGCCTCGTTGTTCCAACTACAGATGCGGACCAGAAGCACGAGGCCAAAAAAAAGGACGAAGTAACGCAGGAGCGGGCTGCATTCGAGCAGGTCGCGCCATTCATCTTCCGGGGCCTGACGTCGGGTTTTGCCGCAGGAGAGGCCCTTGCGGATGAGTTCCTTTTTTTTGAGCCAGTTGAACATGATGCAGGTAGGGGGAGGTCAGAGGCCGATGCTGGTCTGTTTTTCTCCCCGATGTTTTTTGTAGGCTTGAACGATTTTGGTCACGAGTTCGTGGCGGACGATATCGACATCCTCAAATTTTTGGAAGCCAATCCCCTCGACGTGGTGAAGGGCTTGAACGGCTTCGACCAGGCCGGATTTGCGGTGAGGAGGCAAATCGGTCTGGGTGGGGTCTCCGGTGACGACGCAGCGGGAGTTTTGGCCGAGGCGGGTCAGGAACATGAACATTTGTTCCGTGGTGGTGTTCTGGCCTTCATCCAGGATGACAAAGGAATTGGCCAGGGTGCGGCCCCGCATGTAGGCCAGGGGGGCGATCTCGACCACGCCCCGTTCCAAGTGACGTTCGAGTTCCTCGGTTTCAATCAGGTCTTGTAAGGCGTCGTAGAGTGGGCGGAGGTAGGGCAGGATTTTTTCCTCCAGATCGCCGGGGAGATAACCGAGACTTTCTCCGGCTTCCACGGCGGGGCGGGTGAGGACGATGCGGTTGACCTCTTCATTTTTCAGGGCAGAGAGTGCCATGGCCACGGCGAGAAAGGTTTTGCCCGTGCCAGCGGGGCCGATGCCGAAGGTGAGCGCGTTTTGTCGGATCAGATCCACGTAAGCGCGTTGGGTGAAGGTTTTAGGGATGACGGTGGCTTTGCGGGGGGAGAATTGGAGGCGGAGATTCCAGAGGGATTCGAGGTCGGGGGCGCGTCCGGCCTTGACAGCCTGGAGGGCGAAGCGGAATTCGTGTTGACGGATTTTGACGGATTTTTGGGAGGCGAGGGTCAAGATGCGGAAGAGTTCGCGCGTGTCGGCAATGGCTTTTTCGGAGCCTTCCAGCTTGAGCCAGGCGTCGCGGGTGGTGATTTTGACGCCGAGCGCGGTCTCCAATTCGGGCAGAAGGGAGGGGGTGTCCCCATAAAGTGCGGAGAGGGCGCGGGCGCTTTCAAAAGTCAGCGTTTCGGTTGAGAGGTTTTTGCTCAAGAGCTTTAGGTTAAAAGAGCGGGCAGGGGTGTCAATTCAGGGATGTAGATCAAGGCACCCAATCAAGCCATCAGTCTGAGGGGGAGGGTCTTGGTGGGCGCGGGGCCGGCATTCTGCCTTAGGTTGGTCTGTTGGCTCGGACTGAGAGGATGATTTTTGGAGTGGGCACTATCTTACAAAAATAGATAATTCACTTTGCCGAAGTGGTAGAGAGATACGTTGCTACAGCGTTGCGCTTAAGTGAGTGGTGGAGGGAACTTGTGTTCGGGCCAGAGGGGGGAGTCGGGGTCGAGGCGGTGGAGGCAGTCGATGACGAAGGTTTGGCGGAAGATATGATAGGGGAGGGTGACGACGCTGTTGAGGTAAGGGAAAAAACCAAGGCAGCAGGTGAGGCAGCCTGCCAGCAGTGCGTAGATGTAGAAGGCGAAGCCCATGAGGGTGCGGATGAGGGTATAGACGATAAAATCCAACCAGTGCCGGCGGAAGAGCCGCCAGATCCGGCCCAAAGCCTGAGGCATCGTGAGGGAGTGTCGTGCCATGAGAGGCACGGCAAAGTCACGGAGAATGAAAAGGAAGATGGAGAGGGGGAGGAAAGATAAGAGCAGGGCCAGGAAACCCAGGAGCCAGGGAAGCCAGAAGGTCGTGGGGGGAAGTTGCTGACTGAGGAGGTAAGGCCAGAAGGCGGCCAGAGCCAGCGCGAAAAATCCGAACATCAGAATCAGGCTGAGCAGTTGCAGGGAGTAAAACCAGAGAGTGAACTCATTCGCCGGACGGGCGTAACGTTTCCAGGGTTCCTTGATGGCATCGCGGTTGTGGAGAGTGTTGTCGAAAAGGAGGAACTGTCCGCGCGCGCCCAGGAAAACCATGAGCAGGCTGAAGAGACAGGCCAGGAGGGCGATCAAGGCCAGAACCAAGAGCCAGAAGAACAGGCTTTGCCGGGTGATGAAATCCAAGGCTTGTTGTGCCATGGCTTGGCCTCGGGGGGAGTAGTCGGAGCCGGTATTAAAATTTAGGTTGCCGCCCATATCTCCCACCAGGAAGCCGGCCAGCCAGGCGGGCAGGGCGAGGGCAAACCATTTGGGCAGGGAAAAGGGGCTGAAAAGCATGAGCCGGGTTTGATCCGCCGCGCGTTGAAAGGCTTGGCCGTAGTCAATCATGATGGGAGGATTCCTCAGGTGAGAGGAAATGTCGAGTGAGGAAGCAGGATGGAGATGGGGTGCGAGGGGTTGAAAGCAAGATCGTTACTTGCATCCAGGGGGCCGCTTTCTATTGTGCCTGAAGCGGTGAGAAGGCTGATTTGAATCCAATAATTTTATGAAGAGCATGACTGGGTTTGGTGCGGTGGAGGGCAGGCTGGCGGGTCAGAGCCTGAGAGTGGAAATTTCTTCGGTCAACAGCCGGAAGGGTTTGGATCTTTTTCTTAATTTGCCGCGGGAACTGGCTTTCTGCGAAAATGAACTACGCGGCTTGTTGGAAAAAGGGATCTCGCGTGGACGGGTGCAGGTTTCGGTTCAAATGGGGAAAGCCGGAACCAAGGGGGGCAGGGGGACAAAACGAAATCTGGAAATCGATCAGGCTTTGCTGACCCGCTATCACAAGGAGTTGGGCACCTTGGCCCGACGCTTAAAGCTTCCGGGGGAGTTGAGTCTGGAGTTTTTGTTGAAACTGCCCGGCGTGATGCAGGAGGCGGAGTCGGCCTGGCCGGAGGAGGTCGGGACGGGCGGGTTGGGGAAGTTGGTGGAAAAAGCTCTGGCGGAGCATGGAAAATCACGGGAGCGGGAGGGAGCGCATTTGTGTCAGGATTTGCTGGAACGTCTGGCGGCTCTGGAGCTGCGGATGTTGGAGTTGAAGAAGCTACAGCCGGAAATTTTATTAAAACATCGCGAAGCGTTGAAACGGAAATTGGAGGAGGCGGGTCTGGAGGTGGCACTGGAGGATGAGCGTTTGTTGAAGGAGATGGTGCTGTTTTCGGATCGGTGTGATGTGTCAGAGGAGTTGACGCGTTTGCAGGCGCATGTGCAGGAGGCGCGACGTTTGTTGAAAAGCAAGGCGGCGATTGGGCGGAACCTGGACTTTTTGGTGCAGGAGATCGGACGTGAGATCAACACGACGGGCAGCAAGGCCAATGACATCCGCGTTTCGAAGATGGTGGTGGAGATGAAGACGGAATTGGAGAAAGTCCGGGAACAGGTGCAGAATCTGGAGTGAAGATTCTTCCGGTGCCGACTATCAATAGGTGTCGGTGCCGTTCCGGCCTTGGAGAATAGCGATACTGGCGGAGGTGCCGAGACGGGTGGCACCGGCTTCGATCATGGCCAGGGCGTCCTCCCGACTGCGGATGCCGCCGGAGGCTTTGACTCCGACCTGCGGGCTGACGCTTTGGCGCATGAGACGCACGGCTTCGAGGGTGGCACCGCCTTGGCTGAAGCCAGTGGAGGTTTTAACAAAGGAGGCTCCCCCGCGCTCGCAGGCCTGACAGGCGGCGACAATTTGTTCGGGGCTGAGGAGGCAGATTTCCAGAATGACTTTGACCGTGCGGCCTTTGGCTTGGGAGACGACGTCGTGGATTTCGTGCTCGATGAAGTTCCAGTGGCCCTCGCGGGCGGCCCCGATGTTCATGACCATGTCGATTTCATCCGCGCCAGCGGCGACAACATCCTGGGTGGCGTGGGCCTTGGCCTGGGGTAGGGTGGCTCCGAGGGGGAAGCCGACTACGGTGCAGATTTTGACGGAGGAACCCTGGAGCAGGGCGCGGGCGTTGCTGATCCAGTAGGGGTTGAGGCAGACGGAGAAGAAGTTGTGTTCGCGGGCCTCGGCGCAGAGTTTTTCAATTTCTGTCAGGGTGGCTTCGGGTTTCAGAAGGGTGTGATCGATGGTCTGGGCGAGGTTCATGGAGGTTAGTTCTTGGTTTCTGGTTCTGGATTCTTTGGTTTCACACGTAAGGCGCGGGAGTAGGAGAAGTGGGTTTAAAGTTCGAGGTCGCCCTGAAGGGTGAAATCGCCGATGAATTTTTTGCGTTGTTCCACCGTGTCGAGGTAGTGGAAAAATTCGTCGGCTTTTTCGAAGAGATGCCCCTTTTCGATGTAGCTGTCGGTGGTGAAGGGGCTGAAACCTTTCGGGAAGATCATGTAGCGTGCCTTCATGTAATCGCGGGCATGGCCGAGTTCGTCCATCATGCCAGCGGAG
>JAAUTS010000179.1 GCA_012031345.1 Blastochloris sp. | reverse complement strand
GTCCGGGGGAGTTGCGGAAATTTTCCGGGGAACCTTTCTCCCTTGATTTTTTACATTTGGGATGGAATGGGTTCCGAATAAATCGAGGATAAAATATATGCCAAGCCACCTTCAAGAAATTGTTGAGTGACTGGTTTGTAGTCGTACGAATTAGATGAGGGCTTTCATGAAGATAACGCTGAATTTAATCATGCTGTTTTTTGCTTTGTTAGCGTCGCTCGATCTGATCAAAGAGGTCAAGATCTACTCTACGCTATTCATGAAAAATTTCAAGAAATCAAACAAATGGAGTTCAGGTCAAATGTTCAAGTGACCCATAATCCGGTTTTGGTGAAGACTTATTTGAAGATGGTGCCTAAATCGGAAGATTTGTCTAAAATAGAATTGCAGTTTTCTGCCATGAATGCTGCCTTGTTTTTTTATTTTTTTGACGACCTCTACGGATGGGAATTGAAAAAAAAGCTGGGTGACGGCAAGGATTATCACAAGGTTGAAGGAGGATGGACTGGGGAGCATTCATGGTATATTTCTGACGAAGATAAAATAGCAAAAATCAGTAAAACAACCGGACTGTTTGGTGAGGGTTCAGGAGAATGTAATTCTTTTATTATCCCATATGCGTGGCTTAAATCATGGGAAGAAACAGGAGCCACAAGATTTGTTACCTTGGAAAATATGAGGGACAAAAAAACATGGAAACTCCTTGTTGAGGCTAATACCAAGTTTGAAGAAATTAAAAACACCAATAACGAAGAATGTTTGAGACTGACTTTTCAAAGAAATAAAAATACTGATGTCGTTACTTTTCGGTCCGGTGATCTTTTTCCAATAGAGTACAGCCGCTACTTTGATGGTGCACTTATCCGAAAATATAAATCAGAGAAAACCTCGACATTCAAGTTAGATTCTTCAAAACATGCCGAGTGCGTGTACTCGGTAAAAGCTCATTACTCAACGTATGGTCAAGATCCAGAAAAGACTGCTCCCACGATCATTTCTTATGCTGATTGGATGCACGATGTAACTTATATTCGTTCTGCCACCAATGTAAGTGCGGATGATTTTTATTTTGACCCATCGCGGGCTAGGAAAATATTTGATATTGATACTGACAAAATGGTTGAAATACCCAAATGACATAGAATCTCTTGGGGCCGATAACATGAAAATATTGGAAGGCTGGGTAGTCTTTTGATCATGGCATTTTCATTGTTGTTGTTTTCCATGGGGTCAGATTTGTTGAATCCATCTAGGTTATATCTCGTGCCTAGCACAGCCAAATCTATGGAGGCACGCCAATATCACGCCATCACCAAGGCTGCTGTATTTTTTTGATGAGCTTACAGGTAGATAGAAGCATGATGGCGTCAGGAAAGGCGCGGGATGGAAAACTTGCTTTCCACGGGCCTTGGGTTTCGTTATTTTCCCGTTTTTATGGTTTTGAAGATTGTCAATTACGGGGACCCGATTTTGCGCAAGGTGGGGCGTTCCATCACGAAGGTCACGCCGGAGATTCGGGAATTGGTTGCCGACATGATTGATAAGATGCATGAGGCGCATGGCATCGGACTGGCGGCGCAGCAGGTGGGCAGGGATTTGCAGTTGGCCGTGATTGATATTCCCAAAGACATTGAGCGTCCCTCCCGCATGTGGTTGGAGGGGAAGGAGGTTGATTTGCACGACTACATGCCTTTGGTTCTGATCAATCCCCAGATCACTCTGACCAAGAAAAAGGAGACGGATTCGGAAGGGTGTCTCAGTTTTCCCGGCCTGACGGTGGAGGTGAGCCGGGGGTATCGCGTGAGTGTGACCTGTATGAATCTGGAGGGCAAGACCTGGTCCTTTGATGCGGCGGGATTGCTAGGTCGGGCGGTGCAACATGAGGTAGATCACTTGAATGGTATCTTGTTCATCGACCGTCTGACCAAGGCGGAGCGGGCCCTGGCGCAGGGAGAAATCGACGCCTTGCGTGGGCAATCCGTCACGGCGGGTTGAGGGTGTCGGGCCAGAGCGGGATTCCCTTGGCGGCTTTCAGTGGCAAATCCGTTTTCTTTTTTGTGACTTATTCACAGAAAAATGACTCACGCATTGCATCGGCGCGAAGCCTGCTACTCTTTGAGCGATGCTGATCCATGCCTCTCATGTTTTGACCATGCGGGAAGGAGCGACCTCCGCTCCGGCCACGCTGCGTATCGAGGGGGAACGAATCACGGAGCTTGCCCCCTATCAAGGTCTGGAGGCTAGGTCGGGGGAGGAGGTGATGACTTTGGATCGTCATGTCCTCATGCCGGGTCTGATCAATGCACATTGCCACCTCGACTACACGGGTTTCAAAGGCTCCATTTTTGCCGGGAAAGGATTCACGGAGTGGATCAAAACAATCAACGCACTCAAACTCAGCTACACCCCGGACGATTATTTGGCTGCCATCCAATCCGGCTTCGAGCAACTGAAGCAAAGCGGCTGCACCACGGTGCTGAACATTGAGGCCTTTCCCGAGCTGCTGCTGCGTCTGGGGCCGCCACCGATCCGCACCTGGTGGTTTTTGGAGTTGATCGATTTGCGAAATCGTATTGGCCAGGACGACACCCTGATGGGGGCGCTGACTTTTTTTCAAGGTCAACCCGGCTGGCTCGGGGGATTCGGTCTCAGTCCTCATGCCCCCTACACGTCGAGCGTTGAGCTTTATCGTCTGGCCAAACACTGTAGTGATGAGCTGGGGTTGCCCATTACGACTCACATCGCGGAATCCGTGGAGGAGCAGGAGATGTTTCTTTATGGGGAGGGGCCGATGTACAACTTCCTCCAGAGTATCGGGCGCGACATGCAGGATTGTGGCCAAGGTTCGGCCTTGTCCCATCTGATGGAGTTTGGACTGTTGAGCGGTAAATGTTTGAGTGTGCACATGAACTATTTGCAACATTATGACTTTCAGGCCCTGCGGGAAAATCCGCTCAATGTGGTGCATTGTCCGGGTTGTCACGCCTATTTTGGTCACGCGCGGTTTCCCTTGGAGCAGTTGCGGGAGGCGGGTTGTCGTATTTCGATCGGCACGGACAGCCTGGCCAGCAACGACACGCTGGATTTGAGGAAGGAGATTCGTCGTGCCCGTCTCAATTATCCTGAGGTTTCGGCTAGGGAATGGCTGCACATGGTCACTACGGCACCGGCCCAGGCCCTGGGCATGGAGTCGGAGTTGGGAGTCATCGCGCCCGGTGCGCTGGCGGATTTGATTGCCTTTCCTCTGCCGGAACGAACGGATCCCTTCGAGGCCGTGATCCAGTCGCAGGAGGCGCCAGTTTTATTCATGGTTAATGGCGGGTGTGGTTCATGACGAACGGGGAACTGTCGCGCGATGACGGGGATGCTGGCGGATCGATCCAAGGTGTTGGCGTTCCGAGAGCACGTTTTTGCTTGCCTTTTAGGTTCAGCATAACAGAATAGCGTTCAGTAATGAAGAACGGCATCCCAGGCAATGCTTCGGTGCAATCCGTCGAGCGGGCCTTGAGTATTTTGGAGGCGGTGTTGGCCGAGCCGGAAGGCGTTTCTCTGGCCGGGCTTTCCGCGACCTTGGGTTTGAAGAAGCCCACGCTTTTTGCCTTGGCTGGAACCCTGGTCAGCCGTGGTTATTTGAGAAAATCGGATTCGCCCGCGCGATATCATCGGGGTCCGTTCTGCCGGAATCTGGGCGGAGCGGCACCGGCGGAGTCCAAGGGTTCCCATGATGCGGTCGTGGTGCGAACGCTCCGGGCTCTGGCTCGTGAGTTGCGCAGGGGGATTTTGATTTATGCGGAATTGAGGGATCATGAATCCCGCACGGAATTTCGTCTCGAAGCCGGAAGCGCAAAACCTTTGGAGTCGCGGGTGGGTCGGAGGCAGGCGCCTTATTCCACCGCGAGCAATCTCTGCCTGCTGGCCTTTTCCCCGGCGGAATTACGTGAAGCCTATTTGCAACTTCATCCCGTGGATGAGTTCGGGGCGGGACTCTGGCGTTCGGAGTCGGTCTTCCGTCGCAAGCTGCGCGCGGTGGCCCGTGCGGGTTATGCGGAGCTGGATCAGCCTTCGGGTTGGCGTTTGGCGGTGCCTTGCTGGGCGGCCAATGGCGAATTGCTTGGCGCTTTGGGTGTGGCGGAGGAAGTGGGTGCTCCTTTTGAAAACCGGGGACGGGTGTGTGCGTTGTTGATCCAGCAGGCTCAATCCTTCCATTCATGAACACTTCAGACATCATGCTCAAGGGTGCGAGGGCGCAACGGCTCTATCATGAGGTGGCGGCAACTTTACCGATCCTGGACTTTCACAATCATCTCGATGCCGGGCAAATCGAGGCGAATCTTCCCTTCGAAAATTCGGCGCAACTTTGGTTGTTGAGCGATCCTTATAAACACCGCGCCATGCGGATGGCCGGGGTGCCGGAGTGCGACATCACGGGCGGGACGGGAGATCGCGAAAAATTCAACATCTGGGCCCGCACCCTGCCGCGCACCTTGGGGCAGCCGCTGTATCATTGGTGTGCGCTTGAGCTGGCCTTTTTTTCAGGTTCAGGAGCCGCTTCATGCGGGGAGTGCGGATCGGATTTGGGAGCGTTGCCAGGAACAACTCCCCGCCTTGACGCCCCGTCGCATCCTGGAGTTGGCCCGGGTGGAAGGTCTCTGCACCTCGAACCTGATGGGGGAGGACCTCGGCGCACATGAGCGACTGCGGGACAGTAACTTTGTGGTGAAGGTTTTGCCGTCCCTGCGGGACGCGGTGGGAATCGAAGCGGAGGCATTCGATCGCTTTAGTTCACTGGGATGTCGTTTGGCGGACCATGCGGTTGGCACGGCGGAGGAATTGGAGGCTATTCTTCCTCAAGCCCGGGAATACGCGCGACGGGGTTGGATTTTGCAGCTTCATCTGGGGGCGCAGCGACAGACCAGTTCCAGGCTCCGGCGTCTGAGTGGTCCGGCGGGTGGTTACGCGAGCATCGGGAATTCTTTTGATATTCCGGCGCTGTGTCGCTTTCTGGATGGTTTGGAGCGGGACGACAGCCTGCCGAGGGTTATTCTTTTTCCCCTCAATCCGGCGGACTATATTCCGCTGGCCACGTTGACCGGATCCTTTGCGGAGGACGGGGTGGCGGGGAAGATTCAGCTCGGGCCGGCCTGGTGGTTCAACGATCACGAGCTGGGGATCCGGGCCCAGCTCGATGCGCTCGCGGCCTACGGAACGCTGTCCACGTTCATCGGCATGACCACGGATTCGCGCAGTCTGCTTTCCATGGTCCGACACGATTATTTCCGGCGGATTTTATGCACTTGGATCAATGAACGGGTGGAGGCCCACAGTTTCCCGGATGATGCCGGGCTGCTGGAGTCACTGGTTCGGGATCTTTGTTATCACAATGCAGCCGGTTATTTAAATTTATGAATACACCCCACTCCACCGCCGTGGTCACGGGAGCAGGTGGCACGCTTTGCTCCGCCATGGCCATCGAACTGGCCCATCAAGGACATCCCGTAGCCTTGCTGGGCCGTAACTTGTCCAAACTTGAACCCGTGGCGGAGATCATCCGTGGCCAGGGAGGAACCGCGCTGCCCTTATCCGTGGATGTGACGGATCAGGGGGCGGTGCGGGCGGCGGGGGAGCGGGTGGAGAGAGAGCTGGGTCCTTGTCGCATTCTGATCAATGGAGCCGGGGGCAAGCTGGAAGGCACGGTGATGTCACAGGTGGAGTTTACTCCCGAGGAATTAAAATCGGATTCCAAGGTGCTCGGTTTTTTCAACTGCGATCTGGAGATTTTCCGGCGTGAAGTGGATTTGAATTTGCTGGGGACGGCGATTCCCTCCCAGGTCTTTGGCCGACAGATGGCGTTGGCGGGGGGAGGTAGCATCATCAACTTCGCTTCGATGACGAGTTACCGGCCTCTTTCCAAAGTGGCTCCTTACGCAGCGGCCAAGGCAGCCATCATCAACTACACCCAGTGGCTCTCAGCCTATTTGGCGCC
>JAAUTS010000029.1 GCA_012031345.1 Blastochloris sp. | reverse complement strand
GGGGAGCAGCCGACGGGCGATACGGCACACCCAAGCCGGTGGCGCGATGTGTGCCGGGCCGTGCGCAGCGCAGCAAGCCGGGCCGAGCAGACATCGTGCCACCGAGCGCCGTTGCACAACCACGGCACGAGCACTGGCGCGGGATGTGCATTGGAGCGAAGCGACCGCACATCCCGTGACAGTGCGGCGCATCGGCGGTTGACGAGGGTTTGGCGGACGTTGCTATGCGCGACAGCGATTCCGCGCTGGATCAACCTATGAGTCGCTTGACCCAGCTTCGTTTCCATTCGTGATAAGATTTCCACTCCCACCAATAAACAACTTCGCCGTTTGAAAGCGCCTCGCTTTCTTCAGTCTTCTTAAACCGCTTTCCAATCACACTCTCGATTGTCTCAAGAGCGAGATTTCTAAGTTCATAGACCAAGGGGCCTCCCATGCTGATCTCGGCCATGTAAGTATCACTTTCAAAAGATTCTAAAGGCTCTGTTTCTCTCGAACGACAGTATGACGAATACAGAACAAGTGCTTGCCGCCTTGCCATGGGATCCTCGTCATGCAGAGCGTCCAGCATGATTCTACGATAGTCTGGAACTTGCGTCTGAAAGTTCCCTAGTATCGTTAATGCTGGTCCATGAACTTGACCATGTTTCGAGGCGGCAAGCTGCTTCGTAGCATATATCAGTTCTCGTGCTTGGTCGAGGTTCAAGCTGTCAGGGGTCAACAACGTTTCCGCGAACAGCAACGCCATCTGCTGATCGGCGAACTCATCGGATTGCAAACACTCGACTATATCTTGGAACAGGTCACCATCGACATCGAGCTTGGAAATATCCTCCGCACTAATTCCAAATTGGCATGTGCGAATTCCATCTAAACGTCGCGTCAATTTTGACGAAAGGCGTTCCATGCTAGGGCGTGATGAATTTTAGTTCCGGTGTGAAAAGCGTCGATCTTTCCAGCAATTGCACACCCGACGTGTTAGGAACAAAAATCTGCGTTCCTGCTCCACCCTCCACGCCTCCGATAAAGCCTCTGGTTCCAGCTGGGATTCGATAGACGCCAAGCTCCGTAGCGTTGTTCCCCCAAAGCTTCAAGTTATAGAGCATCTCCGCGTCCATCGAATTTATTGGCCTCTGGGTGCCGAAGAAACGGCCAGCACCTTGGCCGAAATTCTCTCCCCTGAACAGTATCGTGTCCGTCTCCGCTACCCACGGCGTTGCTTTCCCGCCGGTGAATGAATTTCGAACCGACGTTGAGAGTCCGTCATTGACCAGCCCTGTCCCCCTTGCGGCACCTGCAAGTTCAACGTTACCCACACGCGCCGTTGCATAAGCGGCAAAGAGTTGTGTTCCGGCTGAACCTACGCGATAGGCTATTGAAACGTCTTCGCCTCCTGTGGCTTGAATGCCCATTTCACCCAGGCGACCACGCGCGCTGTCACCATAAGACGTCCAACTCGTCAAGGGGCTTGTAGCCAAAAAGCCGTCACCGGCCAATTGGCCTAGCCCCAAAACCATTTGCTGAGTTCCCCTCAATTGCTGACCGTAGGTTTCTTCAGCAAAGTTCGTCCCTAATGCCCAATCTATTGGCTTAGACAGGCCATAGCCCAAGGTTCCACCACCGTTGTAGACCATTGAAGCAAATCCTCCAACAACTTGAACTGAGCCATGCTGGATCCCCTTCCCAAACCGTCCATCCGGATCCATGAAGTTCACTGGATCGCCGTTGGCGTAGTCGTAGAGGGACATGCTGGCTCCGTGGCCCATCGGGTCGGTGCTGAGGAATCGGCCCGTATTGGGTTCGTAATACCTAGCTCCGAGATAAACCAATCCGGTCTCATCGGCACGTTTGCCTTTCCAAGCTGTGACTTCCGCCACGCTACGATTCAAGTTGAGAGCGGGAGACCAGCTTCCAGGCAAAGGCCCGTAGCCGCCCAGGCGTATCCCGCTCCAGCTCGCGCTCGCCCCGTTGCTGGTGGCTACCTGATTGCCAAAATAATCCTGAATCACTCCAGTTGCAGTACCCGTGGGAGGAATCACCGACTCCAGGCCGCCGATGCCTTGACAGCCGCCAAAGGTTCCGCAGATATCCACCCCATAGACTTTCCAGGAGATGTTGGGGGTTGAGGGTGCTGGGTTTTGACTGAGGGAGACTCCAACTTCCAGGAACTCCACCTGCGGATCGAACCAGGAATCGATACGGATGGCAGATTGTTGATTGGGGGTTGCTGATTGGACGGAAATATTCTGCGTTTGCAGCCTGCGTCCCATGGCATCGTAAACAGCGGACCAGTCGTAGCCATCGTTGGCGGCGTTGCGTTCACTGACACTCAGAAGACGGCCATAAGCATCCCACTTGAGTGTTTGGTTCCGCCCGCCACTGAAACTGCGGGTGATGGTGTTGCCTGCTGCATCATAATCATTACTCAAGGTCTGGTTCTGGGTCGCAATGCTGAAGGAACTGGTGGCGGAAGGACTTGCTTCTCCAGAAGGGTGGATGGCGGTGGCAACAAGCTGGTGGGAGCCCGGAGGCAGGGACATGGGAACCGACCAGTTCCCGCTTTCATCAAGGAAGCCGGGAAATGTCACCGGACTCAACTCCTGGCCGTTGACTTGGAGCTTGACGGAATCGGCACCCAGAGCCGCACCAGTGGCGGTGTAGCTGCGGGGTTCGTTATTGGTTGTTTCCGTAACCACCCGGACCAGGGTATTGATACTGGTGGCTTCCACCAGATAGCCGCCACTGACCTGGGCCTTGGAGCGGACACCCAGGCCGGAACCTGCGGTGTTACCGTCAAACTGGTAATTCAGGGTGGCACTTTGACCGGAAGCCGGGGCATAGCTTTCACTAAGCAACTGGCCGCGGGCATTGTAGGTGAAGTCGCGGGTTTCATTCCAAGTTCCGCTTCCGTTTCGGGTGGCGGTGTAGTCATCCAGGGTCGAATTGGCACGCCAGCTCATGACTTCAGACAAGGGTGTGCCGGAGCCCACCACGCTGTTTTGGGCCGTGATCCGTCCACTGGCATCACGGGTGAGGATATTCTGGGTGCGGAACGGACTGATTTTCTGGGTGAGAAGGCCGTTGTCTGCGTAGTTGTAGGTGTAGGTTTGGTTCTTGGCTGTGACGGATTTCAACAAGCCATCAGCCTGCCAGGTATAGGCAAAGAGCGGCGACGGCAGGGAGGAATCCGGGCTGGTCAGTTCAGTCCGGCGTCCAGCCGCGTTCCACTTTTGATTGAAGCGGCGGGCGGTGCTGCCGTTGATTTCCACGGTTTCAGAGTTGAGCTGACCATAACCATCCCAGGTTTGGATGATTTTGGTAGAAGGGCCCGTGGAGGAAAGAGCAAAGCTCTGATCCACAGTAAGAACGCGTCCGAGAAGATCGTAACTGTAGTTGGTTGTTAGATTGTGCTCCGGCTGACTGCCTCCTGCTGTAACCAGAGCAGGCCGCAGGAAGGCGTCGTAGGTGCTGGTAAAGATGATTCCCCGTGGATCGGTGGTGGTCTGAGGCAAGCCGATAGCGGGGCCGGAAGGATAATAAGTGTAGGAATACTGGCGGGAAACGGTTGAGCCATTGCGTAACTCTTCACTCTGTTTGCGTGACAGCGTATCGTAAACGGTCTTGTGAACCAAGTTTCCGGGCATGCGGTGCTCCAGCACGTTACCGGCAGCATTGTAAACCATTTCGGTCACGGCACCGCCGGGTTTAGTCATAGCCTGCGCCAGTCCCCTGGCATCCAGTATGGACGTGCTCAATTGTCCCAGCTCATCCTTACTAACAATCCAGCGGGGTGACTGTGTATAGCCAGTGAGTCGTTTCTGGCCGGAACCGTTGATGGTAAGGACGGGTCGTCCTTCATTATCCGTGTAGGTGATGCTGGAAATAGCCGCAGATCCAGTGCCTGTGGTCTGGGTGATGGAATGATGGTCCACCGAATAGCTGAAGCTGGTCTGAGATTTGACGTTGCCGCCGGAATCTTTCACTTTGACAGTGACAGGTCGCTGCAGGGCGTCCGTCGTGGTTTCCGTTTCTTCATTCAACGCATTGATGACCCGGAGAACTTTACCTGAATTATCGTAAACCGTGGTGGTGAGTTGCTGGGCGGAAGAAGCTGTGGCAGCCGGTCCGGTAACCGTCTTGACCCGATCCAGGTCGTCGTAGGTGGTGGTAAAGGTGTTTCCTTCCCGATCCGTTTGGGAAATACAGTTACCACGGCGGTCGAAGCTCTTGGACTCGGTGGCCAGGACCGTCCCTGAGCTGTTGCGAAAGGTGCGGGTGACCATACGGGCAGCGTCGTCATAATCCGTCGTCCAATAGGAGCCGTTGGAAAGAGTTTCTTTCTTGGGCCGACCTGAGAGGTCATATTCCCAGATGAGAACACTACCATCCGGATTTTCTTTACGCCGGGGCTGACCTGTCGCCGTGTAAAAGATCTGCGTGACCGCACCCAAAGAGCTGGTGATGTGTCTTACCTGACCGCCAGGCTCATAGAGATAACTTTCTCTGGACAGAAGGGTTC
Organism: Blastochloris sp.; assembly: GCA_012031345.1. GTDB lineage: Bacteria > Verrucomicrobiota > Verrucomicrobiia > Methylacidiphilales > JAAUTS01 > JAAUTS01. The sequence goes on along the minus strand of JAAUTS010000029.1, from coordinate 18,826 downwards.
CGGAGGAACTTCCTTGATACTGTGTTTTGCTTAAAAGTTGACCGATGGCGTCATAGGTCATGACGGTGCTGTTGCGATAGGGATCGATAACCTCCAGAAGATCTCCGAAGAGATTGTGTTTATAGAAGGTGGTGGCAAAAAATTCATCACCCACGGGAACTTCCACCCCGGAACCATCAGCTTTGGCCTGACTGCGCCAACGGAGTTCTTCCAGAGGGCGGCCACCTCCATCATATTTCTTCCAAACATAATCTTCGGGGCCAAAACGAGGGCCATCCGTCCATTCCAATTCCCCGTTGAGGTTGTAATATTGATAATTCCAGGAAAGCAGTTGTCCGGATTCGTTGCGGACTTCCTCACCTGTGAGTCGCCCCATATCATCATAAAAATAGGTCCACTTTCGATTGGCAGCATCTTTCTTTTCGACCAATTCCCCTCGTAGATTATAGGAGAAGGCTGTGGTGACGTTGGGGTCGGAAGTGCCACTCTGCCGGGTCCGGGAAGTAAGATAACCGTTGTTGTTATAGGTCATCGTCGTAACCGCCTGATCGACACTGCCCTCCGCCCGGGTTTCGGTTTGTAAAAGACCTTTGGCAAAGGGAACCGTCGAACCTTGGTTACCGAAAGCGTTGATTGTTTTGGTGATCAGTGTGTTGTTGGAAGAACGTTTTTCGATACGGGTGGGAAGATAAGGATAATTGGCGTTTTCGTAAAAAAAGAGGGTTTTGTTACCCAAGGCATCGGTGATGCTGTCTGGAATATTTTTTGTGGGGTTGTACTGTGTGGTGTTCGTGGAAATGTCACTGGCATTGCTGACGCCGTCTCCATTGATGTCCCCGATGAGTTTGGTTTCCACGAGGTTGCCACGGGTGTCGTATTTAAACTGAGTTTCCAGGCCACGCTTATCCACACTGCGTTTCATGCTGCGGGGGTAGGCACCAGTCGAGGTGTCACCAGGGAGATACCACTCCTGCACAATACTGTTGTTGTTGGGATCGGTGATCTGGGTGATCAGACTGCTGGCGTAGGTGTAGGTGGTGGCGCGGTTGTAGGCGTCGCGCACCACGGTGGTGCCAGTGAGGGTTTTGTCTGCATTGGTTGTGTTGGAGTAAGTGAAGCTTACGTTTTGAACCGGCACCAAGTCGGTTCCTACCGTGGCGCGTTGGGCAGTGACACGATTCTGACTGTCATAGTCGTTTTCGAGGATGCGCCCATCCGGTTTCCGTTCACGGATGATCAGGTGTTCGGAATAATTCTCAAACTTGGTCCCAACCAACTGAGAATTGTGTTTATACTCATATTGAACACTGGAACTGTCGGGCCGGGTGACCTCCACAAGATCACCAAATTCATCATAAGTGTAGCTGACCCTTCGTCCGTCTCTGGTGTAAGCCTCTGTGATATGACCGAAGCGGTCATAGGAAAACCCGAGGAAATTGCCGTTGCTGGCTTCGATGCGACGTAATTCCCCGTATTCGGGCTTGGTAATATCGTTGCCGAAGAGAAAGTTATAATAGTTTCCGCGATTATCCTGCCACTTGGTCAGGTAAGGACGTTCCCGTTCCAGCCCATTATTTTCAGCAAAGAGGGCTGAAGCTGGAACGATCTGCTCCGCCTGACCAGGGTAGGACCAACTGAGTTTGGCCACGGCTCCCACCCCGTTTTCGTAATACTCCATCTTGATGTCATATTTTTGACCAGCAGTCAGAGTGATCGTGCCTGACCAGGGGGTCTCAGCCTGATCCACCCATTTATTGATGATCTGAGTGCCATTGACCCAAAGTCTGACGCCATCATCTGTGCTGGTTTTAAACGTGTATGTTCCGGTTACCGGAGCTTTGATTTTACCTGTCCAACGGACACTAAACGTATCCACGCCAATGGAAGGATCTGGAGAGCCCGTGCCAAAGTTAAAGTCGATTGTCGCGTCGGTACGAACCAATTTTTGGTTGGTAAAATCCATGTTATCGAAATAACGGGCCGTTAATCCGTTGAGTGCGGTGCCAATGTAAGCCGGGAAAGCCTGGACCGTGTAAATCCGGGTGGAGGCGTCCACCCCGGTCAGGGTATAAATAGTGTCGTTACCTACCGTGGATTTATCGATCTTGGCGTTAAGAACGTTACCCAGACCACCCATGCTGTTACCTTGAATATTGATAAGCAAGGGGTTGTCAGTGGTTGTAGGAAGCCATTGGTTAGGATTACCCGCCTGACGGCGGTAATAAATGACCGACCCGTCCATCTCACTGGCCGAGATGAGACTCTGGTCATCAGACAAAACCATGTAGGGTTGGTAGCTGAGTTTCCAGCCCCAGCCAAAGGAGTTATCCCCCAGATTCTTGCTGTCATAGTTACGGCGAATTTCCAATGGCATGGGACCGTTCAACCTCAAATCAACTTCATCATGATAGAAGGCCCCTGTCAAAACGTGCACCGGGTCGGCGATCGTTGTCCCCCATCCAGCGATCGTCGAAGTTGCCGCACCGTAGAAACTAGAAGCAGCGGAAGTTCCAATGTTGAGCATTTTACTGAAGAAATTGGCAAATCCACTGCTGGTGGTGGGGGCGGCAACATTGTTAAAGAGCGCTTGAGTTTGAAAAGAACTTACATAACTAGGTGTGGGGATGTAGCTGTTTGAAACAATCGAGTTGTAGGTTGTGGAAAAATTCCACGTGGACGGCGTAGACGGAAGAAAGACCGGGGCGGTAATGCTGGGCGGAGCAAGATTGAGGGTGTAATTCCGGCTGTTGGTTGAATACAAGGAAATGTTGTTGTAATTGGTCGTGTTGAAGGAATTGAGAGACAAGCCTCCGCCGAAACCTCCGTTAGCCGGAAAAAGATGCCCGGAAATCAGGGCTGCGATTTGACCACGTCCGACCAAAAAACCTCCAAGTCCATGATAAGATCCGTCCGCCGCCCAAACCGGTCCGGGTGTGATATAAACCACGACATAATTTCCGTCCGAATTGTTGAAGGTGTTCGTGATCTGAGTCCACATCCCCGGATCCCAGTCTTTCAGCATTTTGGACTGACCGCCACTGGCGTAAGTAACCTCCCCTTTGGAAACATAGCTTGCCTTGGTTAGCTCAACCATGGATGCACCCTGCTGCTGAGCCAGATGCAGGAGACGGATACTTGAGGCAGCGTTAGACTGGTTCAGGTAACGATTGATGCTGCGATGTTCCTGAGCGGAAACTTCGGTTCCCAGAAGATTCAGGTAATCAAGTCCAGCATGAGTGTAGGGGGCAGGTGAATCTGCATGAAGCGTACCGTTAGCGGCGTAAGCCATAACACGAAAGGACATATCCACATTGGGATAAATCAAATCCAAATCCCCGCTGTTCGGTAAAGATCCGTCAGGATTACGCCGGGGACTCAACTTGGAAAAGCCATGAGCAAAAAAGGATACGGTGCTTCTTTTGTGCCAGCGCTCCAACTTTGTGGTGAAGTCGGCAACACGTTCAAAATAGCCCAAGCCCATCAAATAGGCTGCAGTCCCTTGGAATATTTCCACATCAGCAGAAGCCACGGTGTTTTCCTTCAACCCTTTTTGAGCCAGCCAAAATTCCTCGGCATGAACATTCATCATGGCTTGGGTAACCCTTCCATAATTCAGACACAAGGCCGCGGTATCCCCTTTCTCAAGGGGCGGTTCTCATCCACCTGAAGAACATTACCCACACTCAAAAAGGGTTCACTGGTAAGTGATGCCGGAGAAAAATTACGATGTCGTTTATAGCTTGTTTTCCAGCGCAGAGAATCGTCGCTGGAGGTCAGAGGTAAAGTCAGTGTTTGTTTCCTAAGCAGGTCCACATCCGAGGTAAATGTTCCAACACCTGTGCTTCCCGGACGAAAGGCCGCCAAGCTAAGTATCATCGTATGAGCGTTGGCTGCTGTTTTTTCATGACGTAGCAGGAAACGGCGATTGTGTAAATCAACACTGCGCATCTCACCGGTCTGAAGTCTGGGCTCCCCGGAATCCCATAAACTGTTGTTGTTGCGGTCACTAAAAACCTCCACCGTTATTGTGTCGAAAATATTGGGGAAAGATGACAGATTGATATGTTGCGTCATGGGGGCAACCGCTTCTGACACCTCCCAAGGCATGGGGAAGTCCTGCCAACGGGAATAATTGTTGCGTCGGTTGCGTATCTGAACACCCATGTCATCCAGCGAAAGTTTGGGATCTTTAAGCTTGATTTTAGCTTCGACAAACTTGGGAAACAGCGCGGAAGGAGTGTCATCTGCCAGTAAATCCTGCGGACTTTCCAAAGGCTCTGCCGGCCCCGCCGGTGGGACATATGATGCACTTGTCGTCAGAAGAATTTTATCAACAATGACTCCGTCCTCTCTCATCCAAAGATTCAGAGTATGCACACCTGTTGTGGCGACGTTGATCGAAGCATCCACCGAATCCAAGGTCGTCCGAGTCCAAACATAATCAGTCGGACTGTATGCTGCAAAGTAGGTAATACGGTCGGACGTTGAGTTTGCCACTCCATTGAGCCCAATATGCACAGAGTTATCAGCGTCATTGATCCAAAGCCCTCTGATCCAGATGTAATGAGTGCCCGTCTGGGTAAAATTGACCTTATAATCACAGCGAGGACTTCCCGTGACATAGCCGGTGTCTACAATAAGGTTGGGATTGTTGGAATTAGGCACCGCCTGCACGGCTCCGACCCCGGAGTAATTTGCCGGGCTGACTGGTTTCCAGTTGCGTCCCCCTTGATCCACACTGTTGTAGAACTTTTCCGCTTCAATGACCACCAGCTTGTTAGCATCCGTGCCTTGCTGATAATTGGCGGTCTGGTTGCTTCCAAGTATAGCCGTGTCCCGTTGCAGATATTTTTTAACCCACTGGAATCCGTTTTGTATCCCTCCGGCATGTAGTCATACAGATTATAGCCTTCATTAATTTCTGTGTCTTTGAGCCAGGGAAATATGTGAACCCACTTGTTCACTCCATCCACATTCACGTAAGCTGAAACCCAGGGATAGTTAACCGGGATAAGTGAGGGTATGTTGCTATTGCCGTTATAGTCCACCGCGCCTTCGAGTTGCATCCGCAGAATTTTACTCATGCGGGAATCGAGCATTTTCAAACCATTATTGGGAGGAAACACATAACTTGCCGGAGTGCCTGATTTACGCAGGAGATATACCAACAAGGCGCACTGCTCAACAGGAGAACCCTGACCCTCGAGATACGTGGCCAAGGCACCACGATTGACTCCTCCGGTGTTGAGGGATTGCTCATTGACACTGCCATCATCATTATAACTGAGGGCGTCGGTTAATTCTATCTCATTGATGACATAATTGGCCAAGGCCATGGGATCGTTCCCCATGTCGGCCACAAGCTGGTCAAGCACGGGGTGGCTGCGGAGCTCAGGACTGTTATCCACCAGTGAATAAGCCGCTCCTGGAGCAGAAAATTGCTTAGTCACGGGACCACTCACTTGTAGTAATTCCTCTACCGTCCGCCCTTGGTAGGAAGATGGCATTGGTGTTCCTTTAAAGTGTGGCCGATCAATGAATGTGGAACGCCAGGCTGGGCGATCCTCAAAGTCCAAGACAAAAGCCAGCTCATGCTGGCCGCTTTGGTCTGGATTTTGAGGATCGGATACGGACATCCATTTGGGAACATTATTATTAATGATGGAAAGTCCGGTATAGCCAAATTGCCAACAGAAATCCGATGTTGCGGCTTTCACCGTAACAATAAGAACATTCGGAGTGTAATCCGCAAATGTCGTCGGTTTCACCCCCAAAGTTTCCCGAATGCTCTGCGCCTCTACATAACGAACGGTTAGTTTGCACTCCAGCGATTTCCCATTCACAAGAATCCCCTGTCCTATGGTATGCTCCAACTGGCTTCCATTTTTAATAAAAGCCTCCCATGCCGCCGTGCCCTTGCGGGGTAAGGGAATGGGTTCTTGCCAAGCTGGACCCACAGCAGTTGCCCCGGTCGTAAAGGCACTTTTTTCATAAGCCGTGATAAGTAAATCATACTGATTAAAATTGGGATTTCCGTTGTGCCCTGTCTGCCCCCCCGAATAGTAAGCAAAGCTGTAGGCCTGACCTGCATAAAGGGGAGATCCCCCGGCCAAAGAGCCGAAGGCAACTATCGGATTCTCAGAAGCCAAAGTATAAGATGCCGTCTGGTTGGGAGTGACGCCGCTCACACCCAAATGATAACTTGTGAATTTTGTAGTCCGACAAAACCAAGGCAACTGAGCCAAGGGTTTGTTTCCGAATTTGTCCGCATTTGACCCCATGGGTGAAAGCTCAATACCCTTCTGAAAATCCAATGGAGCCACAAAGGTATGATAAGACGGGTCAGTGCCGGAACCTCGAATAAAACGCTTCGTTTCAGCCAGGGAATTCGTTTCCACTTGAGCCCATAAGGATGTCAAAAGCAATCCGTAGGCAGTAAAAATTTGGGCGCACGAAAAAAAACTAGCCTTCATAAAATCAATTTAAAGTCACTCCGTTTGACGGACTGGTGATAGTAATGGTTAATGCGCCGATCGCTGTATTGTTGGGACGGGCGTCGTGCTTGTTCAGAACACCGTCACCGTCCTTATCTCCACCTGAATCATCAATCAACTGGTTTAAGCCATACTTGTACTCATAAAAGTTGCTCATGCCATCTCCGTCAAAGTCATCTTCAGGACGGACATCTGCCAAAGATGTGATGCCATCGGTCAAATTCGCATCGATAATCTGCTGTTCCCACGCATCCGACAGGCCGTCCTGATCGGAATCCGGATTGGTCAGATCAAGAATCTGTTGTGGGGTCAAAGTGCCACGGTATATGCGGACATCGTCCAGGTTACCCTGTAGGAACTCTTGAGCCCCATTATGGCTTCCTAGATGAAACGGATTTGAATTTTCACCACTGACATTGTTCAGAGTTTGAGTATCCAACACATTGCCCGAAAGAATGGTGCCACCGTAGCCGCTGGCTTTCTGCAAGCCCTGTAGTTGTCCGTTCACGTAGATTTTGGCTGTCTTGGAAACGGCATCATACACAGCGACCGCGTGATGCCATTGGCCATCGTTAAAATTCCCCGTAGTCCCAATAAGAAAGGACTGGGCTCTCACCCCTGCGGCCCCCATCCCAAAGGTAACCTTGCCATTGCCTGCCCCAAATTCTTCCAGCCCAATCCCCAACAAATAACCATTCTGCCAACCCCAGAATCCTTTGGAAATAAAGCGTCGATGTCCTGAGGCAGTTGTTTTAAACCAGGCACTTAATACAAAGGACTGTCCCTGAGCAAAATCCAACGAGCCATTTGCCGGGTCCGAGATTTCAAGATAGTCATTGGTTCCATCCAAGGAGGCTGCCGTCATCCCGTCAAATCCTGCGGAAGTGGCCACCTCCACCCCGTTTTTACGAACAAGATTCAGATTCAAGCCGCCCGTATCATTCACCAAAGTCGGTGTCACACTTTCAAATTTCCACTCGGAGACCAGTCCTTGAGCGTAAGCCGTAAAGATCACACTTTGATTCTGGGTTTGCGCCTGAATGCGCACGGGCACACCGGATTGCTCAGGCAATTTGAGATAAACCTGCGCGAGTCCCTGTGGATTTGTGCTAACGGTCACAAGCGTCGCCAACTGCGGAGTACCCTGATCCGTGGTCGCCAGTTGGGCACCACCCTCCAGAACGGAAAAGGTCACAGTGGCGTTCGAGTAGGGGTTCCCAGCCAACAGAGCATCGGCCACTTTGACCACCAAGGGTGCGGCAACAAACTGATTGGCTACAGCAATCTGATGGTTACCAGAATCAATCAAAAGGAAAGGAGTTGCTCCATTGTAAAAATCATTCGGATCCTTGCCCTGCTGAAACTCCTCCAGGTTGCTAAGTCCGTCTCCGTCAGGGTCCAGGGCCGCGTCCGCAGCGTTGTTGGGGTCTAGGCCATAGGCACTTTCCCATTCGTCCGTCAGGCCATCCGCGTCCGCATCCTGAAATTCTTCCGATCCCATGTCATGATGAGCCGCCGAGGGCCGGGGTTGTCCATACAGATCAACTCCCAGATCCGTGGATGTGATGCCTCCATTGACGGCGGGAGACAGGGTGTTCAACCGGTATCCAGAACTAAAAAGTGGATCCTGATTCAAAGACGCAAATTGCCCTCCTCGGACGATGCTGGAGTTCACCAAAGGATCCACTGAATCAAAATTGTTATTGCTTATTTCTTCAGCAGCAATCCCGGTGCTATTCCAAAGTATGGAGTTGACGATGGTCAATCTTGCCGGATGCAATAGACCCCCAGAATTATAGATCGCATTACCAAAAGATGTCGCACTGTTCCCAGCCAATGTGCAATGGATCAAAGTGACGATCTGACCCCTGTTCTGCAACGCCGCCCCATAATCGGCAGTATTTCCGTGGATAAGACAATTTTTGAAGATTACTTGAAATGGATCCTCATACCAAAATTTCCATGCAACCCAAATGGCCCCTCCCTGAACACCAGGAGAATGGGTAAATTCAAATCCATCAACAATGGCTTCCGAATAAACCTCTAGCGCGAAGATATTGTTTCCCCCTTTCCAGACTACCGGACCCGTAGGATTTCCTAGTTCGCCAAGAAGCAATATCGGACTCGCCGCCGACCAGGTAGATACACGTTCTTCATAGGTCCCGGCTTTGACCTCAATGATCTGGTAGGGCTCAGTGGCAGCACTGACAGCCGCTTGAATCGTTGTGTGACTGCCCCGGAAGAAGCCACAGTGAAATCAGCCTCGGGCTTTGAGAGCGGATCCGAGGCCGTTGTGCCATGGTGATATTCAAAGATGTTAGGAAAGCGATCGCCATCCAAATCAGCGAGAGAATCATCCACCGAGGGGTCCGTTCCATTAGCCAATTCCCATGAATCAGGCATCCCATCTCCATCCGTATCGATCTCGGTGGAAGTGGCAACAAAGGTTGCAGTGGGTTCGACACGGTTGGGAAGGGTCACCAGCACTTGAACTTGAGTCTGGGGGGTGTCCGGTAACTTGAGATAGAGATCCTGGGCATGGCCGCTCTGATCCATCTTGGCCACACCGTCCTGGTTAGTTCTCAACGTCACTGAGGAGTAAACATTCGGCACTCCCGCCTGTGCGTAGGCCAGTCGCTCACCTGCACCGACCACACTCAAGGTCACCGGAGCATTGACCAAGGGTGTCGTTCCATTGAGAACCCTGATCTCCAAGGATCAGCGGTAAATGTGGAGGGTCTCCCAACTTGCCCGTCTCCACCCAGCTTCTGCAAAATGGGCGCGATGACTAGGGCACCCTGACTGTAGTAGTCGTTGGGATCACTGCCCTGCTGATATTCATCCAAGTTTGATAATCCATCATAATCAGGGTCCAAAGCTGCATCAGCAGGATTGTTTGGATCCAAACCCCGATTTAGCTCCCAAAGGTCTGGTATATCGTCATGATCCTTATCACCAAAAGTGTCATGAACTTCCACCATGCTTCCGGTGTGATTATCATGGAAGAGGGAAACAGGCAGATCCACATGCCTGATGTTCTTGGCTAAATCCACCTCGGTAATGCGGTTCGGCATAGTACCGGAGCCTGCCAACAGACGACCGTCCTTTAGTTTGATCAAAGAAGTAAAATTGCCATAGGTGGACGAAAGCTGGTTAATGTAGGTATAGGTCTGCGAAGGTGTCGTAAGAGCTTCCGGATTCCAGACACGAGTGTGTCCTCCGTAGGTAGGATAATTTTTGTCAATAGTGACCAGTTGAGTGTCGCTAAACAAAACTGTCTCAATTCCATTACCAAAACCTGTTTGGGTATAATAAAAAGTCTGGATCCTGCGGCCTGGATTAGTGTTGCTCAAAGAAAAAGAAGACGAACTGACTGGTGCGTGCTGGATAAAGATTTTTCCGGTCGACGCCAACCGCTCCAGTCCGAAGATATCAAACGTCGTGGTCAGTCCATAATCATTTCCATTTTCATCAACCAGACGATAGGAGCCTCCCCAGTTAGCTTGATCGATATTATAAACCGTAAGATAATTGATGCCGTTGTATTGATAGACCAAGAGAAGCTCACGTGTTGACCATCTGACTGCGCGTACCGTGGTGGCATTATGAATTCCGGCAATCTCCTGATACTGATTCCATGCATTATAATACCGTAATGTCGCTTTGCCCGCGTTGACATAGCTTAGCCAAAACCCTCCCCGAGGATCGCGCGAAACTTTTGCTCCTGACGGGGCAGCAAACCCATCAATAAGCTTTAGATCATGTGACAACATCTGAATCTGGCCTTGCATGTAACATAAGAGATAATCGGGGATTCCATCATCCATTTGAGGATCTGTTCCATCCAGATATTCACCTAGATTATTCCGTTCATCACCGTCTGGATTGAAAGTTGCATCACCATTATCGCTCGGATTTAATCCATTTGCAGCTTCCCATAAATCAGGCATGCCGTCTCCATCCGAGTCAAAGAGAGCCTGCACTTCCTGCGAAGTTAACCTTCCATGAAAAACTTTAACTTCATCCATGCTACCATCCAAAGCCAAATGGCCTCCAATGCCATAGCCGATCAACAGAGGATTGGCATTGGATTTAATCAAAGCCGTGGTATCCACCGCTTCTTCTCTACCATCTACATAGAGACGTGCATTATTTAACTCGTAGCTCACAACCACGTGATACCATTTTCCTGCTTGCACCGTTGTTTTGGATAGAAGATCAACGGTTCCCCCGCTTTGGCTGGACCAAAAACTTATCTTAGGAGAAGTGCCATAGCTGCTAATCGAACACCTGAATCCATTTAACAAATAGTTTTCATTGGATAAAAGAGCCGCATGATTGAGCGCCGGCAACGCGTCGGCCTTAAACCAGAATGAAATACTGAACGGCGCATTTCCACCCGGAAAAAGACCGAACCCTGCGTTAGAGGCACTCATCCCCTGACCGATACCGTTTAAATCCATGACTTGTCCCGAAGGACCCTGATTTCGGGAGGCACCATTCACCAAGCTCCCACTACGTCCGTTGCCTGAAATATCGGATACCAAAGCACCCGAACTTTCTTCAAATTTCCATGAGGACGCCAAACCTGTCGTATAAGCGCGAAACCTGTGTAGTTAGTGGGTCCGGCCACCACACTGAAATGGCTCATATTTCCAGCCTGACTAGGAAGTTTGGCATAAACCTCTGCGTATCCATTCTCATCCGCTGTGAGATTCAAAATAGTCGATAAGATGGGAGCCCCGGCATTTGTTGTTGCGATTTGACTTCCACCGGATAAAGCGGAAAACTGTAAAGGCGCATTTGGTAATGCCTGCCCTAGAATATTGACCAACCGTATTCTCATCGGTTGTAGAGTAAAAGCACCAGGATCCACCATTTGATGCTCACCTGAGACAATCTGAATAACCGGAACCAAGTTTGATCCGGGTCGGCTGTAATAATCCTTCGGATCACTGCCCTGCTGAAACTCCTCCAGGTTGCTCAAACCGTCTCCGTCAGGGTCCTCCTCAGCCTCGTATTCTAGTGTCGCAAAATTAAATATTTCCCAAGTGTCAGGCAGGCTGTCTTGATCGCGATCATTATTGAACAGCAAATCAATCTCATGCTGATGTAATGCAAGTTTGTAGATTCTTACTTCATCCAACAAACCTCCATAGACATCGTAATTGTAATGAGATCCAAAGAAAAAATTCTTCGTTGTATTTGTGGCACTCAAATTTTGCAAAGAGCTAAAATCAAAACGGGCACCCAAGGATTGCCCCCCAGAGCCGTGCCAAGCTGTTATCTGCCGGGCTACTCCATCCACAAATAGAAATGCGCGTTTCTCTGTTTGATCAAAAACAGCTACGACATGATGCCAGAGGCCATCATTAAAGGTTTCCATTGTTTTAAATAACAGACCCTGTGAAGGCGTGTGGACGCTTGGGCCGATGCCTGCTCCGAGTTCCCCATTTTCTGCAACTCCGATAAAATACCCTTCATTCCACCCGTAATGACCTTTGGTTATAATCCTCGAGTAAGTATCTGTGTACTTGACCCATATGGAAATTGAAAAGCTCTCAGATCCAAAATCCAAGCTGTTGTTGGTTGGCGAGCCCATTTCCACCCGATCATCAAGTTGATCGAAAGACAACGCAGGAGTTTTATCAAAACTTCCAACCCAATTCACCCCATTTACCAGAAGTCCGCTATTCTGATTTGAAGACGAATCTTGCAACGTGGTCCCAAAGCCTTCGTTAGCAGACCAGTAAGCCGCCAAGTTATTATCCATCCCATCCAGGGGGTCGAGAGGATTACCGCCTCGCTGAAACTCTGCGAGATTGGACGATCCGTCCCCATCAGCATCCTGTTCCGCATCTTCTGCATCATTCGGATTCAGGCCATACTGAATTTCCCAGCTATCCGACATGCCATCACTGTCCGTATCCACACTAATAGCGTTCAAAGTAAACGTTGCAGTGGCCGACGAGTAACCAACTACGGAAACCTGAACCTGCATGCTGGCCCCTGAAACACTGGGTAGTTTAGAATAGAGGTCCCGTGTAACGCTAGTTTCGTCTATGCGAGCCAAGCCATTGCTGTCGGTCCAAAGGTTTACTGTTGAAAAAAGTGTGGGCGTTCCGGTATTTGCGTAAGCGAGATTACTCCCTTCACCCACAACCGAGAAAGTCACTGGTGCATTCACCAAAGGATTGCTGCCGTTTAATACTTTCAGAACAAGAGGGTCAGAGATGTATGCTGATGGCAAGCCGCTCTGATTGTTACCGCTGATGATGGAGAGAGTCGGAGAAACCCCGTTGTAATAGTCGTTCGGATTTTTACCCTGCTGGTATTCCTGGAGATTGGTGAGACTATCGCCGTCGAAATCATCCCCTGAGTCTTCAGAGTTGAAGGGATCCAGTCCATAGTTGAGTTCCCAAGAATCCGGCATTCCGTCAGCATCTGTGTCTAGCGTGATTCCATACTTATTGGCTAAATATTGCTCAACTGCCTGCTTTTCCTCACGGGTCAACTGACGGTTGTAGAACAGGATTTCGGCAATATCGCCATTGAGATACTCTCCATTAGAATAGACTCCACGACTTCCTACGTTGAATTCCTGGGCATCTCCGTAAGCAATCGCACCACCCACAAATACATTCTGATCAAGTTTACCATTGAGAAACAGTTTGTGATTATAACCGTCAAAAGATGTCGCATATATCGCGGCAGTGTTAAGAGCTATGCCCGATGCACTTGAGATTGATGATCTTAGGGATGATGACAAAGCAACACTCGCCTGAGCTTTGTCGTCTGAATTAGAACCGCAGGCCAGATTCCAGGAATTGAACGGCATAGTCCAACCTGTGCTTCTGTAAGGCAGGCTGATGATATAAGGCCAGGCCGAATTGGCTGCTCGCTTCGCAACAGCAATGATGGTATGATTAGATGGTTTAAGAGTGGAATTGACATTTCCCTGCATAAAATCGTTGCTGCCATCGAAGCGGATCACAGCTTTGCCATTGATAACGGATGTCTGCAAATTCGGACGATTACCAGCGGCACCTTGGCTGACATTAACACCGTTTCCAGACTGATCCTCCCAAAGGCTCACCGCAGTCCCACTGGATCCGGCCATAGAATCAGCTCTCAGCCACAATTTCAAGCCGTTACGAACCACATTTAGCGTCGTCGTGTCGATGGAAATAGTCGCACTGGATACAATGCTGTTTTGGTAACCAGCTTTGGTCGCAATTGCTTTGATGGTCTGAGAGGAAGAAACGCTTAGTGGTGAGGTGTAAAGAATTGAAGATGTAGTTGGGGCACTTCCGTCCGTCGTATAACGGATCGCGGCCCCATTTTGAGCACTCAGTGCCACTGTTTGTGGAGCAGTGTAAGTGCCTGTAGGAACGCTTATAAGTGGGGAAGGTAGGACAGCAGGCCCCAAATTATATTTGACATTGAGATAGGCTTGAATATCAAGGCGTTCATTTGTAGATAAAACGTCATTGTAAACAAGAACCTCGGCAATGTCGCCATTAATAGCACTATCTGTGTTAGGACTACCCATTCTGAACCCTGTCCATGGGGCAGGTGCAGTAATCGTTTTGGAAGCCAACTGGGCGCCATTTTTAAGAAATACCGCAGATCCATTGTCGTATTGGTACATAAAAAAGTTCCATGCATTCGTGTTGACCGTTCCAGCCCCCAATTCAGCAGGTTCAAAGCGACCGCTTGAGCTTGCGGCAGAGGTTCCCACATAAACACTACCATTGGATGTGGTATGAAAATTAAACTGACCCCAGCCTCCAGAAGCACCCAAACCTTGATTATAATCTGTTGTGGTCAATGCTTTTAAGACAAAAAGAACCGTGTGCTTACTGACGGGGAAAGTCGAGGAGTAGAGATATTCCAGCTTGTCATTGACTCCATCGAAACGGATGACTGGCTTTCCATTCAATTGATTGGCTTGGAAAGTCGGTTGGTTGGTTGTGTTTGCTTGAACTGCATGATACCCATTCCCCGATTGATCCAGGAGTGAGGCAACAGGATCCCCTGAGTTTCCTGTCAGACTATCCGCCCGCCACCAAAACAACATGTTATTCCTCCTCACATTTACAGATGCAGGATCAATCGTATAGGTTTCGGAAACAACACTGCTATCTGCATATCCCATGCGATAGGCAATCGCCTTGATGGTGGTTGTTCCAGAAACAGCTATCGGTGCCGTGTATAAAATAGAGTTGTAGCTGGGAGTGCTTCCGTTAGTGGTGTAGTAAATGCTTGTTCCTGGTCGTGTATTAATCTTAACGAGCTGCGCACCCGGGTAAGTCCCCCCCGGTGAATCCATTGTTGGCGCAGGGGTAACAGGCTGAACACCTACAGCATATTTCGCATGAAAATAGGATTCGATATCCCAGCGTTCCTCATCAGTTAGCGTTCGGTCATAAAAAAGAACCTCAGCAATATCACCGTTCAGGTAGCTTCCATTGCTGTAGGCCCCTTGGCTGCCCACATTGAAAAGGGCTGCATTACCGTAAGCCGCAGATCCTGTTGCATTTGTTTCCTTGGCATCACCATCAACGTACAACTTGTATTTCAAGCCATTATAGGAAGTGGCTATATAGAAAGGTGTATCTAGAGCCTTCGGAGCATTTGCGGTCAGGTAGGCACGGGTTGTTGAATTGAGCGCCAATGATGCGCTCGGTTTTTCAGAGTCAGCACCATAGTTTTGAACGCAAAGCTCCCATGAAACATAAGGACTGTTCCAGCCTGAGTTTGCCCAAGGCATTGAAAGAATGTGAGCAAAATCATTACTGCCCTTTCTTTGGGAGACCGCCAAAATGGTAAACTGGGCAGGTTTCATGCCCGCAGTGGCATTCCCTTGAAGAAAATCATTTGACCCATCAAACCTCACGACCGGTTTTCCGTTGATTTCAGAAGTTCTCAACGTCGGCTGATTGCCCGCCGTT
Organism: Blastochloris sp.; assembly: GCA_012031345.1. Classification (GTDB taxonomy): domain Bacteria; phylum Verrucomicrobiota; class Verrucomicrobiia; order Methylacidiphilales; family JAAUTS01; genus JAAUTS01. The sequence continues at coordinate 3,378 of JAAUTS010000029.1, read as the reverse complement.
GGTTGAGTCACGTTGACCCCGTTTCCGGATTGATCGTCCCATTGGCTGACGGCAGAAGCGTTGGCACCAGTCAAAGAGTCCGCTTTCAACCACAATTGCATACCTGTCTGAGGAAGGACCATGATATTATTTGAATCAAAAACAGATGTGCTTAGAACACCTGCACTACCAGAAGTCACCGCCATACCCGCATGAAATGTTCCAGTTAAATTGATGGAAGTTTGCCCAACAAGAGTCCAACTTATGCCATCCACAGACTGATAAGCTTTACACTTTAATCCCAAACGAACCAGGCGAACCCACACCGGAACCGAGTCGATCGTCCCCGATACGGTCGTTGTGTTTTCACCCGCCGAGCCCCGGTAAGTGAAGACCACAGCACCTGTAGGATTGACGGATACGGCGGCATGCGCTGAGCCAGCGACCAAGGACTGACGAATCATTAATCCGGCTCCAGCATTCGAGTTTGCACTGGCCAGGGAGCTTACCCGGGTCGTAATCTCAATATTTCCCGCAGCACGCAGATAAGTATAATGGAAGCTGTCAGCAGTTCCTCCAATTCCTGAGCCCGCCCCAGAAACAGTAAACGCATCGACCCCTGAATCGTAGGAATTAGAACCAGCAACTCCAACAGCCCCGATGTCTTGACTCTGCCAGACTTCTGACTGGGATCTAAGTGAATTAGATAGCACCAGCAATAAAGATAAACACAGCCAAACTCTCACCGAATCACTGCACTACAATTCCACATTGCTGGCAAGTAAAATACTTACAAAAAACATATTTTTACCAATAAAAGCAAGAAAACAAAAAACTAGGGGCTAATATCGAATTTATTGATCGTGAGAAAAGTCAACGTCATCTAGAAAGCCATAAAGCAACTAGCTGGCCTGTCGTGAGGAGGACCAATGACTTAAACTCTTCAGCTTTCTGAGCAGACCCTAGTAAGCTTGTCAAAATCCAAAACAGATGTAGCAATAGTATCGTATCGACTTAGCCTGAGCCAATGACTTTAAATCCCTGACGCCATGTGTCGTTAGGAGATTTTTTAACATTTAGACGACAGAAATCGCTTAAGTAGGATTAACAACTAAACTTAAAGTGTCAACTAACAAGCAGTGATTTAATGTTACAATTTGGTGAAACTCAGATGGGGCAGACTTAAACATAACTTGAGCACCCTTGCCTTAAAGACATTGAAAGTGCGGAGCACGATTAAATTTGGCTGGTCAAACTTTCCTTTTGGTCAAAGATTATGTACTGACTTTATTCATATGAATCGGATTTTTATCCTGTGTCTGGGTTTGGTTGGAAGTTTCCTCCTGGCTGGGCAAAGTTCCCTTGCACAGAGTTGGACTCATGTGCTGGATGCGGAATTGAACTCCCCTGCCCCGGCATGGATTTTGCCTCAGGCGAACCTTGTCAGTGAGGGAACCTTGGCCACACAGTCCTACGTCTTTCCTGCGGCTCCAGGCAAATCCGGTTTGTTGGCAACTCTGCTTTTTGAGGAGGTGGAGGGTGGATTTCTTCGAGCTTACTGGAGATCCGAAACTGACTCGATGATGTTGAGTGAAAATCTTTATGAAGGAATTGGGCTGAGCAATCAACGGGTGCTGCGGATTCCTCAAAAACTGTTGGAAGGCGGAGGCACCTTGACCCTCCAGGCGGGCGGAACACAGCTTGGACTGAGAAAGATTTCCTGGGACTGGCTCAGTCCCCTCCCCATGCTGGTGGCTGGAGATCAGGATGCCGCTCTGATGAATTCTCTGGGGATTCCTCTGCGGGAGTCCGAAGTGGATGGGGATCCCATGACAGTGCCTATCGACAAGTGGAAAGGCAGAGTGGTGACCGCCCAGATTACGGAGAGTCCGTTACGAATCGAGCAGGGGGTTGAATTCGGTTGTCTGTTGGAAGAGCCGCCTGCCTTGGCCCGCCTTGAGTGGAAAGTCAATGGTCTGCCTTTGCCCGAATCCATGATGCTCTGGGTGAATGGTCAGTCTGTGGGGCTGGTTCGGCCTGAGTTGCCCGACCTTACCGATCCTGGTTACCACAAATTGGCCGGGTCCAAGCCTACCTATTATGGATGGCGAAAGGCTAGCGTTCTGATTCCAAACTCAAGATTAAAGTCCGGCTACAATGCCATCCAATTTTCGGCAGATTCGGAAGACGGCCTATTTCCCCAGCCTTTGGCCGTGAAAGAAATCAGGGTTCAACTCTTTTATCCCGACCCTTCGGAAATGGTGCAGCAAGCCGTGCCCATAACAACTCAGGAAGAGCTTGTTCCCGAGGCGGAACTTGGTTCAAATTAGAACCCTATGAACTCCTTCACACCAAGCAACCCTCGTCGGACCCGGGGAGGCTTCTCTCTGGTCGAAATCATCATCGTCCTCGCCATCATTGCCGTGTTAATGGGCTCGGCCATTTACTTCATGGGCGGCGCAGTTGGTGGAGCCAAATTGACCGCGGTCGAGGGCGATATCTCGAACATCACTGCCCTGCTCAAACTTTACGAACTCAACAGTCGTTTTCTACCCACGACCGAACAGGGTTTGAAGGCACTGATGGAAAAACCAACCAGTGAACCTGTTCCACGTCGTTGGACCAAGCTGGCGGACAAGATGTTCACCGATCCTTGGCAACGCCCCTATGTTTATGTTTACCCTGGAAAACGCAACCCCAAGGGCTTCGATCTTTATTCCCTCGGAGAAGACGGGGTGGAGAGTGAAGACGATCTGGGGAACTGGTAGCAGGACGACGGACAAGTTTCCGTGAGAGACTCTTCCAATCGTCTCAGACACGACTTCCCCAGAGCTTAGCTTGCCGCACATGAAGGTCAGGGATCAACGTGGACGGCAGGGATTCAGTCTGCTGGAAATCATCATCGCCCTGTTTCTGGTGTGTCTCATGTTTGGCATGGCTATCATGGCCACCCGCCAGTTTTTGGGGATGAAGAGCTGCGAAGCACCGCCCGTAAGATGGCTGTGATGGCAAAAACCGCCCGGCACGAGGCCCTGAACTCAAACCGACCTTATGAAATTGTGATGGAGACGGATCACTGGATCTTGCGCCCGGCGAACGGGACGGGGTTGGACCCGGAGCCGGAACTCTCGACCGGGGAAGCGGAGTTGGGAGAGGTCCTCACCGAAGAGTTGTTCGTGCCGGAGTCTGTCCAGGTCAAAATCAGACCCTGGGGTTCAGAAGAGTGGGAGAAGCCGCAAAAGTTCGTCTGGGTTTTTTCCCCAACTGGTCTCTGTGCCCCGCACTCCCTGCGGCTGGAGCGTGAAGAATCCTGGATGCAGATGAGTTTCAATCCCCCTCACGGCAAATCGTCAGGAGGAGCAATGGTATCTGCCATGACAACTCCGGGTAAGCGAAGCC
>JAAUTS010000178.1 GCA_012031345.1 Blastochloris sp. | reverse complement strand
GTGGCTGGGTTGATAGGTTTTCAGCCAAGATTTGAGAAGGGTTGGGGACAGGCTTGGGGTGGGGAGGGAATCGACTTTTCGAACCCTGCCATTTTGGCTGAGGCCGAGTTTGGTCCAGGAATTACTGATGTCGATGAGGAGGGAGCGGGTTTTCATGGGAGGATTTCCCCGCTATGGATGGGTTCCTGTCTGCCGTCGGGATGGCGGAAGAGGAGGGCCCCGTTGTCGTCGATGTCGATCATTTGTCCGGTGACGGGAGAGGAATGAGGGTGGAGGGAGAGGGTGATGGCCTGGCCCATGTTGAGGCAGTGGGATTTCCATTCTTCACGGAGGGAGGGCCAATCCTGTTCGAGGACTATTTCCCATTGTTGGAGAAATTCCAAGAGAAGATCAATGCGGCGGATGGTTTTGCCAGTGATGAGATGGAGGGAGCCGGCGCGGTGGGCGAGGTCGGGGGGGAAGTCGGAAAGTTGGTGGTGGATGTTACAACCGACACCGATGACGGCATGGTCGAGGTGTTGATGGATGACGCGGGCTTCGCTGAGGATGCCGGCGATTTTTCTGCCCTTGTGGAGAAGGTCGTTAGGCCATTTGATGTCGAGATGGATTTGGCAGCAACTGCGGATGGCGCGATGGAGGGCGACACAGGTTTGATGGTGAGGCGGGGGCTTTGTTCGGGTTTGAGTCCGGCGGGACGGAGGAGGAGGGAGAGCCAGAGACCGAGGCCGGGTCGGGAGGACCAGGGTCGGGCCTGACGTCCGCGACCGAGTGATTGGGATTCAGCGAGAATGAGCAGGTCTCCGGGATGATTTTCTTCCGCGTAACGATGGGCCAGATCCTGGGTGGAACGGGTTTCCTTAAAGACCAGAACTTTTTGGGCAAAACGTGCGTGGGGGAGTCGGGCCTGAATTTCGTCGGCGATGAGGATGTCGGGGGATTCCCGCAGGCGATAGCCGGAGTGGGGGATGAGGTCGATGACGTAGCCGAGTTGTCGGAGGGTTTCGATGGGGGCGGAGAGGCGGTTTTCCGGCAGTCCGAGTTCAGCCGCCATCAGGCTGGGGGAGAGGGCGTCTGGCTGGAGCTGATGGAGTCTGGCCAGGACCTTGAGTTCGGGGTTCAAGGGGAGGAGGGGCTGGATTTTACAGGACTGTCGCTGGCGCAACGGAAGCCCAGGAAAGGGTTGCGGGTGACTTTGGGTCCACCAGTGCGGGCTTGGTTTTGGTTGGGGAGAAGCCGTTCTGAGCCGTGATTGGCACCGCGGAAGGGCACGAAATCCGCACGGACCGGACCGAGCTCGGGGGAGAGTTCGACCCACTCGGTGACGTTGCCTCCCATGCCGACGACGCCGAAGGGACTGAGATCGGAGTTTTTGGCATCGACGGGGTTGAGGCCACGGTAGCCGTCGATGGAGCCTGCGATGTTTTGGGTGGAGGTGGTGTTTTTGTCAGAGCCTGTGTTGGCTTTGCGGTCGTCAGCGTCCCGGCCCCAAGGATAAGGGAGGTTTTCATCGCCTCCGGCGGCACGCATCCATTCGAGTTCAGTGGGCAGACGTTTCCCGGCCCATTTGGCGTAGGCGTAGGCGTCAGCGTAGTCGATGTTCATGATGGGGCAGTCGTTATCGAGAAGGCCACCTTCGAAGTCCTGGCGTTTGGTGATGACGCGTTGGATTTGTTCCCAGTTGGCGGGGATGAAGTCTTTTTTATCATCCTTGAAGTTGGGAGGGAGGAAGGGTTTGGGGTCTTTGCCTTCCATGTCTTTGAGGAACTTGGTGTATTGGCCGATGGTGACTTCGTGTTCGTCGATGTAGAAGGCTTGGACGGGAAGGGCGCGGTTGTTGCTCAACACGACTTGACCTGCGGGAATTTCGATTTGTCGGCGAAAGTCACGACCGGGGGAAACGATGACGTAGCTGTCGAGGATGTAGAAGACAAACCAGGTGATAAAAACGGCGAAGACGACGATGCCGCTGATGGTGGCGATCCAAAAAGATTTACGGGCTTTTTGCACCTGTTCCTGAGCCACGATGGCTTCCTGGCGTTGGGGCGTGAATTTGACCGGGGCGAGTTCGATGTCGATGGCGTTGGCGCGGGTGATGACGGAGTCAATGTCCACCTGACTGTTTTCCAAGTCGTAGAGCAACTGGGTGAGGGAGGGATTCAGGGTTTCGTTGGGATTGATGAATTCGCGGATAATTTGGGCGAGGATGCCGAGTTGTTCGGATTCTTCGGGAATGGACTCGGTGGCGGGCAGGGCGGTGTTGACGTATTTGATGACGCCCTGGGGGGAGAGGGTGATGTGACTACTGCGGAGAGGTTGATAGGGGATGCCGCGGGTTTGTTGATGTTTGATGACAGTGGCGGTGACGTTGATGATTTTGGCCAGAAGACGGGAGTCGAAGGTGGCATTTTGCAGGCTGAGTTGAAGGAGACTGGGGGAAATGAGTGGGTTCCTGGGCGACGTAGGCACGGCCATTTTCCAAGCCTTCGTCGTAGATGGTGTAAATCATGGGGTGGGTGTTGCCAGCCCGGGCGGCGGCGATGTTGCGGAATTCGGCCTGACTTTCGAGGGTGGCATCGGCGGGGAGAACGAGCAGTTGGACTTCGCGGCGGATGCTGGGTTGTTGGGCGGAGTAGATGCGGGCGAACTGGTTTTGGCCGGCGTAATCAGAGAGATGAAATTGGTTAATCTGGGAGCCGCGGAGGTCTTCGGACAAAAAGTGGACGTGATTGAGCCAGAGGTCCACGCGATCCGCGCCCTGAATACAAGGGATGACAAAGTAGGGAGGGAGGATCTCACTGACATCGTAATTTGTGACGGAAAGGAAGCCGATGCGCGGATATTGGAGCGCCATGCTGAGGAGGACATCCGAAGCGTCCTGACCGTCCCAGAGCAGTTCGGTGACGACGATGGCGGAGTCGGGGATGCCGGCCAGTTGTTGATAGAGATCGTTCAGGTTGGCCGTAGGGACCACTTGATAGTCGCGGCCGGAACCGAGGAGGACTGCTTGCACGTAGCTGGTCATGTCTGCATCGGGGTAGCAGACGAAGACGATGGGGCCGTTTAACGGATTGAGTTCATTCATCAGACGACTTGTTTCTAGCAATCGGGAGAAACAATTCCAACAAGAAAGCGGTCAGAGCAGTTCGGGGGGGCAGGGAGGGCAGAAGGTTTTTCACTTCCTGCACCTTGTCGCGATGACAAATGAGCAGGGCATCCCCCGTGTCCACCACGACGAGATCCGAGACTCCACAGAGGGCGATGTGTCGGTCGGTGGCAGAGTGGACGAGGTTGCGTTGGGAGTTGAGAGATGCGGATTTTAAGGGCAGAATATTTTCGGCTTGGTCGGAGGGCAGATGTGCGGCCAGGGCGGTCCAGGAGCCGACATCATCCCAATCGAAGCAGGCCCGGACTGAGGCAACCTGGGGAGCTTTTTCCAGGATGGCGTAATCGACGGAAATTTTGGGTAGGAGCGGGAAGTTTTTTTGGAGGTAGGGCTCCACGTCATCGGGCTGGGCGGGGAACTGGAGGATGAAGTGGTGAAGTTCCGGGGCGAGGGTGCGACAAAGTTCGGTGAAGACGCGGGCCTTCCAAATGAAGATGCCGGCATTCCAAAGGTGACGGCCACTGGCCAAATAATGTTGAGCGGTGGGGAGGTCCGGTTTTTCCACAAAACGCAGCACAGGATTGACGTGGCCGGGGCGGGGATCGGAGTCTGTGGCCAATTCCATGTAACCAAAGCCGGTAGCGGGGTGGTCGGGCTGGATGCCCAAGGTGACCAAGGCCTCGTGCTCGCGGGCGTGTTGGATGGCTGTTTGTAAATCGCGTCGGAAACCCTCGGCATCCTGAATCAATTGATCTGAGGGAAGCAAAACGACGATGGCGTCAGGGTCCTGGGCGTAAGCGCGGGCGGTGGCCAAGGCAGCGGCCGGGGCAGTGTCACGCTTGGCGGGTTCGCCCAAGATGAGGACGGGCCCCAAGTTTGGACATTCACGGTGGATGGAATCGACCTGAGCCTGGTTGGTGAGAATGGCGGCGGGCTGATTTTGGCAGAGGGGCTGGACACGTTGGAGGGTGGTTTCCAAGAGGGTGTGCGGACCGAAGAGGCGCAGAAGTTGTTTGGGTTTGACCTTACGGCTCAAGGGCCAGAAACGTTCCCCGCTGCCACCGGCCAGAATGTGAATGAAGACATCGTCCATAGGCAAAGTCTAGCAGCGGATGAGCAGGCGGGCCGACTCCTTTTTTCCAGGCTCAAGCCAGCGCAGGCCTTGTCCGTGGTGGATGGCGTTGGGAAGGCCGAGCCAGGGCTCGACGCAATAAAAATCAGAGTCCTGATGTTGAGTCCAGCTGGTGACGCTGTGCCAGAGCGGACCGTCCAATTCAAAGGAGATGTGACGGGGTGCGGAGCGTTGGTGGAGACGGAAGTGAGGGGATCGGGGATGGATATGATAGAGGTCGATCAGATCAGGATCGGCAAGGCAGAGAGGTTTTTGGGGAGAGGGGGCCGTGGCGATGCTGCCGTCCGGATTTTGCCGGCCATAAGTCTCAGCCTCCAAATCGAGGAACCAGTCCTGCCGATCCTGACGGGGCAGTTTGAAATAAAAGTGGTGCCCGGCGTAGTAAGGCATGGCCAGGCTGGAGCGGTTGTGAGTGGTCAGGATGACTTCCAGGGTTCCTGTTCCGAGAATATATTCCACTTCGAAGAGAAAGCGGAAGGGGTAGAATGGGTGGGTGCTGGGGGAATCTTCCAGGGACATCACACAGCCTGAGTCGGTCACCTTGCTGGAAAATTCCGCACTGCGGGCGAAACCATGCATGGGCATTTCCCTCACCACGCCTTCGGCATCCTGCCAAAGCCCGAGTTCTCCGTTGACGAAATGACGGGCGATGAAGGGGAAAAGAATAGGATTTCCGCCACGGATTTTGAGGGGGTTGGACCAGTCGGCGTCGTCAGGCCAGTGGATGATGGTTTGTCCGTTCAACTCCCAGAGCAGCAGGCGTCCCCCATGCTGGGGAGCGAGCAGGATGCGTGAGTTGGAGTTGCGGATTTCGATGACGGACTGGCCTTGATAGGTCATGAGCGTGGGTGTTTGGGTTGGGTTCGTTTTTTCATGCGTTCGATGGCGGCAGCGGCGCCGAAGCCGTTGTCGATATTGACCACAGTGAGGCCGGAGGCGCAGGAGGTCAACATGCCGAGCAGGGCGGTGACTCCCTGCAAGTTGGCGCCATAACCGACGCTGGTGGGAACGCCGATGACGGGGCAGGCGACCAAGCCCCCGATCACGCTGGGGAGAGTGCCTTCCATGCCGGCGACGGCGATGATGGCATCCGCCTGGCGCAGCTCGGGCACACGGCGGAGCAAGCGATGGAGGCCCGCCACGCCCACGTCATAAATCCGGGTCACCTTGTTTCCCCAGAATTCGGAGCAAAGGGCGGCCTCCTCCGCCACGGGCAGATCGGAAGTTCCGGCGGCGCAGACGCAGAGTTGTAAGGGTTTATTCTTAATTTTTAATTTTTTAGGGTGCCAAGTGATGCAACGGGCGCTTGGATCAAATCGGGAGCCGGGCAGGGATGACTGGAGGAGTTGGAAGACGGTGGCGTCCGTGCGGGTGATGAGGACGGACTGGCCGGAGGCTTTGAGTTGAAGAGAGATGCTGAGGATTTGTTCCGGGGTTTTACCCGCGCCGAAAATGACCTCACTGTTGCCGCAACGCTCGAGGCGTTCGAGATCGACTTCCGCGAAGGGGGATGATTTTGAGGAAGGTGAAGGACGGGATTTCATCGGGGACACTCCTTAGAGGCTGTCTAAAAAAGTGGCTCAAGGCAAACTTTCTGCGAAAAATTCCTTCCTGCGTTGTCGCTCCTCAGTTGCGTATCCTTGTGGGTAGGCGCCTTCGTCGCTTCTAGCCGGACGAAATTTTCTCTTGAAATTTTACCTCGCCCACTTTTTAGGTAGCTTCTTAGCCGGAACCATGCCGTTGAAATCTTGTTTCTGAGAGGAGCGCGGCTGTCCCGCCTACTAAGCCGGGCATCTTTGCCTGGCTTTTGGGATTCACTAAGCGGAGATTGA
>JAAUTS010000177.1 GCA_012031345.1 Blastochloris sp. | reverse complement strand
GGGAGGTTCTCGTTTCCGGAGACACCGGAAATGACAGCAGCATGTTTTGTTGCCGGATGTCCGGGGAATCGTGGTGGAAAATGCCCAACCAGAACTTTACGAAGCCGTGGTGCGACGCTCAGTTTACTGTGCCCAGGCGATTTTGGCGGATGGAGTCATCGAAGGGTTACAGCATTTCGGGGTTTTGCCCGAGCCTCCTCCTTTTCGTCCGCCGTCTCCGCCGCCTGCGGAATCGCGTGGTTGGAAAATGTTGTTTGGTCCTGAAGCGTTGCGCGGAATAAGTGAAGAAGATCGTGAACTCATCGCTCTGGGTTATGAAAAAGCGTTGATCGCGCTTCGTAAGAACATTACGCCGCTTGGTTTTTCAGCATGTTCACTGGAAGACAATCAGGTTACGGGCACAGATGTAAACTATCGCAGTGTTTGGGCTCGGGATGGGGCGATCACTTTGATACAAACCATTGATCTGGATGACTCCGACATCCGTGAAGCCCAGCGCAATACGCTGCGTACGTTGTTGGACGCGATTTCTCCAGCGGGTCAGATTCCGGCGAATGTGCGGATTGAGGACAGAATACCCGACTACAGCGGGGTGGGCGGAATCTGTTCGATCGACAGTGGACTTTGGATCATCATCGCCTTTTACCATTACGTGCGGGCCACGGGCGATCATGCCTTGTTGGCGGAATACAGCGAAATTCTTCAGCGTGCCATGAACTGGTTGAGTGCCCATGACAGTAATAATGACGGGCTATTGGAGGTGCCCGAGGCAGGGGATTGGACGGATCTTTTTGGTCGGAGTTATCATGTCTTATACGATGAAGTGCTGTGGTATCGGGCCAACATTTGCTTCGGTCTGCTCCTGGAATTCCAAGGGGATCATGAACGGTCTTCGGATTATCTACGGTGGTCGCAGCATATTGCAGGAACCATCAAGGCAGATTTCTGGCCCACTACCATGCCCTCGGCGGATACCGCACCCAAGAGTTTTGCAGATCGGCAATTTTCCATGGGAGATACGAGCTACTTGTTGGCGGAGATTACGCCTTTTGCTTTCAACTGGCGTTGCGATGTTTTGGGAAATATTCTGGCCTATCTTTGTAACGTGATCGATGCAGATCGTGCCCGAACCGCCTTCCGGTTTATGTGGGGCGTAGGGGTGAATGATCCCTGGCCCGTGGCTAATCTTTATCCTTCGGTGCAATCAGGGGATCCGGATTGGAAACCCTATTACACTGTGAATTTGTTGAATCTGCCTGGTCATTATCACAACGGTGGTATTTGGCCTTTTATCGGCGGACTTTGGGTTCGTTTCATTCATCGTCTTGGGTTTCATGATATTGCCTGTGCGGAACTGGCCAAGCTGGCCCGACTTAATCAAATGGGAACCAAGCAAGAGTGGGAGTTCAATGAGTGGGCTCATGCCCGCACCGGACGACCGATGGGCAAGGCCTATCAGGCCTGGTCTGCCGCCGCTTATATTCGGGCCTGCCAGGAACTTCACGTCAGTCCTGACTATTTAACCCATGAATGAGACCCATCCCAAAGTGTTGTGTTTTGGCGAGGCTCTTTGGGATTGCCTGCCCAGGGGGATATTTCTCGGGGGTGCTCCGCTGAACGTGGCTTATCATTGAACCAACTCGGGGTGCGGGTCCAACCTGTATCCAGCGTGGGGGATGACTTTCTTGGCTCGGAACTTTTGCGCAGGGTTCGTTCCTGGGGTTTGTCTGAGGCGGGTATTTCGGTTCAACCCGGACTTAGGACGGGTGCGGTGGTGGCTACCCTGAGTGAGGGAGGGAGTGCGAGTTACGATATTTTGGAGCCAGCGGCTTGGGATCGGATTGAGAGTCCACCTTTTTCTATCAAGGGACCGGAGTTGATTGTTTTTGGAACCCTGGCACAACGCTCCGAATGGAATCGTCGATGCCTGCGGGATTTGTTCCAACGCTACCCTGGGGCGAGGAAAATCTATGATGTCAATTTGCGGCCCCCTTATGATCGAGCTGAGTGGGTGAGGGAGTTGATGGCTTTGGCGGACGTGGTGAAGTTGAACGACGAGGAACTGGCGAGATTGTCTCCGGCTGCGGCGGGGAGTTGTTTGGAAAAACAAACGGCGGCCCTTTCCCGGCAGATTGAGAGCAAAGTGATTTGTGTTACGGCAGGAGCCCGTGGTGCGGGGTTGTGGCAGGAGGGTGTCTGGCATTGGTCCGAGGGCGAAAAGTGGAAGTTAGTGACACGGTAGGGGCGGGAGATGCCTTTTTAGCAGCATGGATTCAGGGTCAATTTCTGGAAGGCTGGGAACCGAAGCGGGCCTTGAACCGGGCTTGTCGTCTGGCCGAGTTTGTCGCCTCGCAGTCGGGGGCAACACCGGAATATCATTGGGTGGGGGAAAACTTGTACAAGCCTGGAACGGGGAGAATCTCGCAGTAAAGCTCCAAAAATGACGATTGAGGTGATGCTTCAGCTGTGCTTTGTTAGATAGATGAAATATCGCGCTTTTTTGATTTTTGGAGCACCGGGGTCGGGTAAGGGAACGCAAGGCCGGATTCTTGGGTCGATCCCTGGTTTTTTTCATCTGGCCTGTGGGGATGTGTTCCGGGCACTGGATTTGAGAACGGAACTGGGGCGCGCGTTTATTTATTACTCGGGCAAAGGTGAATTGGTTCCAGACGACATCACCATACAGCTCTGGCAAAATCATCTGCAAAACATGGTCACGCTGGGGAGATTCAAGCCGGACATTGACCATTTGGTTTTGGATGGCATCCCCCGCAACGTGACGCAGGCTCGGATTTTGGAGAGTGATTTGGTGGTAAAAAAGTGTTTCACCTTTCCTGCCCTGATCGCGATTTGTTGGTGGAGCGGATGCGTCGTCGCGCTTTGAAAGATAATCGCTTGGACGATGCCAACGAGGAAATCATCAGAATGCGTCTGCAAAAATATGAAGATGAGTCGAAGCCCATGCTCGACTACTACGGGGCTAATCGCACGGTGGACCTGGATGCAACCCAATATCCCTATGTCGTCTTGCGCGAGATTCTGAAACACGTGGACACCAAGGACTAAGAGGGTCGGGTTTTCTTCCATGCGTATTTTATTCACCGGGACGGGCGAAATCGGGGTGCCCGCTTTCAGGTCGTTGTTGAACTCGGAGGAGCATCAGGTGGTGGGAGTCATCACCAACCGGATCGTCCGGTGGGCCGTCATCAGGAGCTGATCGGGTCCCCGGTGAAGCAGGCGGCATTTCCCTTCCATGTGCCGGTGTATCAGCCGGAGAACATCAATGATTCCTCCGTGTTGGAGCAGATACGTTATCTTCAGCCGGATATCATGGTCGTCTGTGCTTATGGTCAGATTTTAAAAAGTCCGGTTCTGAAGTTGCCGCGGGTTGGTTGTTTGAACATCCATGCCTCACTGCTGCCGAAATATCGTGGAGCTTCCTGCATTCAGTCCGCCATTCGAAATCGTGACCCGGAAAGTGGAGTGACGTTGATTTGGATGGATGAGGGCCTGGACACAGGGGACATTTTACTTCAGGAGAAGATCAAGTTATCGAGCAAGGAGACGGCAGGCAGCCTGCATGATCGCCTGGCGGAGTTGGCACCGATAGCCTTGCTCAAGAGTCTGGACATGATAGGACGGGGCAAGGCGGTCCGGCTTCACCAGGAAGCGGGTCTGGCCAGTTACGCCAAAAACTCAACAAACAGGACGGGAGGGTTGATTGGAATTTTCCCCAAGTGGAGGTGGACGCCCACATCCGGGCGATGATTCCCTGGCCGGGAGCCTTCAACACATTGCGGGTGGAAGGTGAGGGCAGGCAGCTCAAGATTTTCAAAACCATTCTATCACGCCGTGCCCAGGGTCGGCCTGGGGAGATTGTGCGGGTGGATGAGCACGGGATTTTGGTGGCTGCTGCCGAGGGGGGCTTGTTGTTGCGAGAGCTTCAACTTGAGGGGCGCAAGCGCATGACGGCGGAAGAGTTGATCCGTGGCACGAAGATCGAGGTGGGCACATTTTTGGAATGAATGATTTTTCTGGGTTGCGCCATTGACCCTGAACCGGAGTGACGCCACGTTGGGAGGATGGATTTCCAATTACAGTCAGAATATGAACCTTCCGGAGATCAGCCGGGGGCGATCCGGGAACTGACGGAGCGACTGGGGCGGGGAGAGAAGCACAATGTTTTGCTCGGGGTGACGGGTTCGGGGAAAACCTACACCATGGCCAACGTGATCCGTAATCTGCAAAAGCCGACCCTAGTGATCTCCCATAACAAAACTCTGGCGGCACAACTCTACAGTGAGTTTAAACAATTTTTTCCACAGAACGCCGTGGAGTATTTTGTCAGCTACTTTGATTACTATCAGCCGGAAGCCTACATCCCGCGTTCGGACACCTACATCGAAAAGGACTCCAGCATCAACGAGGAGATTGAACGCCTCCGTCTCTCCGCCACCAGCTCGCTGATGAGCCGGCGGGATGTGATTGTGGTGTCGAGTGTTTCCTGCATTTACGGCTTTGCCAATCCGGAGGATTTTTACAGCATGTTGCTGACGCTGCGTCCGGGTGAAATCATTGCGCGGGACACCTTGATCGGGCGTTTGGTGGATTTGCAATATGCACGCAACGACGTTGCTTTTGAGCGGGCAAAGTTTCGGGTGCGTGGGGATGTGGTGGAAGTTTTCCGGGGAACCAATCGGATGAAGCGGTGCGGATTGAGTTTTTTGGAGATGAGATCGATCGTCTGAGTCGCTTTGATCCGCTGACGGGAGCGGTTTTGCATGAGGATTCCCTGGTGCATATTTTTCCAGCCAAACAATTTGTCACTCCGCATGAAAAACTTCGGGCGGCACTGAATGGAATCAAGCAGGAGCTGGAGGAGCGGGTTCATGAATTTGAGAAACAGGGCCGCTTTTTGGAAGCGCAACGACTGAAGATGCGGACGACCTACGACATGGAAATGATGGAGGAGATGGGTTTTTGCACCGGGATTGAGAACTACTCACGGCATCTGAGCGGACGACCTCCGGGTTCGAAGCCCTACACCTTGCTGGACTTCTTTCCCAAAGATTTCATCACGGTGATTGATGAGTCCCACGCCACTGTGCCGCAGGTCGGTGGGATGTATGCCGGGGATCGATCACGCAAGACGGTGCTCGTTGAGCATGGCTTTCGACTTCCTTCCGCCATGGACAACCGTCCGCTCAACTTCGAGGAGTTCTGCGGTATGATGAATCAAATGGTTTATGTTTCCGCCACCCCGGAGAATTACGAAATCGAGAAGGCCGGGGGCAGTGTGGTGGAGCAGGTGATCCGTCCGACCGGGCTGCTGGACCCGGTGATCCGGGTGCGTCCCTTGGCGGGACAGATCGATGAATTGATCGCGGAAGCTTCCAAGCGGGTGGAGCGGGGAGAGAGGGTTTTGGTGACAACTCTGACCAAACGCACGGCAGAGGATTTGACGGATTACCTGCGCGAGGCGGGTTTGAAGGTGCAATACATTCACTCCGAGGTGGACGCCATCGAGCGGGTGGAAATTCTAAGATCTCTGCGGGCGGGGAGCTTTGATATTTTGATCGGCATCAACCTTTTGCGGGAGGGGTTGGATCTTCCGGAAGTTTCCTTGGTGGCGATTTTGGATGCGGACAAGGAAGGGTATCTCCGTTCCAAAACATCACTCATCCAGACAGCGGGTCGTGCGGCACGGCATTTGAACGGTGAGGTGATTTTGTTCGCCGATAAAATCACAGGTTCCATGCAGCATCTCATGGATGTCACGACTGCCCGCCGCGAGAAACAGATAGCTTACAATCAGGCCAATAACATTGTGCCGCGTTCGGTTCAGCGGGGTATTCAGGAAAGTCTCAGCACCATCGTCCGCAACGGATCGGATGCCGCGACCAACCGGGTCACCGATATGGATGTGGCGGCAACCATCCTGCAGCTCAGAGCGGAGATGGTTGAGGCGTCGGAAAAGTTGGAATACGAAAAAGCGGCACTTTTGCGGGACCAAATCCGGGAGTTGGAAGACTGGCCAGCTCCGCTGAGGCAGGTCAACAGAAAAGAGCCGGTCAGTTATCGTAAAAACGGAAACGCTGACTTCTACCAAAAC
>JAAUTS010000028.1 GCA_012031345.1 Blastochloris sp. | reverse complement strand
AGTGGCAGCAGGTCTTCCTCCCGCTGAGACCCCTGTCTCTCATTCCAGTGGGAGACCCACCCCATGACCCTCTCGGATCTCTCCATCCGGCGCCCGGTCTTTGCCTGGATGCTCATGTTCGGACTCATCGTCTTCGGCGCGATCTCTCTCGGACGTCTCGGCGTCAGTTACATGCCTGATATCGACTTTCCCCAGCTCGATATCAACGTCACCTGGGAAGGTGCCGCCCCTGAAATTCTCGAGGCCGAATTGGTGGACCCCATCGAGCAACGCATCATCGCCGTGGAAGGTCTCAAGGAACTCCGCTCCAACATTCGCCAGGGCCAGGCCAACATCACCATGGAATTTGAAATCGGACGGGACATCGACGCCGCCGTTCAGGAAGTGCAGACCGCCATCAGTCAGGTCCGTCTCCCCCTCAACGTCGATCCCCCCACCCTCCGCAAACAAAATCCCGAAGACGACCCCATCATGTGGATCGGGATCAGCAGCACGCGCAGCTTCAAAGAACTCATCACCTACGTCGATCTCTACCTGGCCGACCAATTCGAAACCCTCAGCGGCGTCGGTGAAGTGCAACGCAGCGGCTTCACCGAGCGCAACCTCCGCATCAACGTCAACAACAATGCTCTTAAATCCTATCAACTCTCCATTCTCGACATCGTCCGCGCCGTCGAACGCGAACACTCCGAGGTGGCCGCTGGCATCATCGAAAACAGCACCAACGAAATCAACCTCCGCACCATGGGTGAGGGCCTTACCCCTGAGCAGGTCGGGAACATTCTCATCACTCAGCGTGGTGGGCAGCCCATCTTCGATACCAGCATCCGCCTGAAGGACGTCGCTCAAATCTCCGACGATCTGGCCGACCCCCGCCGCATCCTTCTCATCGATCAAAAAAAGGCCATCGGTCTCGGTATCAAAAAACAGCGCGGCTCCAATGAAGTCGAAGTCGCCAACCGCGTCATCGCCAAGGTTGAGGAACTCAAAAAAACCCTCCCACCCGACATCAACATCCGCGTCAACGTGGACTTCACCCGTTTCGTCGTTCAATCCATCTACTTCACCCAAAAAGAACTCCTCATCGCCTCCATTCTCACCGCCATCATCTGCTTCCTTTTCCTCGGCTCCTGGTCCTCCTCAGTCAACGTCCTTCTTTCCATCCCCACCTCCATCGTCGGCACCTTCATCGTCATCTACTTCATGGGCTTCACGCTCAACCTCTTCACCATGCTCGCCCTTACCCTGGTCATCGGCATCGTGGTGGACGACGCCATCATGGTCCTGGAAAACATTGTCCGACACTTTCAAATGGGCAAAACCAAGGCCCGCGCCTCCCGTGAAGGTGCCCGCGAAATCACCTTTGCCGCCGTCGCCGCCTCCGTCGCTGTCATCGCCATCTTCCTCCCCGTTGCTTTCATGGAAGGGATCATCGGTCTCTTTTTCTTCCAGTTCGGCGTAACCATCACCGCCGCCGTCGCCCTCTCCCTGCTCGAAGCCATCACCCTCACCCCCATGCGTTGCTCCCAACTCATGACCCAGGAAAACCCAACCTCATTTCCCGCACCGCCAACACCTCGCTCTCCTGGCTCACCCAGCGTTACGCCTCCACCCTCGCTCTCTGCCTGAACCACCGTTGGAAGGTTCTCCTTGTCTCTTTCCTCCTCTTCCTCGCCTCCTTGGCCTCCCTGCCCCAGCTCCGTCAGGAATTCGTTCCCCAGCAGGATCAAAACTTTTTCCGTTTAGGTGTGCAAACCCCGGTCGGTTCCTCCCTCGACTTTACCTATAAAAAATGTATCGAACTGGAAACTATATCCGTTCCCGCCCCGAGGTGGCCCGCTACCTCATCTCCATCGGCGGACTCCGCGGTCAGTCCAACACCGCATTTATTCCCGTCATCCTGACCGAAAAACATTTGCGGGACAAAACCCAGGCCGAAATCATGCAGGAGTTCCGCCGTGACCTGGCCAAAATTCCGGACCTCCGCATCACTCAACTCACCGACCTCTCCACCCGCGGCCTCGTCTCACGCAACCAAGGCACCCCGGTCGAATTTAACATCCGGGGCACCGACTACCAGGAACTCAATAAGGCCGCCACCGAGATCACCCGACGCATGGCTGAAAGCGGACTCATGGTCGATATCGACACCAACTACCGCGAGGGCCAACCCGAACTCCGCATCATTCCCAAACGCGATGCCGCCGCCATCCGCGGGGTTTCCATGGACGATCTCGGCCTCACCATCAACGCCGCCATGGGCGGAATCCGCCAGGGTAAATTCACCAACGACAACCGCCGCTACGATGTTCGCATCCGCCTGCTTCCGGAGGAACGTCTCCAACCAGAGGACATCAACAAACTCCAAATCCGCACTTCCTTCGGCGAACTCATTCCCATCACAGATGTCGTGGACCTTGAACTCGTCAAAACCGTTCAAAACGTCGCCCGCATCGACCGTCAACGCGCCATCACCATTAAAGCCTCCCTCGCCCCCCGGAGTCTCCCAGGCCCGCGCCCTCGACCAGGCCGAGGCCATCAGCCGTGAAGTTCTCCCGGAAGGCTACACCTTCAACCTCGAGGGAACCTCCCAGGCCTTCAAAGAATCCTTCAAAAGTCTTTGGTTCGTATTCGTCATCGGCATCGTCGCTGCCTACATGGTTCTCGCCTCCCAGTTCAACAGCTTCATCCACCCCGTCACCGTCCTCCTGGCCCTGCCCTTCAGCGTCACAGGTGCTTTTCTCACCCTGCTTGCCACCGACAACTCCATCAACCTGTTCAGCATGATCGGACTCATTCTCCTGGCTGGAATTGTTAAGAAAAACTCCATCCTCCTGGTCGAGTTCACCAACCATGTTCGGGAACATGAAAAACTCAACGTCCACCAGGCCCTGCAAAAAGCCTGCCCCATCCGTCTCCGCCCCATCCTCATGACTTCCTTGGCCACCATGGGTGCCGCCGTCCCCACTGCCATCACCTCCGCCCCCGGCTCCGAAGCCCGCGCCCCCATGGCCCTGGCCATCATTGGTGGTGTCGCCGTTTCCACCTTCTTCACCCTACTCGTCGTGCCCTGCGCCTACAGCCTCTTCTCCCGCTTCGAACGTCAACGGAATCAGGAGGAAATCGACGCCGCCTTCCAACATCCTCTCCCCCAAGACGTCACTAAGCCCTGACTCAAAGTTTGACCCACGCCCCCCCCCACCGCTGCGGAACAACTCCTCAACGAATCGGCTTACCCAACACCCGCGCCACTTCCTCCACGTCCTTGTCGCCACGACCGGAGAGATTGATTAAAATAATTTGATCCGGGCTCATTTCACGGGCGGCTTTCATCGCATAGGCCACGCCATGAGCCGACTCCAGCGCGGGAATGATCCCCTCGCGGGCGGCCAAAATCTGAAAAGCCTCCAAAGCTTCATCGTCCGTGGCATAAGAATACTCGGCCCGGCCCATGTCGCGCAGATAGGCATGTTCCGGCCCCACCGCCGCATAGTCCAGCCCCGCAGAAACACTATGGGTCAAACCAATCTGCCCATCCTCATTCTGTAACACAAAGGACTTGGTCCCCTGCAATACCCCCAGCTTGCCTCCCTGAAACCGGGCGGCATGACGTCCGGGTTTGATCCCCTCCCCACCACCTTCCACCCCCACCAACCTCACCCCCTCATCTTTCAAGAAGGCATGGAAAATACCGATCGCGTTGCTCCCCCCACCCACACAGGCCACGATCAAATCCGGCAGCCGCTCCTCACGCTCCAACAACTGTTTCCGGGCCTCTTCCCCAATGATCTTTTGAAAAGTGCGAACCATCAAAGGATACGGATGCGGACCATACGCCGTGCCTAACACATAGGCCGTATGCCCCACATGAGTCACCCAATCCCGCATCGCCTCATTCACCGCCTCCTTCAACGTCTTTTGCCCCGCCATCACCGCCACCACCTCGGCCCCCAAAAAGCGCATCCTGGCCACATTCAACGCCTGACGCCGCATATCCTCCTCACCCATGTAAATCACACAACTCAACCCGAACCGCGCCGCCGCCGTGGCCGTGGCCACACCGTGCTGACCCGCCCCGGTTTCTGCAATGACCCGTGTCTTCCCCATCCGCCGCGCCAACAGCACCTGACCCAGCGCATTGTTGATCTTGTGCGCCCCCGTGTGCAGCAAGTCTTCCCGCTTCAAATAAATCTTGGCCCCACCACAATGTTCCGTCAGACGCTCGGCGAAATACAACGGCGTGGCCCGGCCACAAAAATCACGCTGATGCTGGCGCAACTCCAACAGGAACGCCTCATCCTTCAGTGCCTCTTCATAGGCCGTGGTCAACTCATGCAAGGGATGCATGAGCGTCTCCGGCGCGTATTGGCCGCCGAACTTTCCAAAATGTCCCGCCGCATCAGGAACCACCGCGCTTAATACTTCTGACATAATTCGATGAATTCCTTTAGTTTGACCGGATCTTTTTTTCCATGGGACGCCTCCACCCCGCTGCAAACATCCACGCCCCAGGGCTGCACTGCATCCAGGGCCGCGACAACATTACCGGGATTTAAGCCTCCAGAAAGTAACATAGGCTTGTTCAGGATTGATTTCAACTCCCGAGCCCAATTCCAGTCAAAGGTCTCTCCCGTGCCCCCATGCGCTGGACTGGCCTTGTCCAGCAGAACCGCCTCCACTTCATACAACCCCGGATCCGGCCCGACCCAGGGCAGGCCCAAAGCCTTCCAACAACGCCGGGGGCGCAGTGCCCCCACCCGCTCCGGGCTTTCCTGCCCGTGCAACTGCCACACATCCGGTGTCCAGACCCGTTCCAGCGCCTCCCTGTCCTCCTCCGAAAGATTGACCGACACCGCCACCTTCAACACCCCCGCCGGCAAAGCCCCGGCAATCTCCGCCGCCCGCTCAAAAGTCACATACCGCGGACTCTTCGGATACACAATCAACCCCACCGCATCCGCTCCCAATTCACACGCCCACCGCGCATCCCCCACACTCGTCATCCCACATATCTTAATAAAAGGCTTCATGCTTTGTTTGACAGGATGAACGGGATTTTTTTAAGAGGAGACTTTTTTTTGCCTGAACTTGCGTTTGAACTCCAACTTTGAACCACCAAAATTAATAAGCAACCCAATGTCAAAACCCGTAGCTGTAAGGTAATTGACCAACTGAACCTCATGCGATACAGACAACTTTTCCACCGCCTTCAATTCCACAATGACTGTCCCGGAAACCAAAAGATCCGCGTAATAATTTCCCACGGAATGACCCGCATATGAAACCTCAACAGGCTTTTCGCTTTCATATAAAACCCCTTGTTTTTGCAACTCTATCATCAAAGCTTTATGATAGATCGTCTCTAAAAAACCCGCTCCCATCACACGATGCACGGTCATGGCACAACCTATGATCCGACCTGTCAAATCCTCGTGCTCCATTCCTCTCCTCTTTTCCTGTTCATCTTGTCCACCATCAACCCGCCAAAAACTCTCTCAACACCTCTGCAGGCTGGCCGGAACGCATCAGCGTCTCGCCGATCAGGAAACAATCAATCCCCTGCTCCCGGCAGAAACGCACATCCTCCACCCTGCGTATGCCGCTCTCCGTGATCCCCAGACAATCATTCGGAATTTCCGGTGCCAACGCCTCCGTCGTCCCCAGATCCACCTCGAAGGTTTTTAAATTGCGATTGTTGATCCCGATGATGTCCGCCCCCAGATCCAAGGCCCGATCCATCTCCGCCATGTCATGCACCTCCACCAACACATCCAGTTGAAAGGTCTTGGACAACTCAAACAGCCGGCGCATCTGCTCATCCTCCAAGGCCGCCACAATCAACAAAATCGCATCCGCCCCCGCAATCACCGTTTCATAAACCTGCAGCTCGGAAATGATGAAATCCTTCCGCAAAATCGGCAGCTCCACCTGCTGGCGCACGTCCTTGAGATAATTCAGATGCCCTTGAAAAAATCTTTCATCCGTTAAGATGGATAAGGCCGAGGCTCCTCCACGCTCATACTCCCGGGCTTGGTCCACCGGATTAAAGTTCTCCATCAACACCCCGGCGGAAGGGGATGCCTTCTTCACCTCCGCAATGATGGTCGTGCTCCCCGGTTGGAACAAGGTGTTGCGGAAGGGCCGGAAATCATTGCGTCGCAACGCCAGACTACGCAGTGCCGACTCATGCGGAGTCAAACGCTGCAGCTCCACTTCCTTCTGGGCCAGGATTTCCGCCAGCCGATCCGAGGGACTCTTATTCATCGTCCGTGTCCGTGTCGGTTCGTTTCTTGCCCCGTAAAAAGGCGCTGATGAAGGCGTCGATGTCCCCGTCCAACACCGCCTGCGTGTCCGTGGTGGATTCTCCCGTTCTCAAATCCTTCACCATTTGATAGGGCTGCAAAACGTAGGAACGAATTTGGCGACCCCAACCAATGTCTCCCTTGTCCCCGTAATGTTTTTCCTGCTCCGCCCGTTTCTTGTCCATCTCGATCTCGTAAAGGCGCGACTTCAGCACCTTCATGGCCGTGGCCCGGTTCTTGATCTGCGAACGCTCATTCTGACAGGTCACCACCAAACCACTGGGCAGGTGGGTCAGACGCACGGCAGAATCCGTGGTGTTCACGCCCTGACCGCCGCAACCCCCGGAACGATACACGTCCACCCGGATATCCTTGTCCAGCACCTCGATCTCAATGTTCTCATCCAACTCCGCCAACACATCACAGGAGGAAAAGGAAGTCTGCCGCTTGCCCGCCGCATTGAAGGGGGACATCCGCACCAAACGATGCACCCCACGCTCCGCCTTCAAATAGCCGTAGGCGTTTTCCCCCTCGATCAACAAGGTCACACTCTTGATCCCCGCCTCTTCCCCGGAAAGAATGTCCGTGATGGTCACCCGCATCTTGTGCCGCTCTGCCCAGCGCTGGAACATGCGCAGCAGCATGTTGGTCCAATCACAAGCCTCCGTTCCACCCACTCCCGCATTCAAACTGAGAATCGCATTACAACGGTCGTGCTCGCCGGAAAGCAGATTTTGCAACTCAAAGGCATCAAATTCCTCCAAAGCCGCTGCACATTCCTGCTCGAAATCCTTTTCCGCCTGAGCCGACCCTTCCTCCTGGGCTAACTGACCCAGCAACTCCAAATCCTCAATCCTTTGCGTGATCTCCGTGTATTGCCGGATCCGCTCCCGGGTCCGCGTCGCCTCCGACATGATCTTCTGCGCTTCCCCCGGTTTGTCCCAAAAACTTTGTTGGGACATCTGGGACTCATACTCCGCCAGCTTGGTTTTCAGGCTGGCGACGTCAAAGAAACCTCCCGAGCGCTTTAACGCGTGCTCTGAGGTCGTCGAGATCAACGGTGATAGTGTTTGCCATAAAGTTCAAACCTACCCCATCCCTCTCCATCCGCCAAGCGCAGACTGCAAGAAATGACCTCTTCAAACAAAATCCTCCCCTCTTCGCGCTCTTAGAGTCCTTGCGGTTAAACTCCCCACCATGATACTGATACCACCCTTTCTCTATTGAGAGGTGGAGTTCGAAAGCTAAAGATGCTTTACTAAATCCTCTGTACCATCATAGAAAAAATCCTTCTTTTTTACTCTGCCTCCCCGCCCTCACCTCCTTTCTTCCAGCTTCGGATTTTGAAGATTTCCTGCCTTTTTATCCTGATTCCGGCATGTTGAATGTGAAGGATTTTGGAGCGAAAGGGGACGGAATCTCCGACGACTTACCCGCCATCAAGGCCGCCTTGGAAAAATCTCTGAGCGACAACGCCCGCTACAGCCGACCCGCTTTTATCTACTTTCCCGCTGGCACCTACCTGCTCTCCGATACTTTGGAAGGCCGCATCAACAACAAGTGGTCCAACGGCTGGCGCTCCAGCGTCATGCTCATGGGGAACGTCGTTCCACCGTCACTTTGAAAATTGCAGATCGTCATCCAAATTTCCAAAACCCGGAAAAACCCAGACCCGTCATCATCACCGGATCCGAAGATCCCCGACCCAACGGCGGCGGTAACCAGGCCTTTCGCCATAATATCTTCAATCTGACCGTCAGCACCGGAACGGGAAATCCTGGAGCCACTGGCATCGACTACGTGGCCAACAACCGGGGAGCCATTCGTAATGTCAGCATCCGGTCAGAGGACGGCCAGGGCGTAATAGGCCTGGACATGAGCCGCGAATGGCCCGGACCGGCCCTGATCAAAAACGTCAACATTGAGGGCTTCAATATCGGCATCCGCACCGACCATCACGCGCAATACAGCATGACCTTTCAGGACATCACTTTAAAAAAACAAAAAAAGGTCGGCATCCAGAATTCCCACAACGGCATCTTTTTTGAAAACCTGATCAGCGACAACACCGTTCCCGTCCTACAACAGGTGGGCAAGGAGGGCGGACTCAGCGTGATCGTCGGCGGACGATTCACCGGCGGCGCAGGTGGACCTGCCATCGAAAACAGCGGCGGCCTGGTTCTCCGCGATATTCAGGTGGAGGGCTACTCCCTGACCGTGGACAACCAGAAACCAGGTGAGGAGAAAAAACTCTCCGAAACCAAAGTTGATGAATGGGTCTCGGAAAAAACCCTTGGCCGCAGCTCTGGACGACAATTGAAATTACCCATCAAGCCCTCACCCGAATTCGTTTCAGAAAATCCCGCCGATTGGCAAAACGCCCGCGAGTTTTTTGTGGAAGGTGCCGCCGATCAAACCGACGCGATCCAGAAAGCACTCGATTCCGGTAAACCCGTGGTTTATTTCCCGAATGGAGGCTACAACATCAGCAAAGCTCTCGTTGTCCCGCCCACCGTGCGTAAAATCACCGGACTCCAATCCGCTATCGGCGCACAAAAAGATAACTTCCAGGGCACCACTCTGCTCCAAATCGTGGGCTCGGGAGAACCTCTTATTGTGGAACACCTCTGGTTCAGCAAGGGGGCGGAAAAAAGTCAACCTTCCACCGAATTCAAACGGGTTCAACAAGACAGCTCCCGGGCCGTGGTTTTCCGCCACGCCGATCTTCATGGTGGATATGAAAATACCGCACGGGGCGTAGGCGATACCTTTTTCGAAGACATCATGGGTGTGCCGCTCCGGATTCATCATCCCCAGTCCGTTTGGGGCCGACAGGTCAACTGCGAGTTTCTTAACGATGCCCCTATGATCCAGAGACAAGGGCGCCACCGTTTGGATTCTGGGCTACAAGACCGAAGGCCAACAAATCATCTTCAGTGGCGAGGGCGGTAAGGTCGAGATCCTCGGCGGCCTGGCTTATGCGTTGGGTAAGGCCGACCAAAAATACGACAAACATCCCATGTTTAAACTAATCGGAACCGAGGCCGCAATTTCCATCCTCGGTAACGGTAACGAATGGACCACTTTGGTGGAGGATTCCGCCGCCCCGCTGAAAAGTGGCGACGCCCCCAAACGCGGTCGCGCCGCCCGCATGGTTCTTTACACCAATTAAATGCCGAATCACCCAGCCCCTCCACATGATGATGTCTGCCTCCTCCCATTTTACCAACCCCTTGTTGCCCCTGGGACCGGATCCTTATGCCATCTGGCACGAGGGTTTTTACTACGTCATGCTGACGGAGCAAACCCGGATCGCTCTTCTGCGAACACCCGACATCACCAACTTAAGGCAGGCCGAGCGGCTTGTCCTCTATACTCCACCGCAACAAGGCCCCGCCGCCTTGGACCTCTGGGCTCCTGAACTTCACCTGCTTCATGGACGTTGGTATGTGTATTTCACCGCAGTGGACGAAAGCGGCCAGGATGTGAACCGTCGCATCTTTGTCCTGACAGGTCCGCCGGGTTCGGACCCTTTCCTGCCAGAGTGGCGTTTTTCCGGGCAACTCCAACTGCCGCCGGGCAAAGACCGTTACGCCATTGATGGCACGGTCTTGCAGGACGCGGGTAGGGATTACTTTGTCTGGAGTTCCAAGCTCAATTATTGCGGGGGATTCTGGCAACATCTTCTCATTGCGGAATTGATCGATCCCTACCGCTTGGGCGAACAGGAAGTCATCCTCTCCCGCCCCGACGAGCCTTGGGAAAATCATGACCAACCCACCAACGAAGGACCACAAATTTTAAAACACCATGCCACTCTCTGGATCAGTTACTCAGGCAGTGCCTATTGGTCAGAACATTACGCCATTGGATTTTTACAGGCCCAGAGTGAAACCGATCTCATGAATCCCGCTTCATGGAAAAAAATGGGGCGTCCCTACTTCAAACAAAACCCGACAACCCAGGTTTACGGTCCGGGACATGGCAGCTTTGTCAAATCACCCGATGGCCGGGAAGACTGGCTCTTCTATCACGCCCGCGATATCCCCCGCGGAGAACCCCGCAGCCCACGCCTGCAAAAACTCCTCTGGAAAGACGGCGAACCTGACCTGGGCTCACCCGCCGCCAACACCACACTGTTGGAGAAACCTTCCGGAACCGCAGAAACCGAAATTTAAACTGCTTCCTCCAGGTTCGCTCAAAAAACCCTAACCATTGCTTCCAAGGCTGACAGACCGAATCTAAATTGTCCCGAACAGGCGATCCCCGAAATCCCCCAGACCCGGCAGGATAAAACCCCGCTCATTCAGCTTCCGATCCAGTGCCGCACTGAGAATCTCCACCCCGGGATGCTCTTGATTCAACACCTCCACCCCCTCCGGTGCCGCCACACAACACACCAACTTCAAATGTTCCGGTCGGGCTCCCGCTTTTTTCAACACACTCAACGCCGCCGCACTGCTGTGTCCTGTGGCCAGCATCGGGTCCAACAGGAAAACTTCACAGTCCGCCAAATTGCCCGGCAGCCTTTCCACATAAATCCTTGCCTCCAGCGTATGCTCGTCCCGGGCTATCCCAATATGCCCCACACTGGCCTCCGGCAACAACTCACGAAAAGGTTCCAACAAAGCCAAACCGGCCCGCAACACCGGCACCAGGCACACAAGACGCGCCAGACTTGAACCCTCCGTCTCCTCCAACGGTGTCCGCACTCGTCGCGCACGGCTGGACAGGTGACGGCTGGCTTCCACCGCCAATATCCTGCCCACCAGACCTGCCTCCCGCGCAAAATCCTCCGTCCCCAGATCCCACTCCCGCAGACGTGTCATCCGCGCCGACAGCAGCGCATGGTCAAGAAGTCGGAGGTTTTTCAAAACTGTTCTCCGCCGTGATATTTTTCCGAATCAGGGTTTGAATGGCCCACAACAGCAGAACTCCCGCCGTCCCCTCATCCAAATTCCCCACTCCGGGTAGATTGTCCGGCAAAAATTCAAACAAGCCGAACCCAGGGTTCAACAAATACAAAAAACTCAACGCACCCACCACCGACGCACCTGCTTTTCTCCAATTCATTTCTGTCTCCTTTGTTGATGGTTACCTTACAAAAAATACCGAACTAAGCACAGAACTAAGAACGTCGCCCTCGCTGGTCTCCCTAGCTCCAGCCCGGACCCTCAAAACCCCGTCCCCCCGTGACGCTTCCCCCACTGATCCACCGCCACCACCCGGATCTTCAACAAATTCTCATAATAACGCTCCACCTCCTGCTCCGTCCATAGAGGATGCGCTTCCCGTATCAATTGCAAAGTCCAGGTCCGGGCCAACTCCCCGTCACGCCGACTCAACTTTTCCACCTGCTTGTGATAAAGCAGGGTGTTGATGCGTTCCGAAAGTCCCAAAAAATTCACCCACGCACCCTAATTCAGCCCCCTCTCTTGGCAAACCCCAAATGCCCTCACACCCTCGACAAAGGTGCTCTCTTGAAGCAAGGTTGTTCATGGTCAACGATGCCCAAACCCGACTCACCGAGCTGCTGGACAAACTGGTCCGTCGTGCCCGCGCTTGTCCGGGTCTCTATCCCGTCCAGAGCGCCCCGGCCTTTCTCAACCTTGCCGCTCGATCACACCCTGCACCATTTTCTTCATCAAGACCAGATTCCCCACCTGAGCGGAGAAACCCTCAACCGACTTAATCTTTTTTGGAAAAATATTGGCGCGACCCCGCTTCCAGCCACCGGGACCTCGCTCTAAGCCTGCTGCGGCACCAACCCAGCCCGCCTCACCCTCACCTCCCCGGCTCCTCACCCGCCGAGCAATGGACCGACCTCATTCAGCCCCCGCAACACTCACCGCGGAAACGACAAAAAGCATCCTGACTCCCCCTCAGCTCCTTTTCCATCAACTTGACTTGGACAGAGCCTTCCATTGACGAACCCATTCCGGAAACTCACAGGTCCCGCACTGCGAATAGTCCTTCAAACAAAAATCCTGATAAACCTGCAACAAACCCTCACGCACCAAAAGCCGACGTCCCGCCGGACCCAAACTTCGATCTCCCATCAAACGCGCCGCTGCCACGGAATCAGGTTTCATCACTTCCTGTGCCCGCATTTTTTCCAGCTCCGTCACCACCTCCCGCCTCCCACCCGCCGCCGCCATCGGCCCGGCCACATTAAACCAAAAACGCTTGATCCGGTCCTCCCCCAGCAAACTCTGGGGCGAACCCTTCCGGCTTTTCATGGTGCTGTGAACTTGCCAAAAAGGATGGGTTCTTTTCTTTAAAAAAGAAGTCTGTTCAGCCAACGAACAGGTGCGGACGAGCGAACAAAACTCTTTCCAAACAGAAGCTTCCGTCAAACTTGCCATCACGGCCAGACGCCGCTCCGGGCGATTCAGCGGGCGCACCCCGCGCAGATTCCAGGCTCCCTGGGGCAGAACCAACGACTCCCATTGTCCGCGCAGTTGCCACCATTCATCCCACAACTCACGCAGCCAACCCGCCGACTCCCGCCCAGTCGGCAGAGCGCGATCCGGTAAAAAACCCGACACCCCGAACAACAGCGCTTCCCGGCGACTGCCCGATTTGATCTTCAACAAGAGACCAATCTCCAGACGCTGGGCCAGACTTCCCATGGCCTCACGGTTCCTCGCATATCCCAGCGCATCCGCCAGGCCCATCCATAATGCCTGATCCCAGCCCAGTGTCTTGATCCGCAAGCCCCAACGCTCCACCCGGCTCTCGAACCGATAACGCCCCGCCTCCTCCAACAATCGCAACACCGCGTCCTGCTCCATCTGCGCCATCTCCTTCTGACATCTCCCCAGCCGCGCCCCCGTGCTACGTTCCAGTTCCGTGCTGCGGAAATGCCGACGCAGCTCCATCACAGGCACCTTCAATTGCGAACTCAGCTCCAAGGTCCGCAAAGCTCGATTCTGGCTGTCCCCGGCAAAAAACAGTTTCGGTCCACACTGCCACACCACATGCAAGATCACCTGATCGTAATGCCGATCCCGCGCGTGACCGTGCGATTTCCAATCCGGTGCCTGACAATGAATTTCCACCGCACCCACCTCCGTCTCTCCGGCTCCATTCACCAGGGCCGCACGCAGAAAATCTGGACCCGCCCCGTGATTCCAAAAGCCGGGCTGAAGAATCCTGATCTTCTCCCCCGTCACCGTTGTCAAAGTCTCGGAGTAAAGCTGCTCAAACCACAAACGCTGCACCCAGGCCTCGTCCCCTGACGCAGGCAGGGCCTCCTCCCGCAGACGCAAACTCTTGCCATAGAAATTCATCACGGTATGGACGGATGTCATCTTGCCGTTACTATGCGGTCAGACCCCTCCACTCTGCAACCCATGAAACTCCCACCCATTCCCAACCACCGCAGCTTTCTTCTCCGCCTGCCTTTCCTCCTGTTCTTCCTTTTCCTGCTCCCCTCAGCCCGGGCCCTCACCCCAGCCGAGGAACCCGTGGTCAAAGTCGTCGCTCAAGCCCGCCCCAGCGTGGTCAACATTTACACCGAGACCGTTGTTCAACAAGCCGTCAACGATCCCTTCGACGCCTTCTTCGATCGCTTTTACGGCGGCGGCGCCTATCGCGGCGGACGCATCGTCCAGGTCCCCATCCGCAGTCTGGGCTCAGGCGCCATCGTCGATGCCAAGGGCTACATCGTCACCAACGAACACGTCATCGCCCGCGCTGAAAACACCACCATCAAAGTCACCCTAGCCGATGGCCGCACCTTCGAAGCCAGCCCCTTGCGGGAAGATCCCGACCAGGATTTGGCCATGATCAAAATCAAGGCCGACAAACCCCTCCCCGTCCTCAACATCAACGATCTCTCCCCCAATCTCCTCGGCCAGACCGTCATCGCCATCGGCAACCCCATCGGCTACGAAAGCAGTGTCAGCACAGGCATCCTCTCCGCCATCAACCGGACCCTCTCCATCGGCGGAACCAACTACGATTCCCTTCTTCAAACCGACGCCGCCATCAACCCAGGCAACTCCGGAGGACCTCTCATCGACATCAGCGGCAAATTTGTCGGCCTCAACACCGCCAAAGCCGGGGCGGGCGTGGAAAACATCGGCTTCGCTATTCCCGGAGAACGGGTCGCCGTCTTTGTCAAAAATGCCATCGACATCGCCGAAGGCCGCAAAGCCGCTCCCCCGGAAGTCTCCCTGGAAAAAGTGCTCACCGATCGTTTCGGGTTCAGCCTTCAGGAAATGGATCCAAATCTGGCCGCCTCCTTCGCCTACCCTCCCGGCAGTGGCCTGCTCGTCACCTCCGTTCAGGAGGGCAGTCCGGCCGATGCCGTCGGCATCCGCAAAGGAATGCTCGTGACAGGCATCGGAGCGTATCGTGTGCGCGCCCTGAGCGAACTGCCACGCCAATTGGCCCGCCTCAAAAAAGGGGAAAGCATCCGCCTCAACCTGGCCTTCAACGAAAAAAGGGGCAACCTCCTTCTCCGCCGCAGCGTCGCCGTGGATTTAAAGGCGAGATAACAAAAGCCTGCACTCTCCCAAGCTGATCCTCATCAGCTCTGCTAATCTGGAACTTCCCTTACGGCTTGCTCGGGGGATTCGAGGCCTCCCCAGGACTGAATTGGATTCCGAAATCCTGCACAATTTTTCTGGCTTCCGCGCTGCTGCTTGAAAGCAAAATCAATTCCCTGCTGAGCCGTGCCAAGGTTCCTGAAATCACCTTGGATTGCTGCACGGGTTCCTCCAATTGACGAATCGCATGGCGGATTTCCTGACGTTGATTGAGCAAACCCAACAGTTCCGTCCCGGAAATCAGCAGCACCGTAGTCAAAACAATGAAGAGGGGCCAAAAGGCCGTGTAATGACGTGCTTCTTTCGATCCGGGGACGACTGCGGACGCCTGTGTCTCGGTAGGAATTTCCATAAATTTTACCTCAAGGTTTGGGTGCAGCGGAAACCCCCGGCTGGGGACTGACGCTGGGGACGGATGGCCCAATGGTGATATTGTATTGTTTCAAAAGATCCTTCAGATCCGGTTCTCTCTGGGAACTCTGGGCCAGACGCAGAATGATCTGACGCAGGACCTGCTCGGATTGCTTGGCCTGCACCACCAGAGCCTGCGACAGTTGCAACTCACGGCGATGCCTCTCCACGTCTTGCAACAGCAGATAACGCGTCCCGGTCAGCAAAAGAAAAAAAACGGCCAGAACATTGAGAATCAAAATTTGGGTTCGACTCATGGTAAGACAACGAACTTAACCAAAGCATCCCCTCCCTGACAAGCCTCTGCTTTCCCACTTGCCTCAACTGACGCGGCACCCCATATTTCCAACCTATGTCCCAGCCTTTTGCCTCTCCGGAAGATCCCCGTATCATTGACGGGGATGAAAACGAAATTTCCAAGATTCTGCGTCCTCTCCTGCTGGTCCTCACTCTGGTTTTGATTGGCGTGGCCATTTTCATCTGGTTCCGTTCCAAACTCATCGCCAATGAGGAAAAGGCCCGCGTCCTCCTGATCGAAGCCAAAACCCCGGAAGATTGGCGGAACTTGGTCGAAGCCCACCCCCTCAAATCCTCCTCCGCCCTGGCCCTGATTTCCCTCGCGCAAGAGGCCAATTCACGACGCGACTTCGCCCAGGCCGTGAGCTGTTACGAAGACTTTCTTGAGCGTTTTCCACACCATCCCATGAGCCCTTCCGTGAACCTGGCTCTGGCCGTCGCCCATGAAAACATGGGCCAGCAGCAAGAGGCCATCGCAGCTTATGTCAAAATGCGTGACAGCCAACCCCCACACGCTCACGTCGGCACCGCCACCATCCTGCTGGCCAAAAATTATCTGCGGGATGACAATAAAGTCTTGGCCGCGCGCCAAACCCTGGCCGATTTCATTTCCGGAAACAGTGAAAGCCCGGTTTTAAACGAGGCCCGCGAGCTCTTGAACTCCCTGCCTCCGGTCAAATAAGCTCTGCCTATCTTCAGCAGCACCCGGTTCCCGCTTGGCCCTTACGGCGTCTTGCCGGAAGTCTCAAGAACTGAGTGCAGCCAGGTAACGCTCCGCATCCATCGCTGCCATGCAACCCATGCCCGCCGCCGTGATCGCCTGACGATACACCGAATCCGCACAATCCCCGGCCACAAAAACCCCTTCGAGATTGGTCCGGCTGCCCTCATGACGCCTGACATAACCGCTCGGCTCCAAATCAACCTGGCCCTGAAACAGAGCGGTGTTGGGCACATGACCCACCGCCACAAAAACTCCCGCGCAAGGCAGGGTGCTACGTTGACCCGATTTCAGATTTTTCAAAGTAACCCCCGTCACCTTGTCCTGGCTGGGATCCAAAACTTCTTCCACCACCGTGTCCCAGACCGGCTTGATCTTGGGGTTGGCCAGGGTTCGTTCCGCCATGATTTTCGAGGCCCGCAGCGAATCCCGGCGATGCACCAGATACACTTCCGAACCGAACCGGGTCAAATACATCGCCTCCTCACAAGCCGAATCCCCCCCGCCCACCACCACCAAGGGCTGATTCCGAAACATGGGCAGCGCCCCGTCACAGGTCGCACAATAGGTGACGCCTTTATTTTCCAATTCATGCTCTCCCGGCACACCCAAGTGACGGTGTCCCGCCCCGGTGGCGATGATTAAGGTCTTCGTTTCCACCAACTTGCCGTCGTAAGTAACGCGGAAGGGCCGCTCCAGCAGACGAACCGACTCCACTTGGCTCATGTATTCAACCCGCGTTCCAAAGCGGGTGGCCTGTTCCTGCATTTCCAGCATCAATTGATTCCCATCGATACCCTTGCTGAAACCGGGAAAATTCTCCACCACCGTGGTCGTGGTCAGAAGACCGCCGGGCTGAATCCCCGTAATCAAAAGAGGCTTTAAATTCGCCCGTGCTGTATAAACCGCCGCCGTCCAACCTGCACATCCTGATCCAATAATTACCACGTCTTCCATACGCATCTTATTACCCACCTCAATTGCTTAAGCAAGCGCCTTTCCAAAAGCTGGCTCAGCACCTCAAACAGCCCTTGTAAACTAATTGCATCTGCCAAATTAAGGGTTGTTCTTTTCTGTCAATCCCATAGTTTACGCTCTGTGAATAAGCCCCCTTTTTACAGAATTGGTTCTGCCCTGCCCGGGGTCGCGTTCACTCTGCTGTTTTCAGCCCTCTCAGCCAGGCCGCCACCATTGTGAGTATCACCACCAGCCAGTTACCCATGCCCTCTGGCCAGGACTTCACCACTGGCTCCGGAGTTACCTACAACGTGGATGATGGAAACCCCGGAGGCATCATTCTGGAGAGCTTTGTCACCGGAGGAGGCACCACCTATAACTACCTCGCCCTTCCCTTCGAGGTCGAATTCCAGCGATCAACCCCCTCGGATAACACCGCCAACTTGGCCTATTTCAAGAAAAGCACCTCCACCACCCCAAACCAACTGGTAGGCGCTCCCGTTGCCACCATGGAACAGGCCTTCAACCAACGCGACCTTTCCGCCGGGGTGGAAAACATTTTTGACAACACAACCGCCAACTTCAACAAAAGCATCGAGCGCATCGATTATGTCAACACCACTGGTCTGACTCTGGAGACCGGACAAAATCCCAGCGACTTCGGCTTCGCCTTTTTTGAACGTAACGGAAATAACAACTTCAACGTCGCTGCCGTCACCGGAGTTGACGGCAGCGGCAACGTCACCAGCATCGGCACCATCGTCCGATTTGGCCCTGGCACCGGACTGCTCTATGGAGCGGCTAACCTCACCGGATTCACCAACAGCAGCACTTTACAAGGAACGATCGCGGATCCCATCCAGGACGTAGCCTTTAGCAACACCGGCAGTCAGGACTTAGGCGGCGTTTTCATCACCCTCTCCGATCTGGGGATCTCCGCAGGCTCCACCATCTTCGGCTACGTCATCATGGGTGGAGACCAAACCACCGTGCCCGCCAGCATCAATAACTTTGCTGCCTACAACCTCAGCACCAACAGCTCAGACAACGGCGGCGGCGACCTTTTCGGCGGCGGCATGATCTTCGAGTCGGAAAACCGCAACCTCTACTGGGACACCAACGATACAGGCGGCGGTGCCGTTATTGACGGCACCGTGGCCAGTGAAAATACCTTGTTATCTTCCGGCGAATGGCGTTACGGAGGAACTGCTGGCACCGAGACCCGCTGGGGCAACGTTAATGGAAGCATCGCTACTCAAGGCTGGGTAAACAATAAACGCGCAGTCTTTTCCGCTGGCACCGACGCCTCCGGCAACACTTACACCGTCACCATCCGGGACAACACCACCATCCTCGCCTCCGATCTACGCTTTGAGGAAGGCAACGTCACCATCGCCGCCACCGACGTCAACGACAGCCTGCTGCAACTCAACCGGGTCTTCCTCGGAGACCCGGAAATCGATGTCCAAATCGGAAACACCGCCACCATCAACGCCCGCTTGCAGGGTTCCGACGGCTTCGTCCTCCGTGACAACTCCGGTAATTCCGGCACAGGCCGACTCATTCTCACAGGTAACAATACCATCTCGGGCGCTGCCACCGTCGAAGAAGGCACCCTCGAACTCGCCGGAACCGGAAGCAATCAATCTCTGGGCGGCATCAACAGCATCGACATGAACAGTGGCACTCTCCTCCTGCTTTCTGCCGCCAACGAAATCAATGACACGGCCAACCTCACTCTCCGGGGTGCCACCGTTCAGGTAAACAATCTCTCCGGCCACACCGAAACCCTCGGCACCCTCACTCTCACCGCCACCTCCACCCTCAACCTCGGCACAGGTAGCAGCATCATCAACTTCGCCAACTCAGCCGCTGCCCCTTGGACCGGCGGCAGTGCCTTCCGCATCACCAACTGGTCCGGCATCCCCAGCACCGACGGCATCAACGGCGGCGGCGGCACAGACCAGGTTTATTTCGGCACCACCAGCGGAGGCTTGACCGCAAGCCAGCTCAGCCAGATTGTCTTCATCAACCCCTTCGGCGATGGCATCGACTACGGAGCCATCATCCTGGCCGACGGAGAGGTCGTGCCCGTCCCCGAACCTTCCACCTGGCTAACGGCCAGCCTGCTCTTGCTGTTCATCATTGCTTGGGAAAGAAGAAGGCGCATCAGGAAAAGCGAAAGCGATTCAAACCTGAACACGCTCATCCCGGAAACCTAACTCGTTCTCTGAAACAGTGCCGCCGTCAAGGTGTAGCCATGGACAAAGTTTTGTCCATTCACCGGCCCCAACTCTCCATTACAAAAAAAGCCCGCGCTGGGATGCACTCCCAGATTGCTCGCCAGGGCCGACGCATCGTAATGGGGTTTTCAAAAATGAATGCCCGCGCCCGATGCAGCTAAAGACCAGCGACGCCAGCGGAGCGGGCTGATCCTTGGCCTTCTCCAGCATGATTTTCATGTCCAATTCGGCGGAAGAACGGTCCCGCATCTGATATTGCAAGGTCTGTCCAATCCGGGGCAGCGACCCGATCACCACCTCCCCCGTCTGGGGATTTGCTCCCAGGATGTTCCGCACCAAAAAATCGCCCTGCTTAAAATCCTCCAAATACTCCGAAGCCGCCAGTCCGGCGAAAACATTCCCCCTCGCCTTGGCCCGCTCTTCATCGGTCAATTCCGTGATCACGGTGTTCAAAACATCAAAGGCGGACTTGGAACCGAGTTGATAAATCACATTCCGCTCCACTTGGGTGATGGTGTAAGGCTCCCCGATGGGCCGACATCCCTGACTGACCAGAGGCACACAACGGGTCTGACCGGAGAAACCCACCAACAAGCCTCCGGTTACCACTTCCTCATTATGAAACACCTGAATGCCCTCCGCCTGCAATCCACTGCTGGCCAGCCCACCAAGGCAGGGTATGCCAGGATAGGCTTGATTCCAGCCTGCCAACCAACTTTCGATGTTCAACTGCAAGGGATTGATCAGAGCGATCCATGAGTTGACTTCATTCACCGCCACCCCGCTCCATCGACGCCAGTCTTCCCCTTTCGAAAATTCCTCCACCTGTTCCTGGGCCACTTCTCTCACCATCAACTCCGTCCCAGGCAGGGACAACAACAATACGCTGAATCCCGAGCCCTCCTCCTGTTCTACTTCTGACCCGATCAACCCGCGACCACTGCAACCGAAAACTTCAGGAATATGAGCATGAAGCCGCAGAGTCTCCACGAAATCTTCCAGTGAATCCATGTAGTCATGGGAGGCAAAAACAAAGGCACAGGTCGGACGTTCCCCCAGCTCCTGACGCAGATTCGACGCGGTTTCCCTGACAAGATTCTCGTCAAAAACCCCACTCACACAAACCGAAGCGGCACAGGCTGGCATAATTTTAATCTACCTCCGCTTCCCCCGCTGCCAAGCAGAAGCTCTTACTTGCCAAACAACTCCGGGAAACGTTCCCGAGCCATTCTCAGGCTCTCCGGCATCAGTTGATAGCCCACATGCCCCTGTCTCAGCTCGGCGTAATGCGAACCGGCCCACTTCCGATTCAACTCACGGATGGTTTCCGGAGTTGCGATACGATCAAATTTTCCCGCCAACAACAGAATTCGTTCCGGGGCCAGCCTCGGTGTTTGCCAGCGGGGACACAACTTCCTCACATGCCCCTGAATCATCTCGCGCGTGATTCCCCGGGACCGCAACTGACGCCGCAGCACCATCGTGGCAGGTGATTCCCAGATCGCCCAATCCACATCCACAATCGGCTCCAGAAGCCAGGCGGTGCTTATACCCGACTCCAACGACAGCAACAAAGCCGCCACCCAGCCCCCATAACTCGTCGCCCACAACCCCACATGCGGACAACCCCGGTTTCGTAATAATCGCGAAACCGCCCGCAGCTCCACCACCGCCTGCCGGATCCCCTCAGAAGTGCGGATCAAATTGCTCGAAAGTGCCATCTCCCCGCTCAACACCCCGCGCGGTCGTCGTCCGTAATGATAGGGCAGATGAAAAAACACCGCCGTCCAACCCATCTGATTCAGCTTTTTTGCCCAAAGCCTGTAACCCACATCGCTGACGGACATGTGTCCATGCAGCAGAAACATGGCCGGAGACTTCCATCCCTTCGGCCCCAGCCAGATATCCAAGTGCGCCCGGTCATTTTCCTCGCATCCCGTCGGCAAAGGACTGTGAAAAGAAAAGGTTCCCTGCTCCGGCAACCTCTCCAACTCAGGACAATCCGGCACGGCATAAAATTCCTCCAAAGCCACCCCGCTCCAGTGCCTGGCATATTCCTGAAATGTCTCCGCATCATGCGCCCCACTTCGCCCTCGCAATTGCAACGCATTGATGAAGCCAAAGGAAAATCCGTCCAGCCCCTTGGCCCAACTGTCATGCCACCAACCGGTAAGACTCATCGCCCCACCTCCGCCCAACGTTCCTGCGCCGTCCGCGGCACCAGTTCCCGCGTGAACTCGGGCCAACCCTGCGCCTGCTCATACAAGGCCCGCAGTGCCTTCTCCAGGCGTCCGGTCAACTCCTCCCTGCGCTCCGCCTCCGGCAGGCTGGGGTCCACCCGCAGTGCCTCTCCCACCAACAAAATCAAAGGAATACGTCGGCCCCAGCTCCACGAATAAAAACGGTCCGTCCCCAGAATCAACAAGGGCAGCACAGGCACCTGCGCACGATCCGCCATCACCGCTGTTCCCGCCTTGAGAGCTTGTCCATTCAAAACCGAAGCCTCCCCGCTGCGCAAGCCACCTTCTGGAAAAACACAAACACGCCTTCCTTTCTCCAAGCGATCCAGCGCCACCCGCAAAGCCTGATGATCCGGCCTGCCCCGCTGCACCGGAAAGGTGTCCACCATTTTGAAAAAGAAGGCCGCCACCGGGTGTTGAAACAAATCCGCCATGGCCATGAAATCCAGCTTCACCGGACACAGCGCGCCAATCACTGGTGGATCAAAATGACTGATATGATTGCAGGCCAGTAAAAACGGTCCCGCAGGAATCTTCTCCCAGCCCTCCACCCGCACTCTGGTCGTGAAACACAACAGCAGCTTTACCCAGCACCGGAAAAAGAAATAACAGAAAAGACGCATCGTTGTTGCTCTGACTCCTCTTACGTTTTATCTTCTGGGTTCAAAAGTGACAGACACTTTTTAAAAAAGCCACCTTCTTCTCGACCTCCATGACCCTTCCTCTTGCCCACAAAAAAGTGACCGTCATCGGCGCGGGTCTCGGCGGTCTGGCCACCGCCCTCCGGCTTCGTCAGGCCGGAGCCCAGGTCACCGTCCTGGAAAAAACCATCACCCCGGCGGCAAACTCCAGGAACATCGCGAGGCCGGCTTCCGCTGGGACATGGGCCCCTCTCTTCTCACCATGCCCTTCGTTTTGGAGGAACTTTTCCAAGACCTCGGACTCCAACGGGAAGAGCATCTCAAACTCCACGAGGTAAACCCCGTCTGCCGCTACTTCTGGGACGACGGCACCGTTCTGGATGAAGACGAACACTTCTTCCGCCGCAGTGACGTGTCCCGCTTCCTGAAATATTGCTCCGGCATCTACGACCTCTCCGCTGAAGCCTTCCTCATGCACCCTCCGGAAGATTTCTGGAAGGCCTTCCAACTCTCCAACTGGCGCAAACTGAAGCATCTCCCCAAGGTCGCCACCTTCCGCAGTCTCGCCTCCACCGTCAACGACTACTTCGTCGATCCCAAACTCCGCCAACTTTTCCAACGCTTCGCCACCTACAACGGCAGCGACCCCTTCCGCACCCCGGCCACCTTCAACGTCATTCCCTACGTCGAGGCTCATTTCCGCGGCTGGTATGTGCGCGACGGCATGGCCCGCCTCCCGGAAAACTCGCCACCCTCGCCACCCAACGCGGCATCACCCTGCACTACGGAGCGGAAGTCATCCGCTACGACGAGTCCGGCATTCAGACACGGGACGGTCAACGTCACGAAGCGGACATCGTTGTTGTCAACGGGGATGTCATCCGGGCTACCGCGACTGGATCCGTGTTCCCGGCTACCGCCGCCAATCCCTCAAGCTCTCCCGCCCGGAACTTTCCCTCTCCGGCTTCGTCCTGCTCCTCGGCGTCAAACGTCGCTATCCCCAGCTCGCCCACCACAATATTTTCTTCAGCCAGGATTACGCGACGGAATTCAAGCACTTGTTCCAAGAACAGTCTTTCCCCACGGACCCCACCATTTACGTCAGCATCACCGCCCGCACCGATCCCGATCATGCGCCGGCGGGACAGGACAACTTTTTCGTCCTCGTCAACGCCCCGGCCACCACGCACAAGATCAACTGGGCCGCCCAATCCCCCGCCTTTGCCCAGACCGTCCTGCGTCGTCTCGAAGACCATGGCCTGACCCAGTTGCGCGAAAATATTGTGGTGCAAAAAATCTTTCATCCCGCGGACTTCGCCGCCCGCGATGTCAGCACGGAAGGCTCCCTCTACGGCTGGGCCTCCCACTCCCCCTCACCGCCTCGTCGCCCCCCCTTCATCCCGTCATCCCACTCTTTCGTCGCG
>JAAUTS010000027.1 GCA_012031345.1 Blastochloris sp. | reverse complement strand
GGTCTCAGCGGGAGGAAGACCTGCTGCCACTTGCAGCGCGATGAGGTGCTTCTTGGTCTGCGACTCCATGCCGGTGAGACGACGTTGGAGGCTGTTATAACGAGGATGGAGCTGAGAACGTCAAGGTTGCTGGCGCGTCCGAGTTGATAGTCCTCGCGCTGGGCTTGAACGTTTTCCTGGGAGATGCGGACGGCTTCCTTCAATTTGATCCATTGACGGGCGGAGGCGGTGAAGTTGTTGTAGTTCTGGCGCACTTCGGATTCGGCCAAACGACGAAGGCGGGTGAAGCTGAGTTCGGTGGAGCGGAGGCGGGCCTGGCTTTCCTTGAGGGTGTTGACGCGGAGGGCTCCGTCGAAGACGGGAATTTCTGCGGTGAGGACGATGTTCCATTCCTGGGCACGTTCAGGTTCTTCAAGTGCAAGCCAGTTGGCCTCGGCGGAGATGGTGGGCCAAAAAGAACCTTTGTCGGCGGAGACCTGGCGTTGGGCGGAGGTTTGGGTTTCGAGGGCGGCCTGGAGATCGGGTCTGGCTCCGCTGTGCCAGAGGTAGGTTTCGAGTTGTTGTGCGCTGGGGAGGGTTTGGGTGTCCTGGAGTTGCCACTGTGCGGAGGGGAGTCCGATGAGGAAGGCCATCAGTTCACGGGAGGCTCCGAGGAGGCCGCGGACTTCTTCCATGGTGGCGGTGTTGTCCGCTTGTTCGGTTTCAGCAGCGAGCAACTCGCTTTTGCGGGAGCGACCGAGGGTGACGCGTTCGGTGAGTTCGGCATGGCGTTCGCGGAAGGTGAGGTCGATGCGTTGGAGGACTTTAAGATCCTCCTCCAGGCTGAGGATTTGGTAAAAGAGATCCGAGGTGTCGAGGTAGAGCAACTGCCGGCTGCGTTGGTAAAGGGCTTGCTGGCTGCGTTTTTCCGCCTGGAGAGCGGCACCGATGTTGAACTCACGGAAGCCGTTGAAAATGGTTTGGCTGATACGGAGCCTGCCTTGGAAAAGGTCTTTGCGCGTGCCGGAGGCATCACCCCCGCCGATGGCACCTCCAGCGTTGTTTTGGGTGCGTTCGGTGACGAGGAAATCAATTCTGGGCAGAATAGCGCTGATGGCCTGCCAGTATTGGGCTTCGGCAATTTTGATATCCTGACGGCTGATGCCCAGGGTTTCGCTACGTTCCAAAGCCAGAAAGTAAGCGTCAGTAAGGCTCAGGTTGCGGGGTGGCGGGAGGGGGGGCTTGTCGGCCCAAGCAAGAGGCGGCTGGATCAGGGAGAGGCCGATCAGCAGAAGTGCAAGGTAGAGGACTGGACGCATAAAAAGTGGTGTAAGTTGGGGCAAAGCAAGCAGCTGTAACATAAGGAAGCTAAATCATTAGTCCAGTGACCATCTTGAAAAAAAACATTTTAACTTTTTAGACTCGAAAAACAGACAAACGTGTCACCTTTCCGGCACAGTTCATGATTACAAATAGTTTTGGCATGAATCCAAAACTCACGGAAAAACGTTTTCAGGTGTATGTTTCAGGGCAAGCACTTCAGGTCATGTCTTTGGATGACTTGGTGGATGGATGGTATCGACAGCAACTGGAGGGCACGGAGACGGTGATGGATCTGGTGGAGGGCAGACAGTTCCCGGTCTGTGCCGTCGGGATGATCCTGGAGTTTCTGACCGGGACGGACGAAGTCCCTCCTGACACTGCTATCCTACTCAGCTCGCACTATCGTCGGATCGCCGCGATGCGTCAGATCATGGAGGCTTCAGCGGCCTGAAGTGATTTTGTTCAGACTGATCAGACAGGCGGTGATGAGGCGACGATCCAGGCTTTTGTCCTGAACGATGGCTTTGAGGGCGTCGATGGAATCCTTATCGCGAAATTCTCCCAAGGCGAGGGCGCTGAGCGCGCGGACTTCGGTGTCGTCGTCATTTAAGGTGGCACGAAGGGCGGGCAGGGCGGAAGGATCTCCGAGTTTGACCAGTGCCCGAATGATTTCGAGCTGGCTCAGGGTTTGGCGGTGGGGAGTTGTTGGAGCAGCACAGGCAGGCCGATGTTGTCCCCGTTTTGAGCCAGAGCCACGGCGGCCATGTTGGCGATGGCCGGGTCCGGGTTTTTGAGTGCTTCGAGATAGGCGGCCTTGTTTTCGTTGGTGGCCAATTCCTGGAGGGCTTTGCGGGCGTTTTGGCGGACATAGGAGTCCTCGTCGTTGAGCAGGGCGAAAAGTTCGGTGGTGGCTTTGGAGTCGCCCACCTTGCCCAAGGCCAGGGCGGCTTCAGCCCGGACAAACCAATCCTTGTCTTTGAGGGATTCGATCAGCACCGGGATGGCTTTCTTATCTTTCAAATCGCCCAAGGCCAGGACCACGGCCTGACGGACGGATTTTTCTTCATCCTTGGCGGCGGACATGAGCGGGCCGGTGGCTTCAGGAATTTTCATCAAGCCGAGGGCCTTGGCGGAGGTGACGCGAACCACGACATCTTTTTCTTTCAGCGTTTCGAAGAGGATGGGGTCGCCCGGGCTGACATCGCTCAGCTTGCGATAAGCGGCGATGGCGTAGTTGACCTGTTCACTTTTGAGGAAGAGTTGGACCTGATAGCGGAGGAGTTTTTTGTTTTTGGGATCTTCTCTCAGGGCGGTTTGGAGAGTTTGGAGCGCCTGATCGTATTTGCGTTCCTGGGCCAGGGCATCCGCTTTTTTAATGACCTCACGTTCTTTTCCACCACAGGAGGAGAGAAAAAGGAGGGCGGCGAACGCGAGCAATGTGAAGCAGAGGCGGGACAGGTGCATGATGGTTTTATGGGCGAG
Organism: Blastochloris sp.; assembly: GCA_012031345.1. GTDB lineage: Bacteria > Verrucomicrobiota > Verrucomicrobiia > Methylacidiphilales > JAAUTS01 > JAAUTS01. Next base: position 21,017 of record JAAUTS010000027.1, on the reverse strand, counting down.
CAGGCACGGGGGCGCAAGCCATTTAAGCCGGAGACAGGGGTTGAAATGGCGGTGGGGGATTAACCGCCAAGATGCGATGGGCGCGAAGTAGGGGATGGATCATAGGGATACGGAGGGCATAGAGGGGGTGGGAAGTTACGGGTTTCCAGTATCAGGGTTGGGAAGGGGAATATTTTTTCGGGAAGGGAGGGATCAAGCTGTAGTTTGACTTCAGTGCTGGTGGACTTAGTGTCATGCTAGTGAAACAACAAGGACCATATGCCGAGCCCACAGCTGCTGCGACGGGCGGAATCCGCAAGAGTGTGCGTAAACTTTCCTTAAAAAAACATTTTGATGTCATCTCCCCTGATTTGCAGACAGTAGATCTGCGTATCCGGCAGCAGGCGGAGTTTTTTGATCCGGGCATTGCGGGTTATGTGCAATATGCCACGGACACGGGGGGGAAGCGGATTCGGCCCGCCCTGGTTTTCCTCTCCGCCCGGGCCAGTGGTGAGGCGCGGGAGACGCATCTGGAGTTGGCGGTGATTGTGGAGCTGATTCACCTGGCTTCTTTGATCCATGATGATGTTCTGGACAACGCCCAGATCCGCCGCGCCCTGCCCACCATGAATGCCAAGTGGGGCACGGAAATTTCCGTGCTGCTCGGGGATTGTCTTTTCGCGCATGCCTTGAAGTTGTGCACCCGTTTTGAGGACAATCACATCTGCCGCGCGATTGCGGATGCGGCCAATGAAGTTTGCACGGGGGAGATTCTGCAAACCCAACGTCGTTTTGATTTGAAGTTATCCGTGCCGGACTACACCAAAATCATCAGCATGAAAACGGCGGCTTTGTTCCGGGTTTCCTCCGAGTTGGCCGCCGCTTTGAATCAGGTTTCGGAAGAGGAGCGGAATGTGTATCGCGTGTATGGGGAGACTTTGGGTCTGGCCTATCAAATTTATGATGATTGCCTGGATCTTTACGGAACGGAGAGTGGGAGTGGCAAGACGCTGGGCACGGATTTAAAAAAGGGAAAACTGACCCTGCCCATGCTCCATATGCTGCAACAACTGGATGAGCGGGCCTTGGCGGATGTTTCGGAGGCTTTGCTGCATGGCTCTGATGCGGACCGTCAGCTTCTGGCGGATCGAGTGGTTGAGATGGGCGGCCTGAGTTATTCCATCCGCAAAGCTCAGGATCATCTGGAGAAAGCGCATCGGATGTTGCTCGGGTTGCGGGAGAATGAACATGTGGGAATTCTGAAATCCATCGCCCGGAGTTTCATCGACGAGTTGGAGAGCATGAAGTAATTTCGGTGTGACCTTTGCCGGATCTGCCCTTTAATGGCAGATATGAAATGTGGTTGGTGGCTTGTTTTTGGTCTGCTCCTGTCTCTGGTCCCTGCGCCCGCTTGGGCTGCTTCTGAGGAAAAACTGTCATGACCGATTTTTCCAACGCCGAGCTTGAAAAACAAATCGACCGTCTGCGCCGTGCGGATTTCAAACTGCGCTTGACCAAGCCCGATGGAAGCGCGGTGGAGGGGGAGATGCAGTATCGCCTCAAGCGGCATGAGTTCGAGTTCGGAACAGCCATATCCGGCAAGATGCTGGGTTTTCCCACCACCAGGAACAATCAGCTCCAGGTGCCTGAGTCTTTGGAAAGTTTGTTGAAGTATGAAAAAATCGTAACCGAAAATTTCAGCGCGGTGGTGGCGGAGAATGAGATGAAATGGTATGCGATGGAAAAGTCCGGGGGGCGCAGCTATCTCGGGCCCGCGTTGATGATGTATGAGTGGGCACGGGATCGTCAGCTCAAAATGCGTGGTCACACGATTCTTTGGGGGGTGAAACGTTGGCAACCGAAGTGGATGTTGGAGATCCCGGATGCGGAGATGCAGGGGCGGGTGATTCATCGGATGCAGTTGGTGCTGGGTCTTTTCAAGGGAAAAATCAGCGAATGGGATTTGAACAATGAAATGATGCACAGTGACTTCATCGGGGAGAAAATCGGTTTGAAGAACGGGGCATCTTATTTCAAGTGGGCGCAGGAGATTGATCCCGACGTGGTTTATTATGTGAACGAGTTTGATGTGTTGCAGAAGGACGGCATCGACCGTTATGTGGCGTTTATCAAAGATTTGCTGGATTCCGGGGCGAAGGTGGGGGGGATTGGGGATCAGCGCATTTTCACGGACCGGTGCCGGAGAGCGCCAAGGTTTGGGAAATTTTGGATAAGATGGGGCAGTTCGGTCTGCCCGTGAAGATCACGGAGTTTGACCAGGTTTACAAAGGCATGACGGAGGAGGCGCAGGCGGATGATTTGGAACGGTTTTATCGCCTTTGTTTCGCCCATCCTGCTGTGCAGGGAATCTATATGTGGGGATTTTATGAAGGAGCGCATTGGCGTCCGGGTTCGGCTTTGTGGCGCAAGGATTGGACTCCCAAATTGGCGGCGGAGCGTTACCAGAGGTTGATGGCGAAGGATTGGCACAGTGAAGGGAAAGAAGTCTTAAAAGATGGCGGGCTGGGGTTCCGCGGATTTTATGGAATTTATGAGATGGAGAATGAGGAGTTCGTCTGGGAAGTTCATTGTTTGAAGGAAGGCACCCGCGTGGGTCCGGCGAAGGCCAAAACGCCTCCGCCTCCTCCGCCTGCAGCTTCGTGAGAATAGGGCGTTGAGGCGACGGAAAGATGGGGAATATTTCTGTTGTCAGTTCGGATGTGGTTCCGCTCAATAGGGGGCATGAACACTCTTGTGGATGCTCTTGACGTGGCGGTTTCTTCGGGTTCCCTGTTGGCTTCGAGCCGGGATAACATTCATTTTTTGTTGGAGAAGGCGGGATGCCAGGACTGGGAGCGACGGAGTGTGGAGGAGTTGGTGGCGGAGGGGCACTGGACGGAGTTGAATGATCGTTTTTACAAGACGCTGAGCTTTGGCACGGGGGGCTTGCGGGGGCGTTCCATGGGGCGCGTCATCACCCGTGTGGAGAAGGGGAGTTCGGGGGAGTCGATCCCGCCGCAGCATCCGGCGGTGGGCACGAACGTGATGAATGAGTTCAACATCAGCCGGGCCACCCAGGGATTGGTGAATTATTTGTTCAGACAATTTCCAGGCAAAAAGGTGTCTTTGGTTTTTTCCCATGACACGCGATATTTTTCCCGCGCCTTTGCTGAACTGGCCTGCCGGGTGACGACGGAGCTGGGTGCAGATGCGTATTTGTTCGAGTCGGAGCGGTCCACGCCGGAGCTTTCCTTTGCAGTGCGCCATCTGGGTGCCCAGGCCGGGGTGATGATTACGGCCAGTCACAATCCTCCGCATGATAACGGATTCAAGGCTTACTTTGAAGACGGGGGCCAGTTGGTGGAACCCCATGCCACGGGAGTGATTCAGGAGGTGCTGAAGGTGGTCTCGGGGCGGGTCTTGCAGCCAGCGTCTCAACCCGGAACCTTGCACCAAATCGGTTCGGAAGTGGATGAGGCTTATCTCGCGGCGGTGGCTTCTCTGGTGTTGGAGCCTGAGGTGATCCGGGGGCAGCGGGGTAAGTTCAACATTGTTTTCACACCCATCCATGGAACAGGGATTCAGTCGGTGCCAGTTTTGTTGGAGCGGCAGGGATTCCAGGTGAGTGTGGTGGAGGTTCAGCGCAAGGCGGACGGAGGGTTTCCCACGGTCAAATCTCCCAATCCGGAGAATGCCGAGGCGCTGCAACTTGGGGTGGAGCAGGCGCGGCGGGAGGGGGCTCATTTGGTCATGGGAACAGACCCGGATGCGGATCGCATGGGTGCGGTGGTTCGGGCAGCGGATGGAAGTTATGAAATCATCACAGGCAATCAGATTGGCACCATCCTGGCGGCTTATCGTTTGGAACGATTTTTTGCGCAGGGAATTTTAAATGAGGGGAACGCGCATCGGGCCACGTTGATCAAGACCTTTGTCACCACGGATTTGCAAAAGGAGATCGCCAAATCATACGGGGTGAAGTGTGTGGATACCCTGACCGGGTTCAAATATATCGGGGAAAAATTGAAGGATTATGAAAAAGCGGCGGGGGGACGGGGAACAGAAAGTCCGGAACTCTGGCGCGGGACCTTGTTGGAGAAGAGCTGTTTCTTTGTGTTCGGGGGAGAGGAAAGTTATGGCTACTCGGGTGGGGATTATGTGCGGGACAAGGACGCGAACGCGGCGGTGTTGATGCTGGCGGAAGCCGGGGCGTATCTGGCCTCGCAGGGCAGGACGCTGCTGGATTATCTGGATGCCTTGTATTTGAAGTTTGGATTTTATTCGGAAAAACTCGGCACGCTGACCTTTGAAGGAGCGGAGGGGGCGGCCAAGATCAAGAAGCTGTTGGAGAGTTATCGCAGTGCGACGCCGCAGAGCTGGGGTGGGTTTGCGGTGGAGAAGGTTTTGAACTTTGCGGAGGATGAGCTGCGTGACGTGGACGGGAAATTGATTCCGAAGGAGTTGATGTTGATGTTTCAGCTTTCGGAGGGGTTCCGGGTGGCGGTGCGCGGTTCGGGCACGGAGCCGAAGATCAAATTTTATTTCTTTGGCCGGGCCGGGGTGGCTTCGGCGGCGGAGTTGGCCGGGGTCAAGGCGGCTTTGAAGCAAAGGCTGGAGCAGCTTTGGACGGAAACTCAGGATGACGTGAACAAACGTGTCGCTTGATTTTCCGTCAGGGATTGCTAAAGCTTGCTTAAGCAATGATCATTATCTTCTCGGTGGCAGCCGGAGCTGCCCTGTTTTACGGGCTTTATCGTCTTGGACTTTGGATCTATGAGACGAAATATCTCAGCCCGAGCGAGCGCTGGAAACGGCGTTATGACCGCAAACTGAAAAGTTATTTCAAGCAAATGGGTGGTTAGGGAACCATGCCCTACCTTGGTTGAAGGTTCCTCAACCGATCTGATTTCAAACAGCTCCCGAGTGGGTGGGAGCTTCCTTTAAATGTAGTAACGCCAGTTGATGTTTGGAAAGATATTATCTCTCCACTCACAATTGCCTAAGAAATCTTCGTCGATTTGGTTGGCTTTGATTTGGTCGTAGAGGCGATTGAAGCGCAGGATGTGGTCTTTGGTGCGTTTGACGGCGTAGGGGACCATGGTGCCCGTTTTCATGATAAAGGCCCAGTCGCTGGATTGGGCCAGGAGAAGTTCGCGGGCGGCCTGTTTCATGGCACGTTCGGTCAGACCGTAGCAGTCATGGAATTGGCGGGCCAATTCGGTCATGCGTTGTGCGGCCATGTGGAGGTGGGGATAGATCCAGGCGTTGGAGGGTTCCAGCCAGACTTCCCAATAACCTTTGTTGCCCCAGGAGGAGGCGGAGGGGGTGGCGAGCTGTTGGGTGGGGAACTTTTGCAGATATTCCCCCGGGGTGATGGTTTTGAAAACATCCTGGTCGTATGCCACCTTACGCAGGAGATAGTTGAGGAAGTCCGGCCCCTCGAACCACCAATGGCCGTAGAGTTCAGCGTCGTAGGGAGCGAGAATGATGGGGGGAATGCCCAGGGTGCCTGCGAGGTGTTCCACCTGCTTTTCCCGGTTGAACATGAAGTTCGCGGCGTGCTCGGCGGTTTTATCACGGGCGACCCAGGGACGGTAAGGTTCTTTGTTAGGCGTTTTGCCGGTGATTTTGTAATACTTGAGCCCGGTGAATTTACGCAGGCCGTTGGGCTGGATGTAGGGCTTGATGTAGTCGAAGTCCAAATCAAAACCCACGTCGCGGTAGAAATCGCGGTAGTTGGAGTCGCCCGGATACCCTTCCTCCGCGCTCCAGACCTGTTTGCTGGATTCCATGTCGCGGCCAAAGGCGGCGGGGCCGGACTTGGTGAAGATGGGGGCATATACTCCGAACTGGGGACGAGGCTCGGAGAACATGACGCCATGGGTGTCCACGATGAACCAACGGATTTCGGCTTCCTGAAGAAATTTTTCCACGCCGGGAACGTAAGCGCATTCGGGCAGCCAGATTCCTCGGGGATCGCGGCCAAAACATTCGCGGTAGTGGTCGCGGGCGATCATGATTTGGGCGCGGACAGCTTCCGGGTAGTCGGCCATGAGAGGCAGGAAGCCGTGGGTGGCGCCGCAGGTGATGATTTCCAGTTTCCCGGCGTCCTGAAATTTGCGGAAAGCACCGACCAGGTTGCGTCCGTATTTATCACAGAACACATGACGACAATCCTGCAGACGGTTGTGATAGAACCAGGCCAGTTCGTGGAAGAGATGGTCGTGGCGGGTGCGTTCGATTTCCTTGATGCTGAGTTCGATCGATTTGTCCAGGTTGCGGATGTAGCGTTGTTGCAACAAGGGATCCAGGAGCATGGAGCAGAGGGGCGGGGTCATGGACATGGTGAGGCGGAAGTCCACGCCGTCCTTGAGCAGGCCGTCCATCATGTTGATGAGGGGGATGTAGGTCTCGGTGATGGCTTCGTAGAACCAGTCTTCTTCCAGGAACTCATCATATTCCGGGTGACGAACGAAAGGCAGGTGAGCGTGCAGGACGAGACTAAGATAACCCTTGGGCATGACGATCTTTCAGTTGAAGGTTCCAGAACAACCTAACGTCGGGCAAGGGGCTGACAAGGTGATTCGTGCAAAAGCGGGGAAAGTGACGTGGGAAAGAGCCGGATGAATTCACGAATCATAAAGTTCCTTAATTATTCAGGACCTGCCTTCCGTTCGGCATGGGATCAGCTCCAGGCTCCGGCGTCACGAAAAAGAACCTTGGGATTGGTTTCCAGATGTTGGCGGATTTCGGAGGCAAAGAGTGAGGCAAACTCGGCCTTCTTCTTTTCACCCACGCCGCTGATGCGGTCGAAGTCGGAATCTTCCTGCGGGTAGCTGCGGGCCATCTGGCGCAGGGTGTTGTCGCCAAAGATGATGTAAGCAGGCACTTCGCGTTCATCTGCCAGTTTTTTACGCAGGCTGCGGAGTTTCTCGAAAAGGGCTTCATCACACTCGATGGCGCCGCTACGTTGGGAACGCGGGGCGGGAGCTTTTTCCATGGCCTTGGTCAGGTAAACGGGTTGCCTTCCTTGAGGACGGCTAAGCCAGCGGGGGTGAGGGTGAGGACATGATGTTGGCCGGGAGCCAGGCTGAGGTAGCCCAGGCGCAGAAGTTCACGGCCAATGGACAGCCACTCGTTGCGGTGAAGTTCGGAGCCAATGCCGTAGGTGGAGAGTTGGTCATGTTTCCAGCGGCGGATTTTTTCCGTATTGGCACCCGTCAAAACCTCGACCACATGATTCAAGCCCACGCCGAAACCGCCGGCGCGGCGGATGCGGAAGACGCAGGAGAGAAGTTTCTGGGCCGGCACGGTGCCGTCGTAGCTGTCGCGGGGGCTCAGGCAGTTGTCGCAGGCACCGCAGGGGACCTGGGTCCAACCTTCGCCAAAATAACCGAGCAGATCGACGCGGCGGCAGGCGGAACTTTCCGCGTAGTGCAGCATTTGTTGGAGCTGGGTGCGGGCTTTTTGTTGTTCCTCGGCATCACTGAGTTCGTCAATAAAGTGCATCTGTTTGGCCACATCTCCGGCACTGAAGAGCAGGAGACAATCGGAGGGGAGAGCGTCGCGTCCGGCCCGGCCGGTTTCCTGATAGTAGCCTTCCAGATTTTTCGGCAGATCATGATGGATGACATAACGAACGTTGGGTTTGTTGATGCCCATGCCGAAAGCCACGGTGGCGCAGATGACGCGGATCTCATCCCGCAGAAAGCCTTCCTGGTGGCGGCTGCGTTCCTCGTTACTGAGGCCGGCATGATAGGGCTTGGCCCGGATGCCGCGGTCCGCCAGGGACTCGGCCAGAGATTCCGTGCCCTTGCGACTGGCGCAGTAGATGATCCCGCTCTCGTGTTCGCGTTTTTTGACAAAGTCGAGAATTTGCTGAAGGGGTTTGTTCTTGGGGATGACGCGGTAGGAGAGGTTGGGGCGATTGAAGGAGGCGATGAAGCGTTTTGGTTGGCGCAGTTTGAGATGGTGGATGATGTCTTCCCGGACGCGATCCGTGGCGGTGGCGGTGAGTGCCATCACCGGGGCTTCGGGCAGGAGTTGACGGAGCCGGGCCAGCTTGCGGTATTCAGGTCGGAAATCGTGGCCCCACTCGCTGATGCAATGCGCTTCGTCGATGGCGATGAGATGGATGTTCCAGGATTGGAGTTTGTCTTCCCAGCTTTCCAAGAGCAGGCGTTCGGGGGCGACGTAGAGGAGTTTGTAGTCGCCTTGATGCAGGCTGTTCAGACGCCGACGTGACTCCTCGGCACCGAGGGAGGAGTTGAGGTAAGTGGCGGGGATGCCGCTGGCTTGGAGGGCATCGACCTGATCTTTCATCAGGGCGATGAGGGGGGAGACGACCAGAGTCAGGCCGGGTCGGACGATGGCGGGGAGTTGGAAGCAGAGGGACTTGCCACCGCCCGTGGGTAGGAGGGCGAAGACATCCCGCCCGGCCAGGGCCTCGTCCATGATTTCGCGTTGGAGGGGACGGAAGGCGTCGTAACCGAACTTCAGTTTCAGAATTTCATCCAACGCGGACATGGAGGGAACCTAGGGTTTCGAGATGGAAGTTTAAAGTTTTAAGATGGGAGTCTGTTTGGAATTTGGGTTTGTTTTTCCAAGGGGCTGGCCTTTACTTGGCGGTTCTATGTTAGATATACGACTTATCCGGGAGAATCCCGACAGGGTGGTGGAACGTTTAAAGACGCGGGGCAAGGGGGATGAAGCTTCCGTGGCACGAATCCTGGAGGTGGATGGGTTGCGTCGTGAGGTCATCGTGGAAGTTGAGAAGCTCAAAGCGGAGCGGAATGCGATCAGCAAAGAGATCGGAGGGCGCAAGAGCAGGGGGGAGGCGGCGGATGATTTGTTGGCGGGCATGAAGGAGAAGTCGGATCGAATTGCGGAATTGGACGGCAAACAAGCGGAGTTGGACGAGAGGCAGAGAGATCTCTTGTTGCAGGTGCCGAACTTGCCTCATGCTGACTGTCCCTTGGGTTTGGATGCTGCGGCCAACCCCGTGGTGAAGACCTTTGGGGAAAAGGCAGGGTTTGACTTTGAACCCTTGGATCATGTGGCTCTGGTGGAGAAGCTGGGTTTGGTGGACTTCAAGGCCGGAGCGACGCTGTCGGGCAGTGGATTTTTTGTTTTTCGCGGAGCAGGGGCGCGTCTGGAGCGGGCTTTGTTGAATTTCCTGCTCGATCTGCACACGCGGGAGCACGGTTACACGGAAATATTTCCGCCTTTTCTGGTGCGTGAGTCCTGCATGGTCGGCACGGGGCAGTTGCCCAAGTTCCGGGAGGACATGTATCATTTGGAGGGAGAGGATTTATTTCTCGCGCCCACGGCGGAGGTGCCCGTGACTAATCTGCATCGTGAAGAGATCCTGGCCCGGGAACAGCTCCCGATCAAATATGCCGCTTACACGCCGTGTTTTCGGCGGGAGGCGGGCAGTGCGGGCCGGGACAATCGTGGCATGATCCGGGTGCATCAGTTTGACAAGGTGGAGTTGGTCAAAATTGTCGAGCCTGAGAAGTCGTATCAGGAGTTGGAGATCCTGCGGAGTCATGCCGAAAGGGTGTTGGAACTGTTGGGGCTGCATTACCGGACGATTGAGCTGTGCAGCGGGGACATGGGTTTTGGAGCGGCCAAGTGTTACGACATTGAAGTCTGGGCGGCGGGGTCGAAAAGTTACCTGGAGGTTTCTTCGTGCAGTAATTTCGAAGACTTCCAGGCCCGGCGCATGAATTTGCGTTATAAAACGGAGGACAAAAAAAACGTGTTTTGTCACACCTTGAACGGTTCCGGCACGGCACTGCCCCGGCTCTTCGTGGCCTTGGTGGAGAATGGACAACAGGCGGATGGAAGCATCCGACTGCCGGCGGTGCTGCACTCTTATTTCGGTGCGGGAGAGATACGTTGAATTGAGGTGGAGACTTGCTTTGGTGGGACTTGGGTTGAACTTGGGTCATGTGGATCATTGGCATTGACCTGGCCTGGGGGGAGAAAAAGGCGGACGGGGTTTGTATTTTCAAGGCGAGCCGCAAAAGGCTGCGGTTAGAGTGTCTGGCTTATCCACAGGGAGATGAGGCGTTGTTGAAACTGTTGATGCCCCTGATGCAAGAGGATGGGGGTTCGTTGGTGGCATTGGATGCCCCAGTGATTTGTGTCAATGAAACGGGGTCACGTCCGGTGGATCGGGAGATGCACCGTCTTTTGGAAAACAACATGCCGGATGCCATCCTGTGAACAAAAAGTTGGCCGCACGGGCATTGAGAGTCGCCCAAAAAATACGACATTACAAACGACGATCGTGTATTCTAATGTCGCGGGAGGGGTGGATGGGGGGAGGGGGTGTTGGAGGTTTATCCCCATGCGGCGATGCTGCGTTTTTTGGGCTTGGACCGGATTCTCAAGTATAAGCGGGGGCGGGTGGCGGAGAGGCGGGTGGAATTTGGTCGGTTGCAGGAGTTGTTGAGGGAGCGGGTGCCGGGCTTGTTTCCGGAGTTGGAATGGGGGGAGGAGTTGGAGAGATTGTTGGGGTTGGAGTGGAGCAAGAAAACGGAGGATTTGACCGATGCGGTGGTTTGTGCGCTGGTGGCTTCTTGGCATTGGAAATATCAGGGGAAGAGAAGCCAGGTGGTGGGAGATGAGGAGACGGGGTGGTTGGTGGTGCGCAGGTGAGGGGCGTGGATGGGGAAGCGGAAGGTTAAAAAAGAGGGGATGGACAAGGGGACGCACGGACTCTAACGTGCTGGTCACTTTATGAAGGAAAAATCTGACATCGGACTTATCGGACTGGCTGTCATGGGCCAAAACCTGGCACTGAACATCGCAGATCATGGTTTTCAAATTTCAGTGTATAACCGCACGGCCAGCAAGACCGAGGCTTTCGTGGCGGAAAATCCCGGCACTCCCGGAGGTTTGCTGGGTCAGGCTACTTTGGAAGCTTTCGTGCAATCTCTGGCCTCTCCGCGCAAGATCATCATTCTGGTGCAGGCGGGCAAGGCAACGGATGCCGTGATTGATGGATTGATTCCCCTGCTGGATAAGAACGACATCATCATCGACGGAGGGAATGCCCTCTGGACGGATACGATTCGTCGCGAAAAAGATTTGCGGGAGAAGGGGCTGCGTTTCATCGGCTCGGGAGTATCCGGTGGGGAAGAGGGAGCGCGTTTCGGTCCTTCGCTCATGCCGGGTGGGGATGAATCTTCGTGGAAGGAATTGGAGCCGATCTGGATGGCAGTGGCGGCCAAAGTGGATGCCGCCACAGGCAAGCCGATCGAGGGCGCGGCACCGGGTAAGCCGGTTCAAGGCGGGGTGCCTTGCACGGCGTATATCGGACCGGATGGCGCAGGGCACTACGTCAAGATGGTGCACAACGGAATTGAATACGGAGACATGCAGTTGATTTGTGAAGCGTATAACATTCTGCGCTATGGAGTGGGTCTGTCCGTGGAGGAAATCCAGAAGACCTTTGAGGAATGGAATGCGGGTGAGTTGGATTCCTTCCTGATGGAGATTTCCTATAAAATTCTGGCTTTCAACGATGAGAGCACGGGCAAGCCGATGGTGGATGTCATCATGGATCGCGCGGGTCAAAAGGGGACGGGCAAATGGACAATCAGCTCCGCTCTGGACATGGGGATCCCGGCTTCGACCATGTCGGAAGCGGTGTTTGCGCGTTGTATCTCGGCCATCAAGGAGGAGAGGATTGAGGCTTCGAAATTGTTGAAAGGGCCGGAGGGGGTGAAGTTCAGCGGAGATAAAAAACATTTGATCGAAGCGGTGCGCGATTCACTTTATGCCTCGAAGATTTGTTCCTATGCCCAGGGTTACGCTTTGATGCGGTCGGCTTCCGACGAGCAGAAGTGGAACTTGAAGTTTGGTGAAATTGCCATGATCTGGCGCGGCGGTTGCATCATCCGTGCTCGGTTCCTGCAACGAATCAAGGATGCCTTCGACAAAAACCCGGCTTTGGCCAACCTGTTGCTGGATCCTTATTTCAAGGACGTGCTGCTCAAGACCCAGCCGAATTGGCGTTTGGTTGTGTCGCAGGCGGCTTTGGTGGGTATCCCGATTCCGGCCTTTGCGGCGTCGTTGGCATACTTTGACAGTTATCGCAGCGAGCGTCTTCCGGCCAATCTTTTGCAGGCGCAGCGGGACTATTTTGGTTCGCATACCTACGAGCGGTTGGATCAGCCCAAAGGAAAATTTTTCCATCTGGACTGGGTGGGGGACCGGAAACAGCGCGAGGTCTGAGCTGCTGTGATGAGTGGCAGTGCCTTCACTGTGCGAAAGAAATGACACGTGCTTGGATGGTAAGGAATCTACTTGGGGCGGCAGGGTTTGTGGTGAGGAAGCGACCAAGGGGTCGGCTGGAACACGCAAATCACTGCGCGGGGGGAGAAGTTTTTTTATGGAACTTGAAGCAGCCCGCAGGGCTTATTTAGGAGATTGATTTTATGTCACTCAAATTACGCGATGCTCAAACCTGTCACTATGATGAAATTTCACTGGGCGAAGTCATGCTCCGCCTCGATCCCGGGGAGGGGCGCATCCGCACGGCCCGTCAATTCAAGGCCTGGGAGGGGGGCGGGGAATACAATGTGGCGCGTGGGTTGAAGAAATGTTTTGGATTAAGGACGGGTCTGGTCAGTGCGCTGGTGGACAACGAGGTGGGGCACTTGATTGAGGACTTCATCATGCAAGGCGGGGTGGACACGACGTTTCTTAAATGGATGAAGGATGACGGGATTGGTCGCACGGTGCGTAATGGGTTGAACTTCACCGAGCGCGGCTATGGTCTGCGTGGTGCGGTAGGAGTTTCGGATCGGGGAAATTCAGCGGCGTCCCAGATCAAGCCGGGGGAGATGGATTGGGAGAGAATCTTTGGTCAACTGGGGGCGCGCTGGTTTCATACGGGTGGGATTTACGCGGCTTTGTCGGACAGCACTCCGGAGGTGGTGATTGAAGCGGTGAAGGCGGCGAAGAAATACGGAACGATCGTTTCCTATGATTTGAACTATCGACCCTCTCTGTGGAAGTCGATCGGCGGCCAGAAGCGGGCCCAGGAGGTGAATCGAGAAATCGCGCGGTATGTGGATGTGATGATTGGCAATGAGGAGGACTTCACGGCCTGCCTGGGATTGGAAGTGGAAGGGATGGATGAGAACATTTCCAATATTGAGATAGATAAGTTCAAGAAGATGATTGAAAAGGCGGTGCGGGAATTTCCCAACTTCCAAGTGACGGCCACCACGCTTCGCACGGTCCGTAGTGCTTCGATCAATTCATGGGGAGCGATTTGTTGGCATGAGGGTTCTTTCTATGAATCCATTTATCGACCTGACCTGGAGATCATGGATCGGGTGGGTGGCGGAGACAGTTTTGCCTCGGGATTGATCTATGGATTTTTGAGCACGGGAGACCCTGAAAAAGCGGTCAATTATGGTGCCGCGCATGGTGCTCTGGCCATGACCACACCGGGAGACACCTCGATGGCGACCCTGGCTGAGGTGGAGAAACTGATGAAGGGCGGGAGTGCGCGGGTGGTGCGGTGAAGTTGTTTGTGGTCATGGGAGTGAGCGGCTGCGGAAAGACGAGCGTGGCCCGGGCGTTGGCGGAACGCTGCGGTGGAAGTTATGTGGATGCGGATGATTTTCATCCCGAGAGCAACAAGCAGAAGATGGCGGCGGGGATTCCGTTGACGGACGAAGATCGTTGGCCTTGGTTGAACGTGTTAGGGGGAGAGCTGGCCAAGGGAGCGACGACGGGCAGGCCGTTCTTTTTGGCCTGTTCGGCTTTGAAGCAGAGTTATCGGGATCGATTGAGTAAGGGATTGCCTGAGTTGCGCTTTGTTTATTTGAAGGGAAGTCTGGAGTTGATCCGCGAGCGGATGTCGCAACGCCAAGATCATTTTATGCCGCTTGCGCTTTTGGAGAGTCAATTCGCGGCGTTGGAGGAGCCAGTGAATGCTCTGGTGTTGGACATAGCCAAACCTTTGGAGGTTATGGTGGAGGATTTTTTCGCAGAGGTCAGGATGGAATAGCTCCGCGTTTGTTCTGGTTTATGGACGGAGCGAGATCGGGCGGAGGTAAGGCTGTTCGGGTTGAGCCTGCCACCAGGGGCCGTTCGGAGTTCGTTCGGAGACTGGGGCAAAGGTGTAGATGAGCAGATTGGCCCGGAGGTAGCGGGGGGGATTGTCGGGGAAGGGATTGTGATCCAGAAGGGAGAGAACTTTTTCGTTTCCGAGGAGGAGTTGTCGGCAGAATTGGATGAACCAGGGGTTTTGTTGGGCGGTGCCGAGTGCGGCGAACCACATTTGCCAATCCAGACGTGGCTGGTGAGGGGCCACCCAGCCGGGGAGTTCCGTAAGTTCATCCGGTTTCCACTTAAAGCGGTAAGGGAGCCATTGGATGCCGTCGTTGCTGCCTTCGATCATGATTTCCCGTCGTGTGGTGGTCATGACGGCGAAGAGGCCGTAATGGTTGATGCTGCGGTAAGGGGCGACGATTTGACGGATTTTTTGGATCCAGTCGGGCCAGTCAGATTTTTTTAAGAGCAGAGAGGAGAAGGAGACGGTGGAGAGCAATAGAACTAGGAGGGCGTAGGGCAGGAGCTGAACGGAGTTTTGAGTTTTGACATCATCGGGATTGGGGTTCGGGCGAAAAAAGGAAAGGGGCAGACGGGTCCAGGTCTTGTCGTCAATGAGCAGAAGACAAAGCAGGCTGCTGAGCAGATTAAAAAAGCCGTAGTTTCCACTCAAGGCGATGAGAAGCTGCAGGCTGAGGAAGGCACTGGCGGCGACGAGTTGGGGGCGACGCGGGCAAAAAATGAGGAAGGGCAGGATCAGCTCCACGCTGAACATGATCAGGGCGGAACCTTGATGGAACCAGAGGGGAGTATGATGGAGGAAGTAGGCGAGTGGGGAGGGCAGGGGCTGGGTTTCGTAGTGATAGGTGAGGGCGGTGAGATTGGCCCAGGTGGGATCGCCGCTGGCGAGTTTGACCAGCCCGGAGGCGAACATCAGACGGAAGAGGAGAAAGAGGATGAGCCAACGAGCGAGAAAGGAGGGGCGGAGCTGGGAGGGGGCGAGTGGTTGGGCGTGCCAAGGGCTGAGCAGGAAGCAGAGAAAGCCGGCTTCGAGGAGCAGGTGATCCCATTGAAAGCTGAGGAAGGGGCCGCCCACTTGAACCAGCGACAGATAAAGAAACCACAGGACGAGAAACAAGGAGGCGCCGCCCCAGCCGCAAAGTGCGGAGAGGGCAAGGAGGCAGCCCAGGATGCAGACGGAAAGAAGGGCGAGGTCCGAGCTACCCAGCCAAAACACGGTGGGCAGTTGAAGCAGGGCGTCGAGTTGCCATTGTTCGAAAACGCGGTTGAGATAAAGTTGAGCTGGCCAAATTCCTTCAGGTCCGACCAGTGCGGTGACCTGGGGAAGCAGGGAGAGGAAGGCCAGAAGATAGACCAGGGCCATTCCGCGTAAAAAAAGCCAGGTGGCCATGGAGTAGGAGGGGATGACGCCGGTCATCCCGCTCAGGGCCTGATCCACTTTGGAGATGGGCTCTCGGTTTTGGGCCACCCAACGATAAACTTTCTCAGTGAGGTCGGCAAAGAAGGGAATCCAACGGTAGGCCCAAAGCAAAGGGCGCGACTCCCAGCGCAGGCTCAGGGCTTGGAAGATGGCTTGGGCGGCGGAGCTGCGTTGTCCATCTGTTCCTATAAAATGAACGGACTGGGCGAATTGTTCCGCCGTGATTTCCGAGAAATCCTGGGCGCAGCTTTGGGAGCTGAGAAAGCGGAGGCGTTGACCTAAAAAAAGTTTCAGACGCTCCACGCATTTGCAGCAGAACGTGCAGTCCCCGTCGTAAATCAGGGTGGGTTCGCCGGGTGTCTTCACATGAAAATGCTACAGTTCTTCTTCCCAAAATGAAAGGCAAGCTGCAAAGTTTCCCATGGTTCCAAGCGTTTCCGAAGTGCTGACGATTCATGAAATCTATAAAAGTGTGCAGGGGGAAAGCACCTTTGCCGGGTTGCCATGTATTTTTGTGCGTCTGACCTTTTGTGATTTGCGCTGTTCATGGTGTGACACGGAGTATGCCTTCTCCGGGGGGGAGAAGATGGAGCTTTCAGAGATTTTGGACAGAGTGCGGC
Source organism: Blastochloris sp. (assembly GCA_012031345.1). GTDB lineage: Bacteria > Verrucomicrobiota > Verrucomicrobiia > Methylacidiphilales > JAAUTS01 > JAAUTS01. Next base: position 4,898 of record JAAUTS010000027.1, on the reverse strand, counting down.
AATTGGATTGTCCTCTGGTTGAGGTGACGGGTGGGGAGCCTTTGCTGCAACCGGGTTGTGCCGAGCTGTTGCGCCGTCTGTGTGAGCAGGGGCACCAGGTTTTACTGGAGACGGGGGGGCATCGGGACATCGGAGTAGTGGATCCGAGGGTGGTCAGGATTATGGATTTGAAATGTCCTGACAGTGGGATGAGTGAAAAAAATCGCTGGGAAAATCTGGCCTTGTTGACGGCTCATGATGAGGTGAAATGTGTTCTGGCTTCGCGAGGAGATTATGAGTGGGCCCGGGCCAAGGTGTTGGAGCATGGGCTGACGGAGAAGGTCCGGGCTGTCTTGTTCTCGCCGGTTTTTGGAAAAATTGAGCCCAGAGAGATTGTGGAATGGATTCTTGAAGATAAGCTGAAGGTCAGATTTCAATTACAGTTGCACAAAATGATATGGGACCCGCGTGCGAAAGGTGTCTGAGCCTTCCGCGAAGTTTTTAGGATTAAAATTTTGAACCCAAGCCCGCAGCCGCCTACCAGTTTGATGGATACGATGGTGAGGAGAACGGTCGCGGATGGGAGTATGGAGAGAGGAGCAGAATGAATTTGGTGACTTATGAAGATCTATTGCGTTGGGTCTGGGAGGCCGGACAGGAGAGGCGTGATCGCACCGGGGTGGGGACACGTTCCATTTTCGGGGCGCAGTTACGCTTTGATTTGAGGGAGTCCTTTCCCTTGATCACGACCAAGAAGGTGCATCTTAAATCGGTGATTCATGAATTGTTATGGTTTTTAAAGGGGGACACCAATGTTGGGTATTTGAATGAGCACAAGGTCAGCATTTGGAATGAATGGGCGGATGCAGATGGGAATTTGGGTCCGGTGTATGGGGCGCAATGGGTTCGTTGGAAAAAGCCGGAAGGCAGGACAGTGAATCAGATTCAGAATGTGGTGGATACCATTCAGAGGGATCCGTGGAGTCGCCGCTTGATCGTGAATGCGTGGAATGTGGGGGAACTGGATCAGATGGCGCTGACGCCCTGCCATGCCTTGTTCCAATTTTATGCCGACCCGGATCGAAAGGAACTAAGTTGCCAACTTTATCAACGGAGTGCGGATGTGTTTTTGGGGGTGCCCTTCAACATCGCCTCCTATGCTTTGTTGACCATGATGGTGGCGCAGGTGACGGGGTATCGGGCGGCGGAGTTTGTGCATACTTTTGGGGATGCCCATGTTTACTTGAATCATGAGGAGCAGGTGAAGTTGCAGTTGTCACGGGAGCCGAGAGCGTATCCCCGCATGACCTTGAATCCCGAGGTGCGTGATATTTTTTCCTTTGTTTATGAGGACTTTAGCCTGAGCGGGTATGATCCGCATGAGGCGATCAAGGCACCCATCGCGGTATGAGCCAGGTGTTGGAGCGGGAAGGGAAGTGTCGGCGGGTGGCGCTGGCGGCCATGGCGTCCAACCGGGTGATTGGGCGGGAGGGAAAACTGCCCTGGCATTTACCGGAGGATTTGAAATTTTTCAAACAGACCACGATGGGGCATCCGATACTATTCGGGAAAACGACTTTTGAGGGCTTGGGCCGGGTCTTGCCCAAGCGGCGGAATTTGGTGTTGAGTCGAAGCATGGAACCGGTGGAGGGAGTGGAGGTGTTGAGGAGTCTGGAGCAGGTGTTGGCTCTGGAGGAGCCGCTGCTCTTTTGTTTGTGGGGGGGCGGAGGTATATCGTCAACTTTTCCCGCACTGTGAGGAACTGCTGTTGACGCGGGTGGAGGAAGCTTACGAGGGGGACACGCATCTGCCGGAATTTGAAAGTCTCTTCCGGTTGGACAAGATCCTGCAGGAGGGTCCGGGTTATCAGATGGAGCGGTGGCTGCGGCATTGAGCCTTCTCCCGGAGAGCGGGAGAGGATCTGAGCCTAACCGCCGTAGGAGGATTCAACGCGCTGCGCGACATCGCGGTATTGAGAATCCACCTCGTAAATTTCTTTGAATTGTTGGAGGGCCTCCTCGTGTTTGCCGTCCTGTTCGAGAACGCAGCCGAGGTTGTAAATGATTTCCTTTTTCAAATTGTCCATGATGGGCATTTCGGATTTGGCGGTTTGAAGCTGCTTGATGGCAAAGTCCAACATGCCGCGTTTCCAAAAAGCGATGCCGAGAAGATTGTAGGCCTGGTAACGGACATTGGGTTGGCGGAGAGCTTGTTGGAGTTCGGAGATGGCTTCTTTGGGTTGATTGGCGTTGACCAGGGCCTGACCGAGTTCGAAGCGAAGTTGCAGATCGTTGGGGTAACGGGCGACACGTTCCTTGGCGCTGTCCAATTCAAAGCCTGCTTTCTCCAGTTGGAGGGCTTCGAGCTCGGCCTGCAGCGTGGACTTGGTTTCATCCGATGCGGCGGCGGCTTCAGCCTTTTTGGCCTGGATCCGATTTTCAATGGTCCTCATGCGGAGTTTGTGGATGCGTTTTTCAATTTCTGAGTCCGCCTTATTGGTGAGAGAGTAGGCCCATTCAAAATAGGCGATGGCGGAGTCGAAGTCCCCTTTGCGTTCACAGAGGTCGGCAATTTTCAGAACAACGCTGATGTTTTGGTTGTTTTGCTCATATTCCTGGTAGAGGAGAGCGAGTTGTTCATTGATGGCCTCTTCGGATTTGACCACTTTGCTGGCCTGTTCCAGTTGCTTGGCTTCGTCGGCACTTTTGAGGGATTTACGGTAATCGCCAGTTTCTTCCCAGGAGCCGGATTTGGAGGCGTGGGAAGCGCTGGCGTCTTTCATGCCTTTGAGGGCTTCCCCGTCGTTGGGTTTGATTTTGAGGGCGGCTTCGAAAGTGGACTGGGCTTTGAGTGCGTCTCCATTGAGCAGGTAGGTGCGACCCAAATTTTTCAAGTTGTCGAGGTCGTTAGGTTTGGCGTCGCGCAAGGTTTCGTAGGCGAGGAGAGCGACGGGGACCATCTCGGCGGCGATGGCGGCTTCCGCCAGCAGGTTGTTACCTTGATCGCTGGTGGGATCGAGGTGGAGGATTTCCTCGGCGATTTCCATGGCTTCGACGGGTGATTTTTTGAAGGAGCTTTTCCCCTTCATGGTCATGGGGGCAATTTTCACGCCGAGCATGGATTTGGAAAAGCTGGAGACGTTTTTGAATTTGAGCAGTTCATTGGCGCGGAGGAGACGGCGGGCGTCGAGATGAGCGGGGACCTGGGTCACAATTTGACGCAGGAGAGTGATGGCGTAATCATGATTGGCGCGATCGGAGGCTTCACGGGCGCGGTTGAGAAGTTCCTGTTGTTGCGGGGTCAAAGTGACAGTGGACATGGAGAGTGATGGTAGGAGAGGAAGGATAATGGCGCAAAAGATTTTTATCGCGATGACGTTCTTTCTTACGATGAAGAGCTTCAAGTCTGTAGTGACTTTGTAGATGCGGGAAATTTCCTTGCGCTTCTGCCTGGGTTAATTCGTAATCCCCGACGTGATGTTCAAGGCTTCTCATGTCGATTGGTTGAGTGGAACGGCGTTGGCGGTCAGCCCGGTCGGTTACGGAACGGTGGCACTGGTGCTGGTGCTGTTTTTTTTGGTGGGAGGGATTCCCTTTGGATATTTGGCGGGGAGGATGAAGGGGGTGGATATCCGAACGATGGGGAGTGGAAATATCGGGGCGACGAATGCCTTTCGGGTTTTGGGGAGGGGTTGGGGGAGTTTGGTTTTTTTCCTGGATTTTTTCAAAGCTTTTGGGCCTGTTTTGATGCTGGCCATTTTTTTGCGGGAGGGAGTCTGGGAATGCACGGTTATGGATGGGGATTTGATGGTGATCCTGGGAGGCGTGGCGGTGGTGTTGGGACATAATTTTAGCCCATTCATGGGGTTCAAAGGCGGGAAGGGGATGGCGTCGTCCGCCGGATTCCTGTTTGCCTTTTTACCATGGGCGGGCCTGTGTTGTGTGCTGGCGTTTTTTGTGGTGTTTTTGTTGAGTCGTTATGTGTCCTTGGGTTCGATTGCGGCTTCGATCATGTTGCCCTTGAGCAGTTTTTATTTTTACCAAGGGGAGCCATGGAAGTTGGGTGCGGCTCTGTTGTTGGGAGGGATGGGAGTTTGGAAACATCGCTCAAACATTCAGCGTTTGCGGGCTGGGACAGAATTGAGATTTGGCCGAAAAAAGCCGGATGAAAGCGGGGGGGAAGAATGAAAATCACCATCGTGGGACAAGGAGCCTGGGGCTCTGCCATGGGGAAGGCGCTGGAGCGTAACGGTCATGAGGTGGAGTTTTTGCATCGCAAGGACAGGGCCTGGCCGTCGGGAGGGCCGGGGGATTTCGTGTTGTTGGCCCTGCCTTGTCAGAATTTACGGGAGCGCCTGTTGGATTTGTCGCGACCGGAGGTGCCGGTGTTCAGTTTGATCAAAGGCATCGAAATCAGCAGCCGTAAGCGGGTCAGTCAGGTGGTGGAGGAGATGTGGCCGGGACAAGTTTTTGGAGTCATCTCAGGGCCGAGTCTGGCTTCTGAAGTTCAAGCCCAGTCTCCCACGGCCTTGGTGGTAGCCTCGGATGATGAGGAGTGGTTGCGACGGGTGCAGGGGGCGATTCATCAACCGATGCTGAGGACGTATCGCAGTCGTGATGTGGTGGGGGTTGAACTGGGTGGGGCGTTAAAAAAATGTTTACGCCTTGGCGGGGAGGGATGTGTCAGGGTTTGGGTCTGGGGGAGAATGGTCTGGCAGGTTTGATGACGCGGAGTTTGGCGGAAATGATGCGGATCGGGGTTTTGCAAGGAGCCAAGATGGAGACGCTGGCGGGATTGAGTGGGATGGGGGACTTGATTCTGACGGGCTACAGCGGGGAGAGCCGGAATCACAAGGTGGGAATTGCCTGGGCAAGGGCCGGGAATTGTCGGAGATTCATGCGGCATACTGCACGGTCACG